>NZ_AP027055.1:1297090-1621363 GCF_027924905.1 Limnohabitans sp. INBF002
GCCGAGTGCTTAGAAGCCGCGCAACGCATCGTGGCGTTCATCAAACAAAACCATTCCTGATTCCTTTCTTAATTTCAACGTAGAGAAGACAACCATGACTCAACACCAACTCCAACACGTCATCGACAACGCTTGGGACAACCGCGCCAACATCAGCATTGACAACGCAACACACGAAGTGCGCGATGCTGTGGACCACGTGATTGCCGAATTGAACGCTGGCCGCTTGCGCGTGGCCACCCGTGAAGGCGTGGGCCAATGGACGGTTCACCAATGGTTGAAGAAAGCGGTGTTGTTGTCCTTCCGTTTGAAAGACAACCGCCTCATGAAGTCGGGCGACTTGGCTTTCTACGACAAAGTGGACACCAAGTTCGGCCACATGACTGAAGACGAACTCAAAGCCGCTGGCGTGCGCGTGGTGCCGCCAGCTGTGGCACGTCGCGGTAGCTTTGTGGCTGCAGGCGCGATTTTGATGCCCTCTTACGTGAACATCGGTGCCTATGTGGACAGCGGCACCATGGTCGACACATGGGCCACCGTGGGCTCATGCGCACAAATCGGCAAGAACGTGCACTTGTCTGGCGGCGTGGGCATTGGCGGCGTGTTGGAGCCATTGCAAGCCAACCCCACCATCATTGAAGACAACTGCTTCATCGGCGCGCGCTCTGAAGTGGTGGAAGGCGTCATCATCGAAGAAAACTCCGTGCTCGGCATGGGCGTGTTCATCGGTCAATCGACCCCCATCTTCGACCGCGCCACAGGCGAAATCACATACGGTCGCGTGGCCTCTGGCTCTGTGGTCGTCAGCGGCAACATTCCTAAAGTGGCGGCCAACGGCGCGCCTTACAGCATGTACGCCGCCATCGTGGTCAAACGCGTGGACGCACAAACCCGCTCTAAGACCAGCATCAACGACTTGTTGCGCGATTAATTCGTTTCAAAGCTCTCTCTTCAATGTCTCGCACACTCCAGCTCACCGAGCAACTCATCTCGCGCCCTTCGGTCACCCCCGAGGACGTGGGCTGTTTGGACATCATCACCGCTCGGCTTGCACCCATCGGTTTTGAGTGTGAGCGCATCGACAGCGGGCCAGACACGTTTCGCGTGAGCAACCTGTGGGCTGTTCTGCGCAGCGCACAGGCAAACGCCAAAACACTGGTGTTTGCAGGCCATACCGATGTGGTGCCCACCGGCCCCATCGACCAATGGACCAGCGACCCCTTCACCCCCACCCACCGCGACGGCAAATTGTTTGGCCGTGGTGCCAGCGACATGAAAGCGTCGTTGGCAGCGATGGTGGTGGCGTGTGAAGAATTTGCTCACCACTGTAAAGATCCAGCTATCAATATCGCCTTCTTGCTCACCAGCGACGAAGAAGGGCCTGCACTCGACGGCACCGTCAAAGTGTGCGAAGCCTTGAAGGCCCGCGGCGAAAAGCTCGACTGGTGCATCGTGGGCGAACCCACCTCGGTGGAGCGCACAGGCGACATGATCAAAAACGGCCGACGCGGCACGATGAGCGGCAAGCTCACCGTCAAAGGCGTGCAAGGCCACATTGCCTACCCGCAACTCGCTAAGAACCCTATCCATTTGCTCAGCCCCGCATTGGCTGATTTGGTAGCGATTGAGTGGGACAAGGGCAACGACTTCTTCCCACCCACCAGTTGGCAAGTGAGCAACATCCACGCGGGCACAGGTGCGAGC
Organism: Limnohabitans sp. INBF002; assembly: GCF_027924905.1. Classification (NCBI taxonomy): domain Bacteria; kingdom Pseudomonadati; phylum Pseudomonadota; class Betaproteobacteria; order Burkholderiales; family Comamonadaceae; genus Limnohabitans; species Limnohabitans sp. INBF002. Next base: position 1,298,795 of record NZ_AP027055.1, read on the forward strand.
AACGTGATTCCTGGCGAATGCGTGGTGGATTTCAACTTCCGCTTCTGCACCGAATCTACGCCTGAGCAATTGCAACAGCGCCTGACCGCGGTGCTGCAAAAACACAGCTTGGACTTCGACCTCAAATGGACCATCGGCGGTCTGCCCTTCCTTACCACGCCTGGTGATTTGGTGGGCGCCGTACAACGCGCCATCCACGACGAAACCGGCATTGACACCGAGCTGTCCACCACCGGTGGCACCAGCGACGGACGCTTCATCGCGCAAGTCTGCCCGCAAGTCATTGAGCTTGGCCCACCCAACGCCACCATCCACAAAATCAACGAGTTTGTGGCCGTGGCTGATTTGGACCCCCTGAAAAACATTTACCGCCGTGTGCTGGAACAGCTGCACGGCTTGGCCTCACCGGCCAACACGTCCGCACAATGAACCCATCTATGACACTCAGCGCGCTCATTGCACAGAGCGCGCAGCAGCTTGATGCTGCCCACACCGCAGGCAACTTAAGCTTTGGCCACGGCACCACCAACGCCGCCGACGAAGCCGCCTGGCTGGTGCTGTGGAAGCTGGGTTTGCCGCTCGACACCGATGTGTCGGACGAAGTGCACAACCTCGAACTGCCCGCCGCGCAAGTGGCCAGCGTGCAAGCCTTCATTGAGCACCGCATTGCCAGCCGCAAGCCTGCGGCTTACCTCACGCAAGAAGCGTGGTTGCAAGGCGTGTCGTTCTACATCGATGAACGCGCCATCGTGCCGCGCTCGCTCATCGCCGAAGTCTTGGCCGAAGGCAGCATCGACCCTTGGCTGGACCCCAACACCACACGCGTGCTTGACCTGTGCACGGGCAACGGCAGCCTTGGCATCTTGGCGGCACTGGCTTTTCCAGATATCACGGTGCTTGGACTTGACTTGTCCAAAGATGCTTTGGCTGTGGCCCAAATCAACCTTTCACGTCACGGCCTAGAAGGCCGCATGACGTTGGCCGAATCGGATGGCATGGCCCAAGCCGATGGTGTGTTTGACCTCATCTTGTGCAACCCACCTTATGTGAACGCACAAAGCATGTCTGAGTTGCCTGCCGAATTCAAAGCCGAGCCTGCGCTTGCTTTGGCCGGTGGTGACGACGGCATGGACTTTATTCGCCAAATGCTGCGCGACGCCCCAGCACACATGAGCGAACACGCGGTTTTGGTCTTAGAAATTGGCCACGAACGCGATTACTTTGAAGCAGCCTTTCCTAATTTAGATGTCGTGTGGCTATCGACCAGTGCTGGTGACGACCAGGTCTTACTCCTCACACGCCAGGCGATTGTCGAAGGCGCAAATACACAATGATCACGATTAAAAATGTCACCTTGCGCCGCAGTGCCAAGGTGTTGCTAGAAGGCGCCACCGTCACCCTTAACCCCGGTGAAAAAGTAGGCTTGGTGGGCCGTAACGGCGCGGGTAAATCGTCGCTGTTTGCTTTGCTCAATGGCAACTTGCAAGAAGACACCGGTGAGTTTTACATCCCCACGCAATGGCGCATGGGCCAAGTGTCCCAAGACATGCCAGAGACCGAGCAAAGCGCCACCGAGTTCGTGATTGAAGGCGACACCGTGCTGAACGATGCACGCGCCGAAGTGGCCGCAGCAGAAACCACCGACGACGGCGAGCGTTTGGGCAACGCCTACATGGCGCTGTACGACGCAGGCGAGCACGATGCGCAGTCACGCGCACAAGCGCTCATCTTGGGTCTGGGCTTTAAAACCACCGAGCTCGACAACCCTGTGAACAGCTTCTCCGGCGGCTGGCGCATGCGCTTGCAATTGGCGCGCGCGCTGATGTGCCCGTCTGATTTGCTGCTGCTTGACGAACCCACCAACCACTTGGACTTGGACGCGTTGGTGTGGCTGGAAGCGTGGCTCAAGCGCTACGAAGGCACGATGGTGGTCATCAGCCATGACCGCGAATTTTTGGATGCGGTGACCAACGTCACCCTGCACATCGACGCAGGCAAGCTGGTGCGCTACGGCGGCAACTACAGCAAGTTTGAAGACATGCGTGCTGAGCAAATGGAGCTGCAACAAAACGCCTTTGCCAAACAGCAAGACAAGATTGCGCATTTGCAAAAGTTCATTGCACGCTTCAAGGCCAAGGCCAGCAAAGCCAAGCAAGCGCAGAGCCGCGTCAAGGCTTTGGACCGCATGGAAAAAATTGCGCCGTTGTTGGCCGACGCCGACTTCAGCTTTGAATTCAAAGAACCCGCCAACTTGCCCAACCCCATGCTGAGCATGCAAGGCGTGAGCGTGGGCTACCCCGCGCCTGTCGACGCACCTGCGGGCACCCCACCCACGGTCATCGTTCACAACGTCAGCCGCTCGGTGCTGGCCGGTCAGCGCATTGGCATCTTGGGTGCCAACGGCCAAGGTAAATCCACGTTGGTCAAAACCATCGCACGTGATTTGCAAGCCATTGGCGGTGAAGTGACCGAAGGCAAGGGCCTGAACATCGGCTACTTTGCGCAGCAAGAACTCGACGTGTTGCACCCCGCAGACAACCCGCTTGACCACATGATTGCGTTGGCGAAAAAACTCACCATCGACGGCAAACTGGCTGGCCAAGCCACGCGCGAGCAAGACTTGCGCAGCTTCTTGGGCCAATTCAACTTTGGCGGCGACATGGTCAAGCAAGCCGTGGGCAGCATGAGCGGCGGCGAAAAAGCCCGTCTCGTGCTGTGCATGTTGGTGTGGCAACGCCCCAACCTCTTGCTGATGGACGAGCCCACCAACCACTTGGACCTCGCCACCCGCGAAGCGCTGAGCATGGCGCTGAACGAATTTGAAGGCACCGTGATGCTGGTCAGCCATGACCGTGCGTTGTTGCGTGCGGTGTGTGACGAGTTCTGGATGGTGTCACGCGGCGGCGTGGAGCCGTTTGATGGCGACTTGGACGACTACCAACGCTACCTGCTCGACGAAGGCAAACGCCTACGTGCAGAGGCAGTGGCCGCTGCCAATGCGGCGGCGCTCAAGCCTGCCGTTGTGGCGCCAGTGGCTCAAGTTGCAGCGCCTGTTGTGCAAGCGGCTGCGCCTGCAGCGAAGACGGCTGCGCCTATGGCTTCTCGTGACCAACGCAAAGAAGATGCACAGCTGCGCAAAGACATCAACGAGAAAAAACGTCCGTTGAAAAAAGAGATGGATGGCGTGGAGAAAACCATGGCCACGCTCGAGTCTGAAAAGACGGCGTTGCACGACAAACTCGCCACACCCCTGCCCCCTGCTGAAATTGCCGAAGCCGGCAAGCGCCTCAAAGCGGTGGAAGACGAATTGGCCGAGCTAGAAGTGCGTTGGCTAGAGCTGACTGAGGCGATGGATGCGATAGAAGCTGCGATGGCTTAAATCATTTAAATGAAGCGCGCACTTAACTGCGCGCTGCACCAAATGATGGCGGGGAACGCACACAGCCACGCCCAGAAAAATCGGTTCAAGCCAAAGAACCAAAACACCAAAAAGTGAAACAGCGCCGCCACGGCGCAAAACACAGCGGCGAGTCGTGGGTCGACCAAGCTGATGGGAAACAAAATTTCCCACACGATGAAGCCCCACGAGCCCAGCATGGCCAGCCACTTGTTGAGCAGCGGGTGTGTGGCCGACAACGGCCCGTAAATGGCACCGTTCAAAAAGATGGTCATGGCTGAGCCATTGCGCCATTCACGGCGCAGCAGCTTCACCGCACCCGACATGAAATACGACGTGATGGCTTGAATGGCGATGTACCAAAAACCCGCTTGCCAGCCCAGCTCAACATGGACCAAAGCCCCCACCACTTGCGAGATGAGCAAGCCCGTGAGCACCACCAAGGTCATGAAGTCGCTGCCCCCGTTGAACGCACCTCGCCAGCGGATGAGGATGAGCAAGTTGCCCACAAACAAAAACCCAATCAGCGGCAACGATGCGCCCTGCACTGCCAACGCAACCGCCGCACACAGGCGCAACACCAAATGCAGCTGATGCATCTGCGGCTTGAAAAGCACATCGAATAAAGCACGCACAGGCGCGTTAGGAATATCAGCCCGTTGTAAGGGCCAAGACCAAAACGCATCGTCTGCGGTGTACTTGCCCATGCGCAAGTATTCCAGCGTTTGAATCGTGAGGCTCCAAGCAAACACCAACTCGGTGGCGCGAATAGCCATCAAGGTAGGCGCGTCGACCAAAGCGTGAATGAACGTCTGCATGAACCCAGCACTTAACATGTGGCGGCCTCCACTGGCGAGGTCATCATCACTTGCGTGTCCACAGTTTCAGAGCGGCCATCCAGCACCATGCGCAGTTCAAACTGGCGGTGTGTGAAGTTCACATCACGTGCGCGCAGCACTTGGTCACATAGGCGCTGCATCATCTTGTAGCTCACCAAACCGCGTGGGTCCGCGCCCTCGGGCAAGTCATACAAATCGGCCCAAAAATGGTCCACCATGTTTTGCTGGGCTAGACCCATGTTGGTGTCTGGGTTGTGCACGAGATGGCTCAGTCGGCGCACGCGGCGCGGATAAATCAGCACCCACTCGGACCACTGCAGCTCACCCGAAGCCAGTTGCACCGCCGAGCGTGCGTAGAGATGCGGCACATGCCCCACCGCATGAAAGAACTTCCAATTCGGAAAAAACGCGCGCAGCAAAAACAGCCAAGGCCCCTTGATGATGGGAGTCTTGACGACAAGCGTGGCGATGAGCACCAAGAAATACAAAACGAACAAAACTTCGGTCATAAGCGTGAAATTCTAGACACGAAGAAGCGCGTCTTTATTGACCCGGTGGCTTCTCGCTGATGACCATCAACGTCTCCACGCCGCCAATGCCCACTTTCAGTTGCAGCGGGAACGCGCCAGGCGGCACGGTGGTTGCCACAAAAGTTTTGGTGGTGGCCTCGTAACGCAACCACTCGGGCAGTGGCTTGCCATCTGCTTGTGTCACACGCACTTCGGTGTTGGTGGCTGTTGCGGCCGGCACCTGCGACTCAATGGAGAACGAGAAGCTGCGTCCGGGAGCTGCGGCTTCTGACGACACCGCCACTGTGATCAAGCCCGTTTGGTTGCTGGATGCTGGGCGAGTCACAGCCACTGACACAGCGCTGTCACCGTTGGCCGTGCCAGAGGATGCACCATTGGCTGCAGCGGTGCCTGTGCTTGCCGGCGCACTCACTTTGGCGGTTTGCGCCGCTGATGTTTCAGCGCGAACCACCAACGTACCGGCATTCACTGCGTTCATCAGTTGTGGGTGGTTGATCATCACGATGCCGCCCTTGTAGAGGATGGAACCCGACCATGCATTCTTGGGGTTGAACAAATCAATCTTGGCATTGCCCGCTTCAAAGTTTGAGTTGCCGCCTACTTTGATGGGGCCGGTTTGCACAATGTCAAAACCGCCACTGTTGGCATTCACCTTGGCACCAAAAACCGATATGCCCAAATCGAGTTTGCCGTTGCTCTTGAGATCGGTGTCTCCCACTGTTTTCACTTGACCCAGCGTCAAGGGGCCGCCGCTGGTGAGTTTGAGCGTGCCCGCGGTATCCACCGACACAAGATCGGCAAAGCTGTTGGCGGCGTTGGTCAACGCCACGTTGCCTGTGGCGGTGATCAGGTCTGTCTTGCCACCCACGGTCAGTGGGGCTGTTTGCGTCAAATCACCTTGGTCCACCGTGGCCATCAAATCGCCCGTCACGGTACTGGCACCCAAGGTCAAAGCGGAGATCGCGTGCACAGTGACGTTGACAGCATTCACAGCCATGGGCTGCACAAAGGTGTTGGCTTGGGCAAGCACCACATCGCCCTGTATGGCGTTGAAGGTGCTGGTGCCTGTCACGGTCAGTGGCGCATTTTGTGTGACATTGCCTGTGGCCGCGGTCACACTCAGATTTCCTGTGACGGTGCTGTTGCCCAAGATCAAACCATCGCTTCCCACCAACTGCACGTTGTTGGCTTGCAAACTGACGGCCCCACCAAACTGGTTAGGCATATTGGGCAAGGTCACATTGCCCGTGCCGGCATTCAGCGTGCTGATGCCCGTGACATGCAACGCAGCGTTTGGCGTTGTACTTTGCAGAATGTTGCCGCCGTTGGTTTGCACTGACAAATTACCGCCCACGCTGGCAGAACCTAGGTCAACTTGCTGGCCTTGTGTAGCTGCCGTCAAATTGCCCATCACAGTGGCTTGTCCAAACGACACGGTACCGGTTGTGCTGCTCATGTTCAAGCTACCTGTGATGTTGGCACCACCTAGGTTCATGTTGTCACGGCTTTGCAAGGTCAAGTCGCCGCCAGTGATGAAGGCGGTGCCTAGGTCAATCGAACCTTGGGGTGCAAGCAAAGTCATTGGACCGGTGTTAGTCACGTTGGCCAATTGCAAATTACCGCTGGTCGCCACCGAGGTGGATGCCCCTTGCAAAGCTAATGCGCCACCAAAATTATTGAGTGCATTGAGAAGCGTGATGGTTCCCGTGCCCGCTGTAATCGAGGTGTTACCCGTCACCACAAATTGACCTGTCTGGGCCATCGCGCCTCCACCCGTTTGCACGCTCATGCTGCCGGACACCGTACTGGCTCCCACAGACACCGCACCGCCATGGCTGTTCAGCGTCAAACTACCAGACGTGCTGATCGTGCTGGAGGTCAATGCGCCTTGCGTTTGCAAATTGACTGACCCACCACTTTGTAGCGGCCCCAAGGTCAAAGGTGCATCTGTTGTCACCGACACATCGGCCCACGAACCGCTGTTGACTTGATTGAAGGTCAGCCGACCTGTGAAGGTGTTGTTGGCGCTGGTCAGCGCGGCCACTTGGTGTGTACCTGCATCGGCAGTCAAGGTCGCAGCACCACCGATGTTCAGACTGGTGTTGGCACGTTGTGACACACCACCCGTTTTCGTGGTCAATGCCAACTGACCGCCGATGTTCACATCACCCAAGGTCAATGCCATGGCTGATTTCAAATTCAGATTGAACACGGGTATCTGAGTCGATGTGGAAGTCGACGCACCATCGGTGATGCTTCGGAAAATCAAGGTGTCCGTGGTTGACGTCAACGTAGTGTCATCCCCCAAAATCATCTGATCGCTGTAGGTTTGTGAACCAGTTGTCGTCACGCCACCGCCGTTGATCTTGGCAATTGCGTCAACGATCAAGCTTTGACCATCCACAGGGCGATCAAACGTAACTGATGTAGCACTCAAAGTAACCACTGGGCTAGTCAAGGACACACGCTCGCCATAGTGCTGAGTGCCAGTGGTCTTGATGCTGGCTGTTTGAATTTCCACCTTGTTATCTGAAGTCCCGCCACCGTCTGTCTCTAACCAACCAATGTCCACATCGCCCTTGAAGGTGGTCGTGCCTAGGTTGTTGACCGTCAAGCCCAAGCTTTGTGCAGCGGCTGTGATCGTGCGGTCAAAGTTCACACCCAAGGCGTTGAGGGTCGTTGTGTCACCCAGCACCACAGCGTTACCGTAACTTTGTGCGCCTGTTGTGGTCACTTCACCACCATCGATATGCACCGTGCCATGCACGCCACCGTTGTCCTTGATCGTCAAGCTAGCCAAGGCAGTGCCCTGTCCCACTTCTTTGGTGAACGTCGTCACGCCTGAATCTTCAATCGTCAAGGCTTGTGGACCATCGAGGGTGTCAGCAAACGTCACACCTGCACCGGTCAAAGTCACAGGTACCGCGCTGGTCAAGGACACACGCTCGCCATAGTGCTGCGTGCCAGTGGTCTTGATGCTGGCTGTTTGAATTTCCACCTTGTTGTCTGAAGTGCCACCACCGTCTGTCTCCAACCAACCAATGTCCACATCACCGTTGAAGGTGGTCGTGCCTAGGTTGTTGACCGTCAAGCCCAAGCTTTGTGCAGCGGCTGAGATCGTGCGGTCAAAGTTCACACCCAAGGCGTTGAGGGTCGTTGTGTTACCCAGCACCACAGCGTTACCGTAACTTTGTGCGCCTGTTGTGGTCACTTCACCACCATTGATATGCACCGTGCCATACGTGCCACCGTTGTCCTTGATCGTCAAGCTAGCCAAGGCCGTGCCTTGTCCCACTTCTTTGGTGAACGTCGTCACGCCTGAGTCTTCAATCGTCAAGGCTTGTGGGCCATCGAGGGTGCCAGCAAACGTCACACCTGCACCGGTCAAAGTCACAGGTGCCGCGCTGGTCAAGGACACACGCTCGCCATAGTGCTGCGTGCCAGTGGTCTTGATGTTGGCTGTGTTGATGTTCACTTGGTTAGCGGAAGTTCCGCCACCGTCTGTCTCTAATGAGCCAACATCCACATCGCCCTTGAAGGTGGTGGTGCCCATGCTGTTGACGATTAACGTGCCAATTCGCTTGGCGCTTGAACTAACCGTGTCATCAAATGTGGCATGGCCAAAGTTTGCACTCGTGTTGCCCACGGAGGCATTGACCGTCAAGTTCACTGCAGTTGCGTCTTTACCATTCACTGATTTAGCGAACGTCACGTCCAACGCATTCAGCGTTGTTGTGGGCTTCCACACCTCCACTGCATTTTGATAGTCTTGTGCGCCTGTTGTGGTCACTTCACCACCATTGATATGCACCGTGCCATACGTGCCACCGTTGTCCTTGATCGTCAAGCTAGCCAAGGCCGTGCCATGTCCCACTTCTTTGGTGAACGTCGTCACGCCTGAGTCTTCAATCGTCAAGGCTTGTGGGCCATCGAGGGGGTCAGCAAACGTCACACCTGCACCGGTCAAAGTCACAGGTACCGCGCTGGTCAAGGACACACGCTCGCCATAGTGCTGCGTGCCAGTGGTCTTGATGCTGGCTGTTTGAATTTCCACCTTGTTATCTGTAGTGCCACCACCGTCTGTCTCTAATGAGCCAACATCCACATCGCCCTTGAAGGTGGTGGTGCCCATGCTGTTGACGATCAACGTGCCAATTCGCTTGGCGCTTGAACCAACCGTGTCATCAAATGTGGCATGGCCAAGGTTTGCACTCGTATTGCCCACGGAGGCACTAACCGTCAAGTTCACTGCAGTTGCGTCTTTACCATTCACTGATTTAGCGAACGTCACGTCCAACGCATTCAGCGTTGTTGTGGGCTTCCACACCTCCACTGCATTTTGATAGTCTTGTGCACCTGTTGTGGTCACTTCACCACCATCGATATGCACCGTGCCATACGTGCCTCTGTTGTCCTTGATCGTCAAGCTAGCCAAGGCCGTGCCCTGTCCCACTTCTTTGGTGAACGTCGTCACGCCTGAGTCTTCAATCGTCAAGGCTTGTGGTCCATCGAGGGTGTCAGCAAACGTCACACCTGCACCGGTCAAAGTCACAGGTACCGCGCTGGTCAAGGACACACGCTCGCCATAGTGCTGAGTGCCTGAGGTCTTGATGCTGGCTGTTTGAATTTCCACCTTGTTATCTGTAGTGCCACCACCGTCTGTCTCTAATGAGCCAACATCCACATCGCCCTTGAAGGTGGTGGTGCCCATGCTGTTGACGATCAACGTGCCAATTCGCTTGGCGCTTGAACCAACCGTGTCATCAAATGTGGCATGGCCAAGGTTTGCACTCGTATTGCCTACGGAGGCATTGACCGTCAAGTTCACTGCAGTTGCGTCTTTACCATTCACTGATTTAGCGAACGTCACGTCCAACGCATTCAGCGTTGTTGTGGGCTTCCACACCTCCACTGCATTTTGATAGTCTTGTGCGCCTGTTGTGGTCACTTCACCACCATTGATATGCACCGTGCCATACGTGCCTCTGTTGTCCTTGATCGTCAAGCTAGCCAAGGCCGTGCCATGTCCCACTTCTTTGGTGAACGTCGTCACGCCTGAGTCTTCAATCGTCAAGGCTTGTGGTCCATCGAGGGTGTCAGCAAACGTCACACCTGCACCGGTCAAAGTCACAGGTACCGCGCTGGTCAAGGACACACGCTCGCCATAGTGCTGCGTGCCAGTGGTCTTGATGCTGGCTGTTTGAATTTCCACCTTGTTGTCTGAAGTGCCACCACCGTCTGTCTCCAACCAACCAATGTCCACATCACCGTTGAAGGTGGTCGTGCCTGGGTTGTTGACCGTCAAGCCCAAGCTTTGTGCAGCGGCTGAGATCGTGCGGTCAAAGTTCACACCCAAGGCGTTGAGGGTCGTTGTGTCACCCAGCACCACAGCGTTACCGTAACTTTGTGCGCCTGTTGTGCTTATTTCACCACCGTTGATGTAAACGTTACCGCCACCACTGATCGTCAAAGTGCTCAAGGGATCCGCTTGTCCCACTGCTTTTTGGAATGTCAAATATCCACCGTTCACGACATTCAGCGAATAGTGCTGGTTGGCTTCTGAATCCAAAGCGCCATTAAAAATCACATCACCCGAGCCACTGTCAATCGCAACTGCGTTTCCAAGTGTGATGTCGGCAGTTGACGATCCAAACGCCATGTCTGCATGGCTGGATTTAAAACGTCCTGCCAACATCACGGAATTGGGTGATGTGGCTTTCACACCATTCACGAATTCAAAATTCACATCTGTGGGCGTAGCGCTCAATGCACGGTTTGCATCGCCTAATTGCAAACCACCCGTATTTAAGAAATCAACTGCATGGGTGAATTTGTTTGACGCACCTTTGAAAACCAAGTTGTAACCATCTGCGAATAATGTTGTGAATGTGGATGCTGTCACGTCACCCAAGAAGCTCACCGTTTGGCCGAGCTTCGTATGCGCGATGACGATGCTGCCGGCTGAAACCGCATCATTAAAGTTGGCACCGTTGCTGCTGCTCAACGTCAATGTTGCGACATCGGCAATGGCTTTTTCAGCGGTAACGACACCCAAAGTACCGGCTTTGAACGTGACAGACTGAGTGCCGTCGACACCATTAAGTAAGCCATTGAAAGTGATATTCGCCCCGTTGCCTGAACCATTGACATAAGCCGTGGTGTCGAACTCTGTCAAAGCTGAAGTGAGCACGACATCATTGTTAAAGAGGATGGATGACTGGCCGCTGGTTCGAATAAATTCGCCCTTGATGCGTGTGGTGGTCGCTTGAGTTTCAATGTGCAGAGGTGCAGCAATGGTTAATGATTTACCCACATCCCCACCAAAAGTAACATCGCCTAAAGCATGAACAACCAAACGCTGTGCACCGTCAACGGTTGATTCGAAGGTGACATTCGAGCCGGTCAGCGTCGCTTCTTGCGTGCTCAGCGTGACAGCGCCCTTGTAGACTTGATCAAAACCAGTTGTATCAACCGCGCCGCCCGCCAAAATGGCCGCACCATCAATGGTGAACTTGCCGTTGACGGTGGTTGCTCCACCTAAAGTTACTTGACTTGCCGTGAGCTTGGTTTCATTTGCAAATACGACCTCGCCACGCAACGTCAAATTACCACTTGTTGATATTTCTCCGCCACTAAACTTTGCTTTACCCGTGCCCGTTGTTATTAAATTCAAGGCATAAACATCGCCACTGACTTTGCTGCGTAAATCAATATCAGCGTTGCCTGCATCCAACGTCAGGTCATTCAACAAGTTGAAATGCGTGCTTGGCGTACCCAACACCATGTTGTGACCCAGCGACTTCACTGTGCCAGCCATTTCTAAAGTACTTGGCAGCACGGCCTCTAAACCGCTCTCAAAATGCAAAGCAGATGTGCCACTGAGAGCGCCCAGCTGCACAGTGCCACTATTTTTAAACTCCGTGAAATGGGTCACGTAAGTTTTGTCGCCTTTGAAGCTCAGGTTGTACGCCAATGCCTCTGTGCTCAGGGTGTCGACATACACCGAACCAATGAACGTGGCAGAACCTGTATCAAGAATAGACAAACTGCCTAAACGCGCGGTGTCACTGCCCATATCCTTGGAAGCCAAGATCGTTCCATCACTTGCCGTTTTCAAAATCAAAGCAGCGGTTTGCCCCGAAGCATTTGCAACCGTATCTGCAAACTCAATCTTTGCACCTGCCGATATTCGTATGGAAGCAGCAGACAACGTCAACGGGTCCTTGATGGACACCGTGCCACCGACAGCTTTTGCTGTGATCGAACTACCTGAGACATCGGTGTAACCCAGCGCATCGGTTTGCAAACTGTGCAACGGCTGCAGACTGCCCACAGGCCTTTCAAACTGAGTCACACCAGCGCTGTTCGCCACAAAATCAAAGCCACCGTCAAGCTTGCCGCCGATCTTGATCAGCACAGCGGTCGAAACCGTACTTCCCGTATCTAAAGTGGTGTCGTCCAGCAAGGTGACATTGCCAAGCAATGGATTGGCCGAGTCATATCGCCCCAACACCATCGCTTGGTTCGTGGACTTGAATTTGCCACTCAATGCAAGCTCGCTAGGTGCCGTGGCCTTCATGCCGCCAGCAACCACAAAATCATCCGTCGTTGAGGTATTGATCAACTTCAATGCCTGCGTGTTCTTGAACTCCACAAGGTCAGTCAAGGTGCTGCGTTCCAAAATTGACACGCTGTAGGGCATGGCTTCAGTCACTAGCGTCTTGGCATTCAGACCTGCTTCAAATGTGAAGCTCGCTGCATTGCTCAACGTGAGCGTATTCAACGCTTTATCGCCACCCACGACGCCCTTCCATCGCACGATGCCCCCTGTACCTGCATCGATACCGACAGACTCCGTTTGAACACCTGCAGCGTTCAGCGTTTGTTCAAAGGTGATGTTGGCCCCTGCGCTAGCAACCGCTGTGCTATCGAAAATAGTGTTGCCGGCATTGCTAACAAGAACGGGTGACTTAAACCACTGCGGGCCACTGCTGCGCACCTTGCCACCCGTGATTTCAATGCCATCGATCGCTGTCATGTCAATGCGTGTTGGTGCAGCAGACGCGCCAACGGCACCCGCCAGCAAGGTATGACCGCTGTCAATCACGGTGAAACTTTGATCACCGTTCACAGTGCTTGCAAATGTGATGGTGTGGCCATCAAACGTTGGGTTGCTCATCAACTGCACAGGACTGTTGTAAGTCTGTACGCCTGACGTGGCGATCGAGCCCAGTTTCAATAACGTGCTGCGCAAAGTCAGGTTGGCGGCGTTGCTCACGCTGATGAGGCCGCCCATGTCATTGCCCGTGTTGTTCAAGGTCACGTCTGCGTTTTGCACGGTCACGCTGGTGGTGCTGTCAGCCAACACGGTGGTGCCCGCCACTTGACTCACCGAACCACTGGTGGTGCTGATGCTCAAGGCACCAGTGCTGTCCACATTGCCCAATACCACTTTGGCATTGCCGCTGATGTTCGTAGTGCCGCCTGCAGTCAAGGTGCTGGTGGCATCCATCATCAAGGCCGATGAAGTGGCTTGTGTGGTCGTGCCTGACACAGTCAAGTTAGTTGCCGCTGTGACGGTTGAATTCACCATCGAGACGCCAGAAGCGTTAGATGCGTTGTTTGAAATCCCCACCAAACTCACAGCACCACCGGTGATGGACGATGTGCCTGCATCACCGCGCAGCAAAATGCCCATGGCGTAGTCGTCTACAGAACCCACCGATTCACCACGCACCGTCACAGCGCCTGTGCCTGCACTGATGGATGCATTGAACAACGCCACGCCACCTGAATAATCGGCTGCGCTGCTACCTGTGTTGCCCACACTCGTGGATTTGTGTGTGGCATAGCCTGTGGCCAACGACGTGCCACCACCTAAGGTGATGTTGCCGTTCGAGCTGTTGATGCTCGAACCCGAGTTGAGCAAAATGCCACCGTAATTGGTGGTGTCGCCATCGCTGTTGGCCCAAAGGGTGATGTCGCCACCATTGCTGCCCACCGCCACATTGCTGGCTTGTGTGATGTCGCCCGAGGCTTTGAACAGCAAGGCTGCATTGGCCAAGCTGCTGCTCACGTTGGCATTCAAATTGATATTGCCACCGTACAAGCTGATGGGGCCGGCAATACTGATGGGGCTGGCAATGGTCAAGTCAGCCACGTTGGACGACTTGCCCCATGTGAAGCCCGAGATGGTGTTGGCAAAGGTGTAGTTGCTGATGCCTGCACTTGCAAAAGTGGTGCTCGGCTCAATCGTCACGGTGCCTGAGCCTGTGAAGCCAACCGTGGTCGGTGCTGTGTTGTTGGTAAACACCACGCCCCCCGCACTGCCCACGCCTGTAGCACCGGTGTAGCTGTTCACACCGGTGAGGCTGAGTGTGTTGCCACCCAATTTGTTGAGTTGACCCGAACCAGAAATGGCGTTGCCCACTGACACAACATTGTTGTGGTTGAAGTTGAGTGTGGTGCCTGCGGCAAGGCTGACGGTGTTGGTCCCCAACGAAGCCAAGGCGTCTGTGCCATCACCCACATTCAAGGTGCCGCCAGAGACGGTGGTGAGGCCGCTGTAGGTGTTGACACCCTTCATCACCCACTTGCCAGTGCCCGCTTTGGTGAAGCTGCTGATACCGACGTTATTGGCCAGCACGGGGGTCATGGTGTTGTCGGCGGTGTTGGTACCTGTCAAGGTCAGCAAACGACCCGCTGTGCCGCTGTAAACCAAAGCACCTGTGTTGGTGAACACCAATGCACCTGTGCCAGAGGCATCTACTGTGGCACCGCTGTCACCCAAGGTGAACAATCGGTCTGTGCTGGTGGCGGCGCCTGTGTACTTGAGCGTGGCATTGTTGATGACCAAGTTAGCCGCTGCGTTGGTGGACTGGCCGATGTTGCTGGCCACGCCGCCATTGGCCAAGCTCGACACAGACAAAGTACCACCTTGCAAGTTGGTCACACCGGTGTAGGTGTTGGCAGCGGTCAACGTGAGTGTGTTGCTGCCGTACTTCACCACATAGCCTGTGCCACTGATGGTTTTGGCAAAAGTGTAGTTGGCTGTTTGGTTAAAGCCCAAGCCTGCGTTGTTCAACACATCGGTCACCAACGAACCTGTGGTGCTCAACTCCAAATAACCCGCATCGACAGTGGTGTTGCCGCTGTAGGTGTCGACGCCGCGCAAATACAAGGCACCTGTGCCCTGCTTCACCAGATTGGCGCCCGTGCCAGAAATGATGCCCGACACAATGCTGTTGGTGCCGGTGTTGTCCACGGTGAGCGTGCGGCCATCGGCCAAGCTGATGTTGTATGCGCTGTTGACGTCTGCGCCACGCAGCAACACATCGCCGGTCAACACGTTGGTCGTGCCAATCGCGCTGTTGAGCGTGATGTTGCCACCGTAAATTTTGATGGGGCCATTCACCGTGTTGCTGGAAGCCCAAGTGATGTTGGCCGTGTTGGTCAGGCTACCCACTGTCAAGGCACTCAAACCCGTACCCAACACCCAACCGGTGCTATTAACTGCGCTGGAGAAGCTGGCCGAGGTGGGCGCAATCGTCAAGGTGCCGGTGGTGTTGGCATAGGTCAACGCACTGGCGAGTGACAGGCTGTCAGCAGTCATCGAGATATTGCCTGTGGCTGATTGCACAGCGCTGCCCGATTTAGAGCCTAAGTAAATCGCGCTGGATGCGTTTTGGAAACTGATGCTGTTGGTGCCTGCATCCAACGTGATGTTGCCGGTGGTCGACAAGACATCCATCACACCGCTGCCCCAAGAGCTACCCACTTGCAATCCAGCAGTGCCAGCTGCTGCGCGACCCGACAAAGTCACACCACCACCATTGGTAGCCAACATGCGGAAGTTGCCTTCAATCACAGCACCCGGGGTGCTGCTGGCCACACCGTCCACCACCACACGAATCGCATCGACGCCTGTGTTAGCAGAACGCAATTCAAACGCCGCGCCAGGCGTCACACCAGGGTGAAGTCCTGGCAAGAACGCATAAATACCCGACGACTTGGCGTTGATCAAAATCTGACCCGTGCCTGAGTTGATCGTCGTGTTGTCAAAGTTCACAAAACCCGAGCCGCTCGTTGCGCCGTACCCGTACAACGACACATCACCACCGCCTGAAGAAATTTGGCTGCGCTTCAACACAATGCCGCTGAGCCAGTTCGAACCGCCTGCAAACGCCACCGATGTGCCGCTGGCGGCATAGCCATCACCCACTGTCAAACCGTGCCATGTGCTTTGGCCATTGGCAGCAGCACTGCCGCCCATCCACACATGACCACCTTGGGTGGTGATGGTCGCGCCTGTCTCAAGCAGCACCATGCCTGTTCTGTTGCCACCATCGCTGTTGGCCCAATACACCGTGCTGCCGCCAGTGGTCAGCACATCCACATTGGCCGCTTGGTTGATATCCCCTGTCGACTTGAACAACATGGCCGCATTCGCAACCGTGCTGGTGATGTCTGCACTCAAATTGATCGTGCCGCCATAAATGCTGATCGGGCCAGCAATGCTCAAAAGCGAATTGACGGTGATGGTCGATGTGTTGCCATCACGCCCCAAAGTCAAGCCCGTGAGCGAGCTGCCAAAGCTGTACGCACTGGTCGACAAAGTGCCGCCAAAGCTGCCTGCCAGCACCGGCTGAATCGTGACAAAACCATTGCCTGTGAAAGCACCCGGTGTCACGGGCAAGGTGTTGTTGGTGAACACCAAGCCACCGCCTACGTCACCCGTGGCTGTGGCACCTGTGTAGGTTTGTGTGCCCGTGAGGGTCAGCACATTCGGACCCAGCTTGGTCACCGTGCCTGCGCCGCTGATGTTGCCCACGTATGAGGCTGCGTTTGAACGGCTGAACACCAAGCTCGCACCAGAGGTCACCGCCGCGTTGCCTGTGATCGCGCCAGTGGTGCCTGCATCACCAACTTGCAAAATGCCAGCGCTCACGGTGATGGCACCGGTCGATGTGTTGGCACCTGTGAGCTTGACCGTGTTGGCCCGTTGCTTGGTCAAGGTGCCAGCGCTTTGTACGCCCGCGAAGGTGTAGTCGGTGGTTGAATCTAACAACAAGCCACTATTGGCTTGCACATTGCCAGACAACAGGCGACCGGCAACGCTACCCAATTCACCAATGCTGATTTTTTTGCTGCCACTGGCGATGAGGGTTGCAATGTCTGCATCACCCAGCACAAAGCCTGTTGAGGTGGTGCCACCCAAATTCAAAGTACCAGCACCGCTCAGGTTTTTGTAATACAAGTTGCCTGCGCCTTGCGATGCACCTTCGCTCACCGTTAAACCTGCACCCACCTCAACGCTCAATGCAGTAGAACTGGTTTCGCCACCGAGCCACCAGAGTGTGAAGTTAGACACACCTCCCGACGCGGCAAAAGTCACTTTGCTATCCCCTAAGGAGCGAATGACCAAGCTATTGAGACTGTGCCCTTGGAATGTCAGGTTGCCCTTGATGTTGTAGCCCGCACCCGATCCTGTCGGTGTAGCACTGCCCGAAATAATGATGCCAGCGGTGCCACCATCCACCACCGTGGTGGCGGTCAAGTTGGTGTTCACCACACCTGTCAAAGTGACCGCATGGCTGCCTGTGTTCTCGACAACACCCGTGCCCGTGATGCTGATGCCATTGGCAAATGAGGCTGCAGCGGCTGTGTCAAAACTCAAACGGCTAGCCACCGACACACTGCCAGTGCCTAATGCATTGCCAGCACCGCCCACAATCAAATTACCAACAGAAACCGTCGTGACGCCCGAGTAGTTGGTA
The DNA here is from genome assembly GCF_027924905.1 of Limnohabitans sp. INBF002. Lineage (NCBI taxonomy): Bacteria > Pseudomonadati > Pseudomonadota > Betaproteobacteria > Burkholderiales > Comamonadaceae > Limnohabitans > Limnohabitans sp. INBF002. Next base: position 1,316,337 of record NZ_AP027055.1, read on the forward strand.
TTGCCCCCAGTCAAGGTCAAGGTACCCGAGCCCGACTTGGTCAAACCACCCGTACCCGCCATCACGCCCGCATAAGCCACGCTCTTCGAAGCATCCACACTGAACGTGCCACCACTGGCATCCAAAGTGATGCCACGGTTGGTGTGGAGTGTGAAGCTGTCGGTGGCCTGCAATGTGCCGCCGTTGAGGGTGATTAGGTCTGGCGTGGCACTGACAGGTGCGGCACCGAGGTAGCTGTCAGCCGCCACTTGCAACGTGCCTGCAATTTGTGTCTTACCCGTGTAGCCCAACTCTGGGCTCAACGGGGGCTTGGCCACCACAGTGAGGCCCGTTGGAATGATGGCCAATGCCACGTTGCTGCCGTCAGGCAACACACCCGTCGGTGTGGTGGTGCCGGTCACGGCCCAGTTGGCGGCGTTTGACCAGTCACCACCCGATGCACCCACGTAGGTGGCAGAGGCCAGCTGATTGATATTGGCTGTGCCGCCCTGCCCGTTCAGGTTGACGGTGTAGTTGCCCACGTCAGTGCCTGCGATGGTTGCAGCGGTGATGGTCACTGTTTTTGCTGTGCCCACATGACGTGTATCAAAAGCACCAGTGACAGATGACACGGATACATCATCACCCGTGATCTTGTCGGGCAAGGTTGTGCTGCTGATGCTCAGGTTGGCGTTGGCGTTGCCGTCATAGGTTTTGCTGCTGATGACCAAACCAGAGAAGCTCAGATCTTTCTTCGCCACCGTCAACAAGCTGCCGCCGGTTTGGCTCGTGGCATAGCCCAACTTTGTGAAACCATCGGTCAGTGTGTAAGGCGTGGCGCGATACACCAGTTTGTTGCCTGTGGAATACGTGGCGCCTTCAATAATGACGCCGAGGCCTGCGACAGCGTCATCACCGTTCACCGCGGTGCGCACAGTAGACAGTGCCGTGGTGCCATCGGGTTTGAAGTTGTTCAGCGTGGTGGTGTGGTCGTAGCCATACGTCACGGTGAAGCTGTCAATGTTTGTCGTTGCCGTCGGTTGTTCGCGGTAAATCGCATTGATCACATTGGGGCTCAGCGCCACAGAGTAACGGGTCGCGGCTTCGTCCGAGTTGTAACGGAAGTGGCCTGAGCCGCTGCCCACCAGGTCGGTCAACCCAGTGCTACCCGTCACGCTGCCGCCCATCAGGCGGATCACGCCGTTCGTGCCAGCTGTGAGAGTGGGCGTGCCAGAAACAAGAATGTTGCCGCCCGTTGATGTGCCAGCCGCCGTGTTTTTGCCAGCATTCAACAACACGGCATTGGCGGTGGTGCTGGTGGTCACCACATCAGCAGCCACCGTCAAATCACCGCTGAGTGTTTCAATGCGCACATCACCCGTGGCCGTGATACCTGTGGGGTTGACCGTGCCAATCGTCAATGCACCGCTGTTGACATACGTCAGGCTGCTCACACCGCTGGCGGCCAAGGTGCCCACGTTGTTGCTGGTGTGGTCCAAGGTCACCGCGCCACTGAGCAAAGCCAGTTTGTCAGCCGTGATGTAGCCTGATGCGCCATCGGTGATGGTGGTGCCCGTGAGCTTGACGGTGCTGTTGGTCGCAGTCAGCGGCGCGTTGATCGCCAGGGCTCCGCCGTAAACGGTGATGGGGCCATTGGCTGTCAACGTTTGGTCGATTGTCAACGCTTGCGTGTTCAAGGGGCTGCCGAATACCAAGCTGCCCATGGTTTGGCCATTGGCGTTGAAGGCGAACTTGCTGCTGTTAAAGGTTTGCCCAAACGATGCCGTGCCATCCACGCCCTGCACTTTGACTGCACCCGTGGTCCCTATGGCAATGGTGGGCGTACCCGTGAGCAGCTTCAAATAAACCGTCACATCAGACGAGCTGGTGTCTAAGCCCGCCACCCCCGACTTAGAACCGAAAGTAATGTTTGTCGTGGCCGCGTAAATGCCTGAGGTGGCATCCGAGTTGAGCCAACGAATGGGACCAGAGACGGCCAACACGTCCACTGGGCTGTAGATAGCCGAGCTCCAATTGTTTGACACACCACTCAGCGTAATACCACCCAACGCTGCAGTGGCATACACCTTGGTAGACGCGCCGCGCAGCGACAGGCCATGACTGCCACCGCTCGTGCCAGTACCCACAATCGAAATGGCATTTGACGTGGTGTTACCAGACTGAATGACCGTTTGTGTCACACCATCTGTCGCATAAGGTGACGTGCTGTTCACCCCGAAAGCAATGCCGTAGCGCGTGGCTTCACCGCTGAGGTTGATCAGGCCCGTGGCAGAAGTGATGTTGAGGGTGCCACCGCCTGTGGTGAGAACGCCCATTTGTGTGTCGCTCGGTGTTGCAGCAGCGTCGACAACACCCACCACATCCATGCGGCCACTGGTGGTGGTGAGGCTGCCTGTGGTCGTGGCTGACAACAAAACGCCAACCTTCAAATCAGACGAACCGCGCAACACCAACGCACCCGCACCCGAGTTCAACGTGAAGCTACCCGTGGTCGAAATACCAGCGGTGCCCACACCACGGGCATAGCCATCGGGTGTGCCATCGTTGGCAGTGCTGCCATTGGCGCCATCGTCAGCGCCACCCGCCAGCACCAAGTTGCCGCCACTGGTTTGGATGGATGCGCCACTGCCTAAAGAAATGTTGCCAGCACCCACGCTGTCGCTGTTGGCCCACAACACCACATCGCCGCCGGTGGTGGTGATGGACTTGCTGCTGCCCAACACGATGTTGCCCGAAGCTTTGAGCAACACATCGCCAGCATTACCACCCGCCGTGGTGTTGATGTTGGCGCTGATGTCAATCGTGCCACCGTAAATCTTGACGGGGCCTGACAGGGTTAAGTTTGAACCAATCGTGATATTGGTGCTTGAGTCTGGTTTTCCTAAAGTCAATCCAGAAAGGCTGTTGGCAAATGTATAGCTGGGCGTGAACGATGCCGCGGTAAAGGACGCACTGCTTGGCTCAATCGTCACCGCACCTGCACCTGTGAAACCGATGGTGGTGGGCGCCACATCGTTTTGGAACACCAAGCCACCGGCCACATCTGTCGCGCCGGTGTAGGTTTGCGCGCCTGTGAGCGTGAGCGTGTTGCTGCCGAGTTTGTTCAAGCTGCCTGCGCCAGAAATGGCGTTACCCACCGTGGTCGCCGCGGAATGATTGAATGCCAGTGTTCCCGTCACTGTGGCTGCGCCAGTACCCAACGTGCCCGTGCTGCCGCCATTGCCGACTTGCAGCGTGCCTGCGCTCACCGTGGTGGCGGCATAGCTGTTGGCGCCAGTCAAGATGAGCGTGCCCGCGCCTGCTTTTGTTAAGCCAGTCCCTGTCACGGGCCCTGCCCATGTCACGCTGCTGCCTTCGGCTGTGTTGAGTGTGGTGCTGCCTATCAAGGTCAAACCACGCTTGGCTTGGGTTGCTGTGGTGAACACTGGGTAGAAATACAAAGTCGCGTTGTTCACCACCAGCTGAGCGGCTTGCGTGCTGGTTGGGGCTGCGCCCAAGTTGTCATCGGTGCTGATGGCCAAAGTGCCAGCATTCACATAGGTGGCACCGGTGTAGGTGTTGGTCGCACTGAGGGTCAAGGCGCCTGCGCCCTCTTGCTTGACTTCACCCGTGCCTGAAATCACATTGGCAATGCCCATGGCGTTGCTGCGCTTGAACACCAAGGTGGCGTTGTTGACGATGTTGCCGCTGCCTAAGTTGCCCGTGGTGGTGGCATCGCCCACTTGCAACGTGCCTGCACTGATGGTGGTGCTGCCGGTATAGGCGCTGCCACCGGTCATCACCAACGTGCCTGCGCCTGTTTTGCTCAAACTGCCCGCACCGTTGAACAAGCCCGCCATGGTTTTGCTACCGCTGGCCACGTTCACGTCCAAGGTGCCACCCACGGTCAAGGTGGTGCCTGCTGCGCTTTCAAAGCCGCCGAGCGTGGCGTTGTTGTTGACCACCAAAGAACCGTTTTTGAAATTCAGCTTGCTCAACGCCACCGAGTCTTGGTAAGTCAGGCTGTCCACCAACACAATGCCTGACAACGCCCCTGCGCTGAGGCCAGCCACGCTGTCATCAAAGCTGATGGCTGCGCCGCCTGCGCCGCTTGGCACCAGCACTGTTTTGACGTTGTTCAAATCGGGTACGACGCCGGTGAGCGACAAGTTGCCCGTCACCGCCCAGTTAGCGGGGTTGAACCACTCACCCGTCGCACCGCCCACCCAAGTGACCGAATCCAAACGCGTCACATCAGCCGAGGTGCTGCCTGTGCCCGACACCAAATAGTTGGTGGCATCGGTGCCTGTCAAGGCCACGCCATACACGCTGATGGTTTTGCCTGTGGCCACGTTTTTGTCGGCAAAACTGGCCGTGCGGGTGATGTCAAACACATCACCGCTCACACGCGTGTCGGTGGTGGTCACTGTGGCCACAGCAGTGCCGTCATACGTGCGGTTCACACCGGTGTAGGTCACGGTCAAGTTGCGCAGACCAATGCTGCCGGCCCCTGTGGCACTGGTGGGCAAGGTGTAGTTGCTCAGCGTGGTGCCGGTGTCGGCGGTGAAATCACTGGCGACCAAATTGGCCGTCACGCTGTTGGCTGTCAGCACGTTGCGGCTGTTGTAAGCGCCTTGCGTTTGGGTGATGGTGGCGTGTTCAGTTGTGCCACCCACCGTGACAAAACCGGTGAGGTTGTAGTTAGCCGAGGTCAATGCGGCATCGGTGTTGCCGTTGTAGGTTTTTTGAATGCTGCCGGTCAGCACAACCGACAAAGCCTTGGGCGTGATGTTGGCCGATGCACTGCCCGTGCTGTCCACGCTGTAGTTGGCCGCATCGGTGCCGCCTAGGCTCACACCTGTGACGCTGATGTTCACCGGCGCCACGTTGTTGTTGCTGTCGTACGCCACGTTTTTGTTAACGAAATTGGCAGTGCGAGAGACCGTCAACACGTCGCCGTTCACATACCCATTGGTTGAGGTGAGGCTGGTGGTCACGCTCGCATTCAGCAGCCCGTCGTACTCTTTGGTCACGCCGGTGTAGGCCACCGTCAAGGTGCGCGGTGTGATGTCGGCTGTCGTGCTGCCCGTGGCCACCACGCTGTAGTTGTTGGCGTCGGCACCCGTCAGGCTCACACCGCTCACGCTCACGGCTTTGGCAGTGCCGACGTTTTTGTCGGCAAAGCTGGCTGTGCGATTGATGGTGAGGTCGTCCAGCGTTTGACCCACGCTCAAACGGTCATCGCTGATCGTAACCGTAGCAACCGTTCCGCCGTCGTACACACGGTTGTCACCGGTGTAATACACGGTCAGTACACGTGGGGTGATGTTGGCAGATGTGCTGCCCGTGGCCGCCACCGTGTAGTTGCCCGCATCCACCGACGTGACGCCCGACGGGTCGCTCAAGCTCACACCTGTGACACTGATGGTTTTGCCACCGGCCACGTTTTTGTCACCGTAGTTGGCTGTCCAGTTGACGATGAAGTTATCACCCGCCACACGGTTGTCAGTGGTGGTCACGGTCGCGGCGGTGCCCGCGTCGTACACCTTGTTGATGCCGGTGTAGTTGATGGTCAAGGCGCGTCGCGTGATGTCGGCACTGGCGCTGCCTGTAGCGGCCACCGTGTAGTTGATAGCGTCTGTGCCACCCAAACCCACACCGCTCACGCTGACGGCTTTGGCGGTGCCCACATCTTTGCTATCGAAGTCAGCGCTGCGGCTGATGGTCAAGGTGTCACCTGCCACACGGTTGTCGGTGGTGGTCACGGTGGCGGCGAGAACGCCGTCATAGACCTTGTTCACACCTGTGTAGTTGACTGTCAGCGCACGTGGTGTGATTTCGCCATTGCTGGCGGTATAGGTGGTGGTGGCAGCGTTGTTGCTGTCAATCAACACATAGTTGGCCGCATCGGCTCCGCCGAGTGCCAAGCTGGTGAAGGTGTAGGTTTTGTCGGCGGCGCCCGTGACGTTTTTGTTGGCATAGGTACCCACGCCGCTGAGTGTCACGGTGTCGGTCACAGACGCGCCGCTCACCAAGCCAACAGGCGCCAAGATGTAGTTACCCAGCACAGCGGTGTTGCCGTCGTATTCTTTGGTCACGTTGGTGGCGTTGGCTGTCAGCGACTTGGGCGTCACTTCATACCCACCCACCACGTTGATGGTGTTGCTGAAGTTGCCACTGTTGGTGGTGATGGATGTGGCCCCCACGCTGTAGGTGCCCACCTTGAGCGTGCCCGAGCTGCTGAGCGAAGGGTTGCTTGCACCCAAGCTGAAGCTACCCACGGTGGTGCTGCCGTCGGTCACTGTCACTTGGTTGCCGCTCACGCTGGCTTGGCTGGGGTTGCTCGCCAGCAGGTCGTTCACGGTGTATGTGGTCACGCTGTTCGCAGTCGCCGACGACAAATACCCCGCAGCTGTCAGTGTGTAAGTGGGGGTGCTGCCATAGGTGGCTCTGGTGTCGGCCACTTTCACCAAGAGCTGGCCAACAGGCACGATGGTGTAGTCGCCGTTGACGTAAGTGATGTTGTAGTTGCTTGACGTCAAGCCCGAGGGCACCAACACGCGGGTGTAAGTGCCATGCGTATCTTGGGTGTCTACGCTGTTGGCATCATTCGCAAGTTGAGCACTGCGGTCACGCGCAATGGCCAAAGTACCGCCCAACACCCCCGACGTTTGTCCGCCCACAAAACCGCTGTAGCGAACGCCTGCGTAGTTGGTGTCATCGGTCAGCGAATAAAAACGTGCATCGTTGTTGGCCGTGATGGTCAACGGTGCTGGTGTGATGGTGGCGTTGGAGGCCACCCATACCAAACGGTAGTTGGCGGCACGCGTGCCTGTGAGCTGCACGCTGCCTTGGTCCATCGATACGGTGCCTGCATCAGCACTGCTGAACACGGGACGCCCCGTCAAGGTCATGCCACCCGAAAGCAACTTATCTGCCGCCAGTGCATCGGTGTAGAGCTGGCTGTTGTTGGCGCTGGTCACGCTCAAGCTGCCGTAGCCTGTGGCAATGCCCGACAAAGCAGGTGCCACGGATGTGGTGGCGTCGTACACCTTGGTCAGGCTGGCATCAGCGGGCAGCTGCACATCCAGCGGCACGATGCGCGCGGTGGTGCTGGCCTGCGAGGTGATCGTGTAGTTGCCCACATCAGTGCCGCTGTAGCTGCTGGTGAGCGTGACGGTTTTGCCTGTGGCGGCATTGGCATCGCTGAACACGCCTGTGGCGCTAACGTCAACCACATCATTCAACACCAAGCCCGTTTTCACCGCACCGCTCACCGACACAGTGGCAGCTGTGGTGTTGTCATAGGTTTTATCAGTGGCCGTGATGCCGCTGATGGTCAAAGCCTTGGGCGTGATGTTGGCCGTGCTGGTGGCTTGGTTGGTGATGGTGTAGTTGTCTTTGTCGGCACCGGCGTAGCTGCTGGTGAGCGTGACGGTTTTGGCTGTGCCCACGTTTTTATCGGCAAAGGTACCCGTGGCCGAAGCCGTGACCACATCGCCACTGATGAGGCCGGCCAAGAACACATTGTTGGCATTGATGGTGGCAACCAAGCCGCCGTCATACACACGGTTGTTGGCCACAAAGCCTGACACCGTCAAGGCCTTGGGCGTGATGGTGGCCGTGGTAGTGGCCTGGCCTGTGATGGCGTAGTTCGCTAGGTCTGTGCCGTTGTAGCTGCTGGTCAGGTTGACGGTGCGGGCAGTGCCTGCTGCCTTGGCGGCAAACACACCTGTGGCAGACACATGCAAATCGTCACCGACCACTTGGCCATTGAACACGGCGTTGGTGGTGCTGACGGTGGCGTTGGTGGTGGCGTCGTACACCTTGTCGTTGGCAGCGATGCCTGACACGGTCACGCTCAAGGGGTTGATTTTGGCGCTGGCTGTGAGGTTGCCCACGATGGCGTAGTTGCCAGCTTTGGTGCCTGACAGTCCCAAGCTCGACGCGGTCAAGGTGACTGTTTTGGTGATGACGGTGCTGCCGCTGTAGGCCACGTTTTTGTCGGCAAAGGTGGCCGAAGCGCCTGAGGTGACCAAGATGACGTTGGCTGTATCTCCTGCCAACACACCGGTGAGCGTGCCAAAGTTACCGATGGTGGCGACCACTCCGCCGTCATACGTTTTGTCGTTGGCGGCAACGCCTGTGAGCGTGAGTGACTTCGGCGTGATCTTTGCAGTCGTGGTGGTCGGGCTGCCTGCAAAGCTGTAGTTACTCACGTCCGCCCCGCCGTAGGTGCTGGTGAAAGCCACCACTTGCGCGGCCAAGGCCGAGCCGCTGTACGCCACGTTGGCGCTGCCATAGGTGCCGGTGGCAGCCACGGTCAGCGCGTCGCCCGCCACCATGCCGTTGAACACGGCATTGCTTGTGTTCAAGGTCGCCGAGTTGGTGCCGTCGTACACCTTGTCGTTGGCGGCAATGCCTGTGACGGTGATGGCCTTAGCCGTGACAGTGCCGTTGTTGGCCGTGAGGCTGCTGCCCGTGGTCAGGCCATAGTTGCCAGCATCTGTGCCGCTCAAGGCCATGTTGCTGAGGGTGTAGGTTTTGTTGGTGCCGACGTTTTTGTTGGCATACGCGCCTGCGCCGCTGATGGTCACCACGTCACCGGTCACCACACCAATCGGTGTGCCCGACAAACCTGCAATGGTGGTGGTGCCGTCATACACCTTGCTGATGGTGGGCGTAGGCGCAAAGAACTTGGTAGTCACCGTTTGTGAGCCCACCACGTTCACTGAATTGTTGAAGTTCACACCGCTTGACAACACCACGCTGCTAGGGTCAGCCTTCCATTGATACGTGCCCACGTTGAGCCAGCCCGAGGTGCTGTTGGTGCCGTTCAAAGCCACCGCGTTGAACGTGGCCGATGCGCCGCTGGTGTCGGTGACCGTGACCTGCCCTGCCCCGCTCACACTGGCACTGCCTGCGCCGGTGTTAAGCAAGTCGACCACGCCGTTGTTGGGCAACATGTACTTGGCTTCGGTCACGCTGTAGGTGGGGGTGGTGGCGTACACATTGCTGACTGTGCCCAAGCGCACCAACAACTCGTTGGCACCGACGATGGTGTAGTTGCCATTCACATAGCTAAAGCTGTAGTTGGTGGCTGCTGCCCCCGAGGGCACCAACACACCGGTGTAGCTGCCCGCTGTGCCCACGCTGCTGTTGCTGCGTGCGATGGTGGGCAAGGTGCTGAGGTTGCTGCTGCTCTCGCCGCTGGCAAAGCCGACATAGCTCACGCCGTAGTAACCGGCTGTGTCGGTTTGGCCTGCAAAACGGGCGTCGTTGTTGGCCGTGATGGTCAAAGCCTTTTTGGTGATGTTGGCGCTTAAGCCAGTGGGCTGGGTCAACGTGTAGTTGCCCACCATCGCACCGGTGATGCTGTCAGCCGCTGTCACAGCCAAGCCTGTGCCCACATTGGCACTGGCAAAGGTGCCGGCTTGCACCAAGGTCAAGCTGTCGTTGTTGACCACACCCACCAAGCTGCCACCGGTCAGCACAGCGCTGGTGGTGCCGTCGTAGGCTTTGTTGGCCACGGTGGTGCCCGTCACTGTCAATGCTTTGGGGTTGACCGTGATGGTGCCGGGCGTGGCATAGGTGATGGTGTAGCTACCGGTCGATGTGCCCGGCGCCACGGTGATGGCATAAGGCCCGCCACTGACCGAGGCCGTGGCCACCAAGCCCAACGACGACACCGTGGGGTTCACGCTGAACACATCAGCCAACGTGGGCAAGGTGTACACCGGCGAACTGCCCGAGCTGCTGGTCAGGCCCAACACATCGCTGGCCGTCAGCGTGGTGCCATAGGTTTTGGTGGCGCTGGCCGTGACCGTGACCGACGGTGTGCCAGTGAACAAATAGCGGTTGCCCGTAGCGGTCACAGCAGATGGCGTCATGGTGGCGTAGCTAGCGTTCCACACCGCGCCGTTGGCGCTGTTGAGGTTGCCAAACACATCGTTGGCGGGCGATGCGCTGTACACCAACCAGCGGCTGCCTGTGCCCGTGGTGCTGAGTGCCGAAGCGCCAGCGTTGTTGATGAAGTTGCCTGTGGCCGCCAACGCGATGTAGCCGCTGTTTTGGCTGTCGGTGATGGTGGCGCCTGAGTTGAGGGTGATGTTGCCGCCGGTCAGCAAAGTGACGTTGTCCACGAAGCTGTTGGCACCGCCCACGGTGATGTGGCCTGCGTCAGATGCGCCCAACACGATGGAGCTGAAACCATCTTTGAATACCGAGGTGCCGCTGAACAAACTGCTGCCCACTGTCCAAGTGCTCCCCGTACCGGTGCCCACACCGATGGTGGTGTTGGCTGTGTAGGGCTTGAGGGTGAGCGTGCCACTGCTTTGAACCGTGGCACTGCCATAGTCAATCAAATCACCAATGAAGGTGATGTCGCTGGATGACGAAGGGACGCTACTTCCCGATTTAAAACCAATGGTCGCGCCTTGCCCACTGATGGCTAGGTTAGCGCTGTCGTTGACACCCCTGATGGTGATGGGGCCTGACTTGGCCAAGACGCTAGAACCACCCAATCCAGTTGCAACGTCAACTGCGGCTGTACCTGACTTTCCTGTGATGGAGATGCCGCCACCAGTACCTGTGGCCTCGATACTTCCGCCGAAATTGATACCCAAACTTGCATTGGTACCGTTGACCGCAGAAGCATCCCCCTCAACCATGATGGCCTGAGACGTGGTGTTAATCGAGCGCAACGTGTAACCGTTGCCATAAGAAGAAATGGCTTGAGCATTGACAGTAGCCGAACCAGTAGCCTTGCCAGAGATAGAAATTTTTCCGACGCCGGAGTCTACTGTCACGCCCCCACCCATCACACCAAATGACATGACATTGGCAGACGTGTTCACGTTCTGCCCACGCAAGATGATGTCGCCACCACCGGAAGTGAGAGAAGTGCCAGACTGCAAGTTCACGCCGGAGATGTAAAGATCGTAAAGGGGCTCAGTCACCGAGTCACGTGTGGCCTCGCCGCGTGCGTAACCCGTGGTGATATCAGTGCCACCACCCAAGGTAATCGCACCACCCAAACCACCGCTGGTAGTAATAGATGAATTGGTCGACATCTGCGCATAGCCTGTGCCGTTGCCATCGCTATCGGCCCAGAAGGTGACGTCACCACCCGTGGTGGTGATGGTCTTGCCGCTTGCCAGTGAAATATTGCCTGAAGCCTTGAGCAAGATGTCGCCATTGGCTGCGCCACCAGTGGTGTCGAGATTGGCACTCACATTGATGGTGTTCGCATACACACTGATAGGCCCATTGATGGTGGTGTTGCTGGCAATCGTTACCGTATCTGTGTGCGCTGTGGTACCCGTGTCCTTACCAATGGTCAAACCGCTGACATCTGCACTGAGATTTAAGTTGGTGACAGGCCAAGACAGCGCGCTGGTGAAAGACGTGGCGCTAGGTTGCAAGGTCAACGTGCCGCTGGTGTAGGTGTTGACGCCTGTGCCGGCCGAGAGCGTGTTGCCTGTCAGCGTGATGTTGGCTGTGGATGTGGTCACCAAACTGTTGGCACACGTCGCCACCGCGCATCGGCCCATGGGCGTGACTGCGAGCGTGTAACCACCCCCCGCATATTTGGCAAACGCAATGCCTGCGGTGCCACCGTCCAAAACAATCGGACCACTGGCTGACAAGAAGCCTGTGCCGTTGGTACTGATACCTTCGTAGCCGCCCCCTCCTACGCCAGTCAGGCTGATACCACCAGCACCTGTGGCTTGGAACAGGCTTCGGCCTTGGGTGCTTGCGTTGTTATAAAACCCAAGAAGAATGCCCAAGCCTGTGCCTTGCCCATTCAAACTAATGGCTGGCGTGCTGGCACTGCCCCCGCCAGCCACCATATTCATGGCTGAAACTGTACCGAGGTCAAAACCGTAACCATTGGTTGAAACAGCGACCAAGTTGATGGTGCCAGCACCTGCATTGAGCTGCATACCACTGCCCCAAAACGCCGAGCTTCCAGTTGACTTGGCGCGCATCAAGATGTTGCCGCCACCCGAATAAATGGAAGCCGTGTTCAAGTCAATGCCACGCGTACTAGACGAAATGGCGTAGCCATCGGGAATACCGTCATTCGCCGTACCACTGTTGGCGCCATCATCAGCGCCACCCGCCAAAGTGATGTTGCCACCACCTTTGAGAGTGGTGCTGTTTGCACTGGCACCCGCTCGACCCGTATTGGTGCGAGAGTCAATCACAGCTGTAGTGCCGACAGAGATATAGCCATCCGTACCCGACGCCCTGTTGGCCCAATAGGTGATGTCGCCGCCGTTTGTTTTGACTGTCGTACTGGCGGCTTGTGTGATGGTGCCCGTCCCTTTGAGCAGAATATCTGCCCCTAAAGCGGTGCTGCTCAATGAGCGATTGACCGTGATGTCAGCGCCATACGCCGTGATAGGGCCAGCTACGGTGACATCGGCGGTGGAGAACCCAACATTCAGGGCATTGGTTGTTTTACCAATCGTTAAACCCGTCATGGGTTGGCCGATGGGGTTCCAAATAAACCAGCTGGTGTCAACATCACGCGTGAATGAATTGGATGTGGACTGCCATGTCACCGTCCCTGTGGTGTCGATGTTGGGGTAACCAGAGAAGTTGTAGTTGTCAAATTCAATCAGCACATTGCTGTTGGTTGAGGTAACCGCACTGCTCGCCGCAGAGCCCCACCACTGTGTGGAACCGTTGCGCAAATACAAAGCCGATGCTGCGCCACTGGCGCCTAAACCACCCGCTTTGATGTTGATAGGCCCACCATTGGCCAGAATTTGGCTGCCATTGCGAATCAGGACCGCCCATTCATTGGCAGTGCCGATGATGGAAATGCCGCCACCAACCCCACTGGCCACGATGCGCTGGTAAGTGGCTGTTGAATAGCCTTCGTTACCTGTACCCAAATCCACGCCATGGTTCCAACCTGCACCTGATGAGGTGGCTGAACCCAGTAACTTGATCGCATCTGAACCGGCATAAGCAGACTTCAGATCCACACCGTAATAGGTGCTGATACCAATTTTGTAAGAGCTGGTGCCTGATGAGCGGCTGATGCCTTCTAAGTAAATCTTGCCCACACCACTGTCGGCCACAAAGCCTGCACTACCCCAATGGGCAATGCCCCAGGCTTGATAGCCGCCGCCCACAGCGCCAGCCCAGCTTCGGCCTCGCATGGCAATGTCACCACCACCTGAGAGCAAGCCCAAATAACCATCTGAGGTAATGCCGCCTGCCACTGTAGAGCTGACACCCGAGGCATAGCCCGTACCTGCTTGGTCGCCACCTGCTAGGGTGATGGCACCACCGCCTGTGCCTGTGGTGCTTTTGCTACCCGCCAGACCAGTGCGGGTGTCGACGGTCAAGCCTGATGTGCTGACATAAATACTTCCAGAATCATTGCCATCGGTATCGCTGGCCAACAGCACCGCACCACCGTTGGTGGTCAGTGTGTTGGCCGCAGTGTTGCTGGTGATCGTGCCCGTCGCCATCAGTTTGATGGCTGAACCAGCCAAAGTGCTGGTGAGGTTGGTCTTGAGTGTGAGGTCTCCGCCGTAAACACTGATCGGCCCCGCCGCCGTGATGGCGCTGCCCAGCGTGACATTGCCTGTGTTCGTGGTCTTTCCAATACGCACGCTGGATGGACCTCCCGAGATACCTAAGGATGTGTTGTCTAACGTCGAGCTGAAGTTGTTACCTACGGACTCAATCACCACATCCCCCGAGGTCACGAGGTTGGTCTTATAAGAGCCGTTGGCTGCAAAGCTGGCTTTGTCAGCTTGAATGGTGATATCAGAAGAACTTGTCGTTGAGGAACTGGAAAGCACTGTGGTGCCGTCTGAGCCCAAATTGATGCCTGCTGCACTGCTGGGTTGTAAATACAAACCTGTGTAGGTTCCAGTCAGGCCAGTAGGACTGAGGTCTTTAAGAGTGATGCTGCCCGAGCTAGACAACAACTTCAAAACACTGCCAGAAACACCCAGACCACGCGAGGTACCCGACGCCTTACCACCCGTTCCTGTGATGTTGATTGCGCCTGCTTCGGTTTGAAGCACTGCGCCACTACCTAAGTTCACGCCCCAGGCCCAGTCTGTGGTGGTGGTGTTGGTGGCGTCACCCGTGATGCTGAGAGTGCCAACACCTGAGGTTTTGATGTCAGAGCCAAAAATCGAAATAGCAGCGTCGCCAAGGCCTGCTACACCCGTGGTGCCCCAACTACCCGTCAAACTGATGTTGCCGCCACCTGCGTTAATGACCGCGCGTGAACCGGTGGTGGCACCAATAGAAATTGCCTTGTCAGCTGCGGCGGTGTAGCTACCACCCGCTGCGGCGTAGGTGATGTCATTTCCGTTAGACAACACCGAAATACCCGCCCCTTGCACAATGCTGCCGCCTCGAATGCTGATGGGGCCAGCAATGTCGATGTTGGCGCCAATCGTCATAGCCGCCGTATTGGTGCTGCTGCCCATGGTCACGCCCGTGAGCGTGTTGGCAAAACTGTAGTTAGTCGTGAACGCGCTGCTAAAGCTGCTATTGGCCGCAGGTGCAATGCTCACGGCGCCCTTGCCGCTAAAGCCCGAGGTGCTGGGCGGCACATTGAAGTTGTAGCTGATGCTGGTCGGCGTGGCTGTGGCCGACAAAACCGTGGCGCCACTGTAGCTGGCGCCACCATTGAGCGTGAGTCCGCCCGTTGCCACCGTCAAATTACCCGTGCCGCTGAAAGCGCCTGTGTACGTCAGTGCGTCTGAGCGGTTGAAGATGAGTGCGCCATTGTTAATCACTGCGGCACTCAACGCGCCTAATGATCCAGCCAAGCCGCCCATACCCACCTGCAACGTGCCCGCACTGATGGTGGTGCTGCCACCGTAGCTGTTGGTGCCCGTGAACGTGAACTTGCCGCTGCTAGCTGGATTAACCGTGAGCGAACCCGTGCCGGTGATGTTGCTGCTGATGGTTGCTTCTAACGCCCCCAAAGTTAGGGCACCGCTGGATGTGAATGTTTGTAGCGTGTAGCCCAATGCACTGCCCGTGCCGTTGGCCACTGTGCCGCCTGTACCAGCAGCCGCGCCCAAATAGCGCACCACCACCAAGCCCGAACCGCCCGCGCCACCCGTTCTTGAATTGGCGCCGTTGGACGATGCACCTCCACCACCAGAGCCTGTATAAGCACCTGCAGATGCGCCATTGGCATACGAGTAACTGCCACCATCACCGCCCTCTGCATAAGTCACAGCAGAGCCACTGATAGAGAGCGACAAACCTAAACCACCAACGCCCCCAGTGCTCGTGCCGCCCGCACCGCCGCCGCCGCCAGCCAACGAGGTGCTTGAGGTAGAGCCACCGGCATAACCCTGTCCGGCAGTACCAGCGCCAGCACCGCCGCCGGAGCCCCCAAACGAACGGCTGCCGCCACCGCCACTGCCGCCTGCTGCGCCATTGCTGCGCTGTGCACCGCCGCCACCGCCAATGGCGATGAGGCCACTACCCAGCGCTGAATTACTGCCATTGGTTCCTGATGCACTACCAGCGCCACCAGTACCACCTGCACCCACGGTCACCGCATAGGAGGTGCCAGACAAAGAGGTAGAACCATAAAGCAAACCGCCCGCACCACCACCACCGCCTTGGCCTGAGTCATAAGCGCCGCCGCCGCCGCCACCGCCGCCCAAGACGAGGTAGTCCACATTGGCGTCATAGCCAATGGTGGCAGCACCATCCAAACGGATGTTGTTGGCAAAGCTGGTAAGGCCACGGCCCAGCAACATGGTGCTGTTGTTGGCCATGATGAGCATGCCCGCGCTGATGGCTGACGTGTTGTACAGGCCTAAAGTGCCACCACTGACCGTGGTGGAGCCACCGTAGGTGTTGGTGCCCATCAAGTTAATCTTGCCGCCCGTGGCGTTGGTGGTCAAAGCACCCGAACCGCTGATGTTGCCAAGCAGGGTGCTGTTGATGGTTGACATACCCAGCGTGCCAGAGGCATTGAACGTCACCACCACCATACCGGCCATAGGGCCAGCGGTGATGACGTTGGCTGTGCCACCCGTGGTGAGCACGCTGCTACCTGCATAGGCAACCACCACCACACCTGAGCCACCGCTGGCACCGTTGTTATAGGTTGTATTGGTGGAATAAGCGCCACCCCCGCCGTTGCCCGTGTTTGCTGTGCCAGCCACAGGGCTGTTGGCGTTACCGCCCGCGGCATATGTGACGGTAGTGTTGGTAATGGCGCTGGTCACGCCTGGACCACCTGTGTAGCCAGATGCAGCGCCACCTGCGCCAGCACCACCCACGTTGGCAGAGTAAACACTGCCAGCACCACCTGCAGCAGTTACAACGCTACCGATAGAAGAGCTGCCACCTGCCACAGTTTGACCGCCACCCGCTCCGACCGTGATGGCGTATTGGCCCCAATCAACGCCATAGCCACTGACCACTTGACCACCTGCGCCACCA
Source organism: Limnohabitans sp. INBF002 (assembly GCF_027924905.1). Classification (NCBI taxonomy): domain Bacteria; kingdom Pseudomonadati; phylum Pseudomonadota; class Betaproteobacteria; order Burkholderiales; family Comamonadaceae; genus Limnohabitans; species Limnohabitans sp. INBF002. The sequence continues at coordinate 1,332,771 of NZ_AP027055.1, forward strand.
CCGCCAGCCTGTGGGTATCTTTCCCATGAGGCGTTGCTACCACCGCCACCGCCACCCACGACCAGGTATTGCATGGCTATACCCGTGGCAATGGTGGCATCACCATCGAGCTGAATGTTGTTGGCCAAGCTCACATTACCTAGCTGCAACGTGGTGCCTGAGCCAAGTTTGACCAAGCTGGTACCCAGGCCTGTGTTGTTGTAGACGCCTAAAGTACCTGCGCTCACGGTTGTGTCGCCGCTGTAGGTGTTGGCTGCCATCAGGTTCACGCGGCCTGAGCCCAATTTGGTCAGTGAGCCGCTAGAAAGGCCCAACCCACCCACCGATGTAGCGCCAGCCCCATCAAACGTGAGGCTGTAGTTACCCGTGATGGCATTACCCGTGCTTGGCACCAATGAGAGCGAGCCTGCGTCAGATTGAATTTTTGTATCGCCTGTGAGCGTGACCGCCCCTAGGACCGAGTTGGTTCCCGAGAGGTTTCGCAAAGCCCCCGTGCCACCTATGCCCGTGCCTTGCACCGTGAGGTTGTCGGCTGTGGACACGCCGCCGCTGAACTGCAAAGCCGCGCCATTGGCCACCGTGGTGCCAGCAGCCGCAGAGCCTAAGGCGTTGGAATGGGCCACGGTCAGTGCACCCGCGTTGACGTTGGTAAGACCTGTGTAGTTGTTGTCGCCACTTAGCGTGAGGGTGCCAGTGCCTGCTTTGGTGAAGCTACCAAGGCCCTGCACCACGCCTGAGAGCGTCAAGGCGTTGCTGCGGTTAACCGTCAAATTGGATGTGGCAGATAGCAGTAAATAGTTAGCCCCTGCCGCAAACGCACCGGTGGTACCACCATTACCCAGCTGGAGCGAACCGTCATACACCATGGGGGCGACGCTATAAGCCGAGTCGCCGGTGAGCGCGAGCGCACTGCTGCCTTCTTTGATGAAGTAGCCGCTACCCGACATGGCACCGGCCCAAGTTTGGGCAGCGCTGGTATTAAAGATGAGCAAGCCATTGTTAGTAACGGTGCTGCTGGCCAGACTACCTAACTCTAGGGTACCCAAGGCCGTTTGGCTGTATTGGGGAGCGCCTGATGAGACCGTGGTCGTGGTGTTTGAGAGAGTTACCCCTCCCGTGAAGGTGTTGGTGCCCGTGAGAGTGACTTTGGTCGTGGTGTAAAGCGTATCAACGCCGTAGCCAGATGCACCGTTTGAGCCAGTCGCTAGGCCCATGCTGCTAGCCCCGACTGTCATGTCGGTTCCCAGATAGTTGCCAGTTTTGTAGCCCGCCCCAGTGCCAGTGTTATTGGAGGTATCGGCCACAGCTTGGACATTGCTGCCACTTTGAATCAGCTTGACGTACACAAACTTGGTATAGGTGCCGTCATACATTTGCACCTGTGCATTGGCTGTGTTGGTCAGTGGATTAAATGTTTTGAAATAAATGCCAGCTTGGGGTGTGCCGGTGATTGCTGTCCCGCTTTCCCGCGCTCCGGAGAGCCGATACAACACCTCAGCAACAGTACTATCGTTAGCAATGTTGACTGGCGTGGTTGTTAAATAGCCACTGTACAAAGCCGATCCTCGCGTGATACCTGTCACTTGCAACCCACCCGTACCGCTGATGTTGTAAGCCCCCGTCGTGTCAACGTTTGTGTTAAATGCCAAGGTGCCGTTGTCAACAATGTTGGTCGACGCCAAGCTGCCCGTGCTGCCGCCATTGCCCAGCTGCAAAGTACCCGCGGTGATGGTGGTATCGCCCGCGAAGGTGTTGGTGCCTGTGAGCGTCAATGTGCCCGTGCCCAGCTTGGTGAGGGTACCGCCCGAGCTGGTGAGTGCGCTTGTCCATGTCACGTCGCGGCCGTTGGTGTCGATCTTGTAAGCCTGGCTGGCCGCATTGCTGGCGCGTGACGAGTAGTCGGTATTGTTGTTGGCGCTGTATTGCAAAGTGCCGCCACCAAAACCGAGGGTGCCCGACGAGCCCAAAGCGCCGCTACTGTTGACGTTCAAAGTACCTGCGTTGATGTTGGTGCCGCCTGTGAAGGTGTTGGCGCCAGACAAGGTGAGCATGCCCGTGCCGTTTTTGGTGAGGGTGGCACCCGTGCCTGTGAGGAGGTGCGAGAAGGTGATGTTGCCTGCGCCCGAGAATGTCACGTTGCCATTAAAGATGGAGCGATAGGTTGGGTACCCCGAGCCAGCATCGGTTAACCCCCACGTGATGCCTGATGTGGCTGAATCAAAGGTTGCACCACTCGTCCCTACCGTGAAACCACGGGTGCTTGCTGAGTCACTGGCGCCTGAGTAACGAAGCGTTCCGCCGTTGATGACCAATGCGTTTGCATCGAAGAAACGCTGCCCCAAACCGCCTGTGCCAGCCCAGCCCCAGTTGGTCAACTCCAAGATACCGCCGGTGTTGACGGTGGTGATTGCTGTTGCACTGCTTGCAATACTCCCCGAGTCGTAAATGGCCCCCGTGCTTGCAATTTTCAGGGTACCGGCGTTGACTGTGGTGGCGCCTGAATAGCTGCTGGAGCCACTGAGTGTGAGCGTGCCCGCACCTGCTTTAGTCAAGCCACCCGTGCCGCTGATTGCACCCGTGATTGAACCAGCACCAGAGTTAGTGACCGACAGACCACCTGCGCCAGCGTTGATGGCCCCTGCTGTCAATGCCCCCGAAGTCATGGTCATGCCAGACAAGGCGCGAGTTGAACCAACTGCGCCTCCCATGGTGACGCCGCCAGCCCCTGCATCAATCGTCAAACCACTGTTCCCGGTCACGCTGGTTTTGGCATTGCTCAACGTAAATCCGTTAACAGCCCATGACTCATCCACCACATCGCCATCGAGGGCGCCTGTCATCCTTAAGGTGACTGACGAAACGTTCGGCGTTGTAATAGCAATGCCAATGCGGCGGTCCATTTGGTCAAAGTTACCGCGGTTAGAACCAAATAGGTTGCCTTCTTGTTTGAGCGTGACCGCATATGAATAGCCACTCACCGAACCACTGGTATTGGTAAACGCCGTGCTCCAATTGGGTTTCAACGTGAACAAATCAGTGAATGAAGCACCACCGTTGCTGCTAACCTGAACCTTAAAGTATTCGGCAGCAGCACCATCCCACGAGTCGATGGCGTAGAAGTTGAAGTTCAGCCCGACCGAGCTGTTGTTGAGGTTGTTGAACGTCAAATCAATCGACTGATTAACAAACTGTCCAAACGCCCGCTGGTTTTCAAAAAATGGGTTGGTTGAAGCGCCACTGATTTGGTTAAAACCATAAGTGGTGGCTAGTGAATCAAAGTTACTGTCAGATGTGACATCAAAAATTCGCTGGAACAGGCTGTCGGTTGCGTTGTCAACCGTGCCATTGAAGTTGACAGCACCGCCACCCGTATTCAGAACCAAGTTAGCCGCTGTCGCGCCGTTGTAAACAGCCAAGAAAGTCGAACCATTGACTGTGAACGAGCCACCCGTTTCACCAGTGCGAACTGTGCTGATGGTTTGCCCAGTCACACCTTGAAAAACAATGTTTTCACCTGTAAGCGTTACATTGCCGCCCAATGTTGTAACGTTACCGCCTACACGAATTTGGTCACCAGACGAGTTGTTGTCGTGATCAGAAGTCACCACCAAGTTCAACTTGCCATTGCTTGAGCTGATGGCCTCATTCAAAAAGATATTCCGCGAGGCTTTCAATGTCAGCGTTGTGGTGGCACTACCCGCATAGCTGATGGGCGAGTTCAACAAAATATCACCATAGCCAGTGCCGCCAGAACCCGTTTGAATCGTCACATTCGTTGAAGCCAGAGCAGTGGCAATCGAGCTGGCAGTGATGTAGCTGCCAGCCGCTGATGTGTAGATGTAGTCAGTGCCGGAAGAGCTAAATGCGGTTCCTGACACTGTGGTTCCAATGGCGATGTCATAGGGGTCGAGTAGCCACAAACCAGATAAGCCATAAGCACTCTCTGTGCTTACTCTGTAACCATCGAGGATGAGGTGATGACCCGAGGTTTCGACGACGCCACCATCTCCCCCATTGGCACCAGCCTTGGCATTGATGGTGCCGTAGGCCGTAGTGACTGAACTGGTGTTGTCCACCGCACTCCACAACACCACCTTGCCGCCATCGCCCTTGTCGGTGGCGCTGGCGTCAATGGTGCTGTCGGCACTTAGGGTCACGGTGGTGGCTTGGCGCAGGGTGCCGCTGCCTTGCCAGTCGCCGCCCACCAGCACGGTGCCGCCTTGTGTGGCACCTTTGGCTTCGATGAGGGTGCCGGTGTCTAGGCTGATGTCGTCGCCCTCCACTTCCACGCGGCCCGCATGGGCACGGGCGCTGTTGGCGCGCAAGACGGTGTTGGTGCTGAGCAGCACGACACCTTTGACTGGGGCTTGGGTTGGATTGTCCGCAGGTGTGGGCACGCCGTCGGCTTGGATGTGGATGCGCCCACCGCCACCCTCGCCCGATGCGTCTAGCACGGCGGTGGTCAGGTCCACGCGGCGGGTGGCTTGCAGTTGGATGCTGCCGCCCAAGGCGTTGGCCACGATGTGGGCGGGGTCGGTCACCACGCCGTTGGCAAAGATGCGGCCACTGACGGCGATGGTCTGTGCGGCGGCAATGTCAATGCGGCCTGCTTGCATGGCCACGGCGGACACGTCTAACAAACCGGTGGCGGTTTGGCTGAAGGTGTCGGCGTTGATTTGAATGCGGCCAGTTTCTGCCGCCAGGCTGCCGCTGTCGGGGAAAGAATTTGCCGCTAAGTTAGTGGCTGATAGCGTGCCGCTGTTCTGAACATCAGGGGCGTTCAGGCTAACGGTACCGGCAGGCCCACCGTTCACCCCGCCCGCGGCGTTGGCGCTGAGGGTGCCGCTGTTCAAAATGGCGCTGCTGGCTTCTAGCAACAGGCGGCCTGCGCGGCGCACCAAGCCCGTGGCTTCGATGGTGCCGCTGTTGTTGATGACGCCGCTTTGCAAGCGGCTGGCGGCTTGGGCCGACAAAATAATCAGGCCGCCCGGGGCTTTGATGGCGCTTTTGTTTTCCACCAAGGTGTTGATGGCCGCCGCCGACACGCGCACGCTGCTGAGCGCGCCGCCGCCGTCAAATTTAAGCTCAAAGGTTTCACCCGCCGCCAAGGCCACGGTGCCGAGGTTGGCCACAATCACACCACTGTTGCGCACTTCGGGCGCGAGCATGGCGATGTAGCCACCCAGCGCAGCGCGCAGTTCGCCTTCGTTTTCGACCTTGCCACTGGCGCCATTGCGGGTGAGCTTGATTTGCCCATCCATGAATTCTTGATTCGCCGCGTTGTGTGTGCTGGCTACTAATCCACCCACATCGACGCTGGATGACTTACCAAAGTACACACCTTGCGGGTTGACCAGCACAACGTTGCCCGGCGCGGTGATGCGGCCCAAGATTTGGCTGGGCTGGGTATCCGTCACGCGGTTGAGCGTGGCCGATTGGGCATTGGGCTGCTGAAAGTTGACGGTGGCGTCTTTGCCAACGTTAAACGTGTTCCAGTCGACCACCGCGCGTTGGCTGGTTTGGTTGACGTTGAGGGTGTTGCCCGATTGGCTGATGGTGGCTTGGCCCGCATTCACCTGGCCGCCAGTGGGCAGCTGGGTGCTGGGCACGGCGGTGGTTTGGGCCAGCGCAGGCAGAGAAAGCAACCCTGCGATGCCTAGTAAGTGCGACAACACACATATAGATACACGCGGTTGCAGGCGCGGCTTGACACCCAGACGTCGAGTGACGTCTGAATTCAAGGGGCGTGTTTCTACAAAGCGCGGCATAGCCATTCCGATTCGGAATGGGGGCGGACTTCTTGAGGAGGGATCGCGCAAAGAATTCACGCGTCAGAAAGGAACGGTGACTTGCAGCCAATAACGGTTGCGGTCGCGCGTGCCGTCTTGGTCGTTGCCGGTTTGCGTGGGGTTGGGGTTGTGGCCTTGGCGGCGCGCCCATGTGGCTTTGAAGTTCACCCCATCGTCGTTGGTGTAGCCAATGCTGGCACCAAAGCCTTTGTAGGTGTTGCGGTTGTGTTGCGGCCCGCCGGGGTAGGACGGGTCATGTTGCAGCCACAGCTGGCCCCAGTCATAAAAGCCGGTAAGGTTGATGCCAGACTCAAGGCTGTGGCGCAGCTCAAACTGAATCAGTTGCGCATCGGTGCCCGAGCCCTCGCCCGTCGGATAAGCACGCACGCCGTTCATGCCGCCTAGCTGCATTTTTTCAGACGAATCCAGGTTCTTGTCGGCCAGCTGACCGGTGTACGACACAAAGGCTGTGGTCTGGTTGGTAAGTGACTGTTGCCAACTACCCATGACGCGTAGCTTGTTAAAGACACCTTCGGTGTGCACGGTGGTGGCATCGGTTTGCTGACTGAGAGAGCCGTCCAAATTGATGCTGCCATGCGCAATCTGTAATAAATAGGTACCCGTTCCACCGCCCGGGTTGAGGTCACGGTAAAAGCCTGCGACCTGCGCAGCCATGACTTTGGCCTCGTAATCAGACATCAACAAGCCTTGAGCCGAGGTGTTTTGAAACTTTTTGCCATCAGCACTCAGCGTGACCGTGGCGCTGCGGTCGTCAGCACGCAACAGCGGGTAGACCCATTCCATGCCCTTGGTGATGGCTCGGCCCACGGCGCCCACCATGCCCTGCTCGCCCACGACCACTTCATAGCTCATGGCTGACACGTTCAGCCCCATGCGCCAACCGTCAGTGCCAACGGGCATGCTGTAAGCCAAGCGGGCGTAGTCGCTGCCTTGGGTGTGAACGGCCACGACGTTGAGTAAATCGGCCAGGTCGTTGGGGTTGAACCAATTCAGCGTGGCCATCAAACGCATCGCGCCTGTGGACCGAGAGCCGCCGTTGTCCATGGTCAACTCCGCCTGACGCGTGCGGCCTTGGTACAACTTAAGCAATAACTCTGTTTCACCGGCTTCGCGGCCTTGACGCAATGAGCCTTGGACGCTCATGCCCGGCAGGTCATTGGCCAGCGCTAAGGCGCGGTCCAGCGACTTGGTGTTCAAAGGCTCGCCCGTGTGTTGCTGGGCTTCGATGATGGCAGTCACATGCGCTTGGGTGTTGGGCAAATCGGCAAGCTCTTGCTCGATCTCGACTTTGGAGAACACCGATTCAATGACATCCACCACCAACACGCCGTCGGTCAGGTCTTGTGGCGGCAAGATGGCACGGGCCAAGTAGTTGTTCTGTCGGTAATACGACTCCACCACCATGCCGATTTCCAGCATTTGCTCGTAGCTCATGGGGGTGCCGATGTAGGGTTCGACAATGCCTTTGAGCTCCATGTCGCCCAGAATGGTGACGCCTTGGAATTTGATCGATTTGAGAGTGATGAGTGCCTGAGCGGCTTCAGCCGCTTCTTTGTCGGCCAGCATTTTGTCCATGGCGGCACCCACGGTGCCTGGCGCGTAAGCCGCATGGGGCTTGGGTTCGGCAATCTTTGTGCCGGTGATGGCCTCGGCCCATTCGGTGACAGGCAGGTCGGTTTTTTCCTCAATCGCGCGCAGCACGCGGCCTGCCTGCTTTGGCAAAACAGGGTCGTAGATTTCCAACGACCCAGCCAAAAGACACAGGAACGCAATCGCTGCAATGATTCGCGACCGAGTTAACTTCACAAAATGAGTACTAAAACAACCATAAGGGTTGTATTAATGCAAATTCCGTGCCTTGCCGTTTTTTGACGGTTTTACTGGGCGAAATTGCCGCTTTGCGCGTGCGCCCTTTATATGAAACGCTTTTTAGCGTGAAGAGCTAGGAGGAATGGTCTCAATCACCTGAATAACCAGCTCGTCCCCCGTCAACGCTTGACGAGGAATGTAGGCCTGCACCACCCAACCAGTTTGGCGGTAGGCCTCGGACACGGCATGGGTCAGTTGCTGCAAATCGTGTGCGGTCAAAGGCCGATTGGCAAAAGGTGCTGCCACCACTTGGAGCCGATCGGTCGCCAAGATCTTGTTGCCATTGAACTTAAAGCGCTGAGCCGTGACCACGGTGGCGTCGCTCAAAACCAAGGCGGGCGGCAAGGCTTCGCGTTTTTGAGCGGCTTGCTGCATCTGGTTTTGCCTGTTGCTTTGCTCGATTTGACGCATCAAAGCGCCCGCATCAGGGATGTTTTGAGCCCATGTGCCGCTGCACAGCACTGCCAAAACAGCAGCCGCTAACGATGTGTGACGCATAAATCCCCCTGAAACCAGTCAAACCTAAACAGGCTTAAGCATAGCGCGGGCGCAGAGTTTTCTGCCCCGCACTCAATCACATGCGATGTAAAACCTTGAAAATCCCATCCCCATTTGTAAAGCAATGATTTACAAACTATGATTCTCTCAATTTCACACAAAGCTTTAGCCCTTTTCTTTAAAACGGGGCAAACCAAAGGGATACAAGCCATTCATGCCACTCGCCTGCGAGATTTATTGACCACATTAAATGTCGCAGTTGGCCCGCATGATTTGAAACGCCCCTCTTGGCGGTTACACGCCTTGTCAGGTGACAAGGCTGGCTTTTATGCCATGACCGTCCAAGCCAATTGGCGACTGACATTTCGATTTGTAGGTGAAAACGTGGAGCTATTGAACTATTTGGATTACCACTGAAAGACAACAATGAAATCAAAAATGCACAACCCCACACCTCCTGGTTCCCTACTTGCAGGATGGCTCAAAGACCTCAATGTAAGCGTGACAGCTTTTGCCCAACACATTGGCATCAGCCGTGTGATGCTCTCACGACTTATCCATGGGCATGCAGCTGTCAGTGCAGATATGGACTTGCGCCTATCCGAAGCGCTTGGAACATCGGCAGGGTTTTGGTTGGCACTGCAAAACCAACGCGACCTTTGGCAAGCGATGGAAACGGCCAAAGCTCGTGCGCCAATTCAGCCTGTGTCGATGGCTAATCCGATAACGCTTTCTTCTTAAACACCTCTGGCAAATTGCATTCCGCCAGTTCGGCTTCTAGCTGGACATCGCCAATCAAGTACTCACCGCGTTTGGCGAAGTTGTCTTTCATGCGTTTGCTGTAGACCTCCGACACATTGGCCACCGCTCGGTTGACGGTTTTCATGGTGTCTTTGCTTTTCATGCCGCGTTTTTTGTCGATTTCTCGCTCATTGGCCTCAGACAGCACCATGTAGTGTTGCGCCAAAGATTCGAAATCTTGCGCACCTTTTTTCTGGCCTTTGCGCAGCAAAAGCGCCGACACATTCAGTTGCAAAGCCGCACATCGGTTGTACAGATAAGACAAACGCGTGCCGTCACCGTAGGTTTGGTACTGTTTGCGCACTTCATCAAATGTGGCCAATTCAGCCGCTTGAATCGGCAAAGCCACTGCCATGGCGATGAGGAAATAGAGTTTGTAACTTCTCATATTTGATAGTGAAACTGTCAATTTTTAATTTGGCACAGATTATGCATAGCTAGAACAAATTGATTTTCAGGAGCACCACATGTCATACAACCAACACCTCTCTGGCGGAAAACTGACCAGCTTTACGCTGAACGAACTCACGCAAGCTGCGGAAATGCTTGAAGCATCAGGCCGCTACGAAGAAGCGATTGACCTCTACCGTCAATGGCTCAAGCACAGCCAAGACGAGCGCAAGCACGTGGCTTGGTTCAATTATGGCTGGCTACTGCAAAAACAAAACTTGTTCAGCGATGCCGCCAATGCCTATGACCAGCTGACGAACAATTACGCCAGCTACCTGTCTGGCACCGCCACTGCGGCCTGATACGCCGTCAAACCACCACCGCCCTTGGTGGTTTTGTGGCCCTTGCATTGTTTACATAAGATTAATCGTATTTCTATTGAATATGATTAAAAATACAAAATCGTTTCGGAAATGAAAAAAGGACTTAGATTTCTCTAAGTCCTTTTAAGATTTTTGGTGGGACCAGCGGGGGTCGAACCCACGACAAACGGATTAAAAGTCCGCTGCTCTACCAACTGAGCTATGGTCCCATCACGCGAGGTATTTAACGTTTGTTTCGTACCCTGCGAAGCCTAAAAGTATAACGCATTTTTCACGCTTTTGGCAATGGGCGCGAAGAAATTTGATCAAAAACCCATCCCGCTGCGCATTGCCCAAAAGTGGCCGTCACGCTGACCACAGAGCCGTAGCCATGGCAGTTCAATGAGCCGTCACCTTCGACGGCACAGCTCGCGTCGGGTGGTGCCACGGCTTCACGGCTGAACACACAAGTGACGCCCATTTTTTTGCCATCGCGCGCAGCGCCGTGTTCGCGACGCAGGTTGTAACGCAGTTTGGCCAACAAAGGGTCATGGCTGGTGTTAGACAGATCATCCACATCCACTTTGTGCGCCAAGCGTTTACCGCCCGCAGCACCCACGGTGATGAACAAGCAGCGCTGTTTCAGTGCCCAAGCCGCCATGGCGGTTTTGGCTTTCACCTGGTCACAGGCATCAATCACGGCATCAACCGGCACACCCCCCAAAAGGCTTGGCCAGTTGTCGGGCTCTACAAAGTCTTCGATGCAGGTCACCACGCAGTCGGGGTTGATGTGGGCAATGCGTTGGCGCATGGCTTCGACCTTGGCCATGCCCACGGTGTCGTCGAGCGCATGAATTTGTCGGTTGATGTTGGACTCGGCCACGTGGTCAAGGTCAATCAGGGTCAAGCGCCCCACCCCGCTGCGTGCCAAGGCTTCGACTGACCAAGAGCCCACGCCGCCCACGCCCACCACCACCACATGCGCGGCACGAATGCGCGCGGCACCGTTCACGCCATACAAACGCTCTAAGCCGCCAAAGCGGCGGTCGGTGACAGAAGGCTCAAACACAGGCGGTGCGCTCCAAACGCGCGGCTTGCTGGCGCAAAGACACCACGGCACCCAACACGATGGCGGCCAAGGCCACCACCGAGTTCAAGCTCAAGGTCGAAAGACCACTCAAGCCTTGCCCAATGGTGCAGCCCAGGGCGGTCACGCCACCGACGCCCATCAACACGCTACCCAGCAGGTGTTGGCCCAAATCGCGCGGGTTGGCAAAGCCTTCCCAGCGAAACGTTTTGCTTTGCAAAGCCGAGGCCGCAGAGCCGACAACCACACCCGCCACGGCGGCCACGCCGGTGGTCAGCACTTTAGAGGCGTCGCTGTAAAACATGAGCCAATCCAAGGTGGCCGCCACGGGGGCGACAAAGCTCAAGGCTTCTATGCGGCCCGAGCTGGTGGCGACATACACGGCATCCAACGTTTCTGGATGTTCAGGCACAAAGCCCAAATGACCGCTCACCCACCACATGGCCATCACGGTGCCGCCCACGCCAAAGCCTGCAACAAGACTGTCGCCGCACCAAAAATCTTTGTGACGCAACACCCCAACCAACAAGGCTAGGCCAAGGAGGTAAGCCAAGCCGGGCACGCCCAGCATATTCAGATTGGCACCCGCAGGCATATCGACAAACACGGCGTCTACCGTGCTTACGCGCAAGACCGCCGTGATGCCTTTGAGGGTGGCAAAGGCACTGACGCCCATCACCACAAACACAACCAACGACTTGAGGTTGCCACCGCCCATGCGCACCAAGGTTTTGTTGCCGCAGCCTGAGGCGATGACCATGCCGTAGCCAAACATCAAACCGCCCACCAGCGTGGACAACCACATCAGGCGTGAGCTGGCGTACAAGGTTTTGCTAGGGTCGATCAGGCCAAAGTCGGCCAGAGCGGCAAAGCCGATCATCGCCACGCCAATCGCGCACAGCCATTGGCGTGCGCGCGTCCAGTCACCCATGTGGACCACATCCGAAATGGCGCCCATGGTGCAAAAGTGCGTGCGTTGGCTGATGGCGCCCAAAAGCAAGCCCCCTAAAAAAAAGGCCCATAGGACCTCTTTGGTGAGCGTGGCGATCTCGGTCACTTGAGCTTCGCCAGACGCTCAGAGGCCGCAGAGGCAGCCTCGGTGTGTGGATAGGTCTTCACCACATCGCCCAAGGTTTTGCGGGCGGCCTTGATGTCTTTCAACTCCAACTGACAATTGGCCACTGACAACATGGCGTCTGCAGAACGCATGTGGTTCGGGGCTTTGCTCAACAAGGTGTTGAAGTTTTTGATGGCGTTGTTGTAGTCGCGGTTGGCGTACTGGGCATTGCCCACCCAAAACAACGAAGGCACCACGTAGCCACTCTTGGGATTGCGTTTGATGAAGTCGTTGAACGCAGTGCTGGCGGCGCCAAACTCGCCTTTGCGGAAGATGGCCAAGGCGTCTTCGTAGGCTTTGGTTTCTGCGGGATCAGCCACAAACTCCACGCCATCGACCTTGACTTTGGTGGGTTCAAACTTTTTCAAGCGGTCGTCCACGCCTTGAGACAACTCTTGCTGGCGGCGCAGCTCTTGCGTCAACTCTTCTTTTTCGCCGCGCAAACGTGCTGTTTCTTCGCGTAAGGCTTCAAACTGGTTTTGCTGTTCAAGCAAGCTGCGCTGGAAGTTTTGAATCTCTTCGCCTTGGCGTTCCACGCGTTCGCGCAAATCGAGAATCGCACGACGTGCATCGGTATCTTCAAACAACGCGGCATGCACGCCAGTGCTCAACAACACACCTGTGGCCAAGACCACAGCGCGGAGAGAAAAAGAAGGGTTCAATGTCATTGGTAGTTCAGCGCTGCACGGCGGTTTTGTGAATAGGCAGACTCGTCAGAGCCTTGGGCCACTGGCTTTTCTTTGCCAAAGCTCACCGACTCCATTTGGCTTTCAGGCACACCCAAAACCGACAAAGAGCGACGCACGGCGTCTGAACGCTTTTGGCCCAAAGCCAAGTTGTACTCGCTGCCACCACGCTCGTCGGTGTGGCCTTCGATGTTCACGCGGCGGTTGCGATCGGCACGCAGGTAGCGCGCATGTGCATCCAGCACGTTTTGGTATTCGGCCTTGACGCTGTAGCTGTCGAGGTCAAAGTAAATGATGTGCTCAACGCCCACAGGGCCTTGCTTGATGCCTTGCATGGCACCCAAGCCACGCGAACTCAAGCCATTGACACCGCTTTGACCAGACGTACCGCCCGAGCGGTCGTCCACTTGCACGTCGTCCAACTTAACGCCAGAGGCGCAGCCCGACAACACAGCCGCGATGGAGACGAGTAACAGAAGTTTTTTCATAAGAATGATTCAAAAAAAAGAAAAAGAATTAAGGCAAGACCTTGCTGAACGGGCCCCAATTGGGCTCACGCAAATCGCCACCTTGGCCAGACAAACGGGCTTTGATGCGGCCATCTAAGGTGGTGGTCATCAAAGCTTCGCGGCCATCTTGGTGGGTCGCATACACAATCAAGCGGCTGTTGGGCGCGAAACTGGGACGTTCGTCACGGTTGGTGTCGGTGATGGCGGCCACGTTGCCGCTGGCAATGTCCATCACATGCAGCTTGAAGGCGCCGCCGATGCGCGAGATGTAGGTGAGCCAACGGCCATCAGGGCTGATGGCAGGTGAAATGTTGTAGGTGCCGTTGAACGTCACGCGGTTGGCTGGGCCACCAGACGCGGGCATGCGGTAAATCTGGGGCGCACCGCCACGGTCGCTCACAAAATAGATGGCCGTGCCATCGGGCGAGAACACGGGCTCGGTGTCAATGCCAGCCGATTGCGTCAGACGGCGGGGTTCGCCGCCCTGGGCATCAATCACAAACAACTGCGAGCCGCCATCGCGGCTCAAGGTCACAGCCAAATTGCGGCCATCAGGCGACCAGCTGGGCGCGCTGTTGGAGCCACGGAAGTTGGCCACCACGCGGCGCTTGCCGGTCGAGACGTCGTGCACATACACCACGGGCTTGCGGGATTCAAACGACACATAGGCCAATTGACCACCCGAAGGTGACCAGCTGGGCGAAATGATGGGTTCGGGGCTGGCCAAGGCCGATTGGGCGTTTTCGCCGTCCGAGTCAGCCACCCAGAGGTTGAAACGCGTGCCTGATTTGGTCACGTAAGCGATGCGGGTGGAAAACACGCCCTTGTCGCCGGTGAGTTTTTCGTACACAAAGTCAGCAATACGGTGGGAGGCCAAGCGCAAATCGCCGGTCACCACGGTGTAGCTCATGGCGCCTAGGTCTTGGCCGCGCACGGTGTCCCACAAACGCACACGCACGTCAAAGCGACCATCGGCCATGCGGCTGATGCTGCCTGTCAACAGCGCGTCTGCGCCCTTTTGGCGCATGGCGCTGATGTCGGGGCGTTGGGTTTCGTCGGTCACCACGCCAGCGCTGACGCCGCGGAACTGGCCGCTGCGCTCAAGGTCGGCCTGCACGATGGCCGAAATCTTTTGGGGCGATGCTTCTTCACCACGCAAAGGGGCAAAGGCAATCGGCACTTGGGTCAAGCCCACGCCCGACACTTCCACACGGAACTGCGCCCACGTTGGCAAGGCCAACAAGCCGGCGGTCAAAAGCCCAAGTGCGAAGCGAAAAAGGTGACGTGTCATAGTGAGAGAGGTAGCCAAACGAATCCGCTGATTTTAGTGGCGAACGAGTGGCGATAATGGCCTGTAATGTGTTTCTTGCCACTCTAAGAATTTATGACCACCACCGCCCCATCGACCCCGTCTGACTCCTTGTACCAAAGGCTCAAACGCGTGGCCCCGTGGTTTGCAGGTCATCCTGGCGCGCTGGTGTTGGGCATTGTGGGCATTTTTGTAGGCGCCGCCACCGAGCCCGCCATTCCCGCCATGATGAAACCCCTGCTGGACAGCGGTTTTGACCGTGGCACCTTAGAGCTGTGGAAGATTCCCCTCGTTTTGCTGTTGTTGTTTGGTGTGCGCGGCTTTGCGGGTTTTATTGCGGCCTATTGCCTGGCCCGTGTGACCAACTATTCGATGGAAAAGTTGCGCCAACGCCTGTTTGAGAAGCTGTTGCGCGCTGATTCCCAGCTGTTTGCCACCCAGCACACCAGCGGCTTGACCAACACCATGGTCTATGAAGTGAACAACGGCGCTTCGCTGCTGGTGACCACCATGCTGGCATTTGCCAAAGATTTGGTCACCCTGCTCGCCTTGCTCGGCTACTTGTTGGTCCTCAATTGGAAACTCACCCTGATTGTGTTTGCCATCTTCCCGCCCATCGCTTGGGTGGTGAAAAACCTGTCGCGCCGCCTCGACAACGTGACCCGCGCCAGCCAAGACGCCACCGACGAGCTGGCCTATGTGGTGGAAGAAAACGTGCTGGCCTACCGCATGGTGCGCTTGCACAACGCACAAGGCAGCCAAACCCACAAGTTCGGCAGCTCCAACCAAAAACTGCGCCAGCTGGCTCTGAAAGCCGTTGTCGCCAACTCGGTGATGACCCCGCTCATCCAAATGTTTGCGGCCTTGGCGCTGTCCGCCGTCATCATGGTGGCGCTGTACCAAAGCACGGGCGATGGCGCAACCCAAGGCGTGACCGTGGGCAGCTTTGCTGCCTTCATCACCGGCATGTTGATGCTGATTTCGCCCATCAAACACCTGTCTGAAGTGGCGGGCACGCTCACACGTGGCGTCACCTCTCTGGAGCGCGGCTTGAACCTGCTCGAGCTCGCCCCGGACGAAACCCAAGGCACACACACCAGCGACCACGCCCAAGGCGAAATTTGCTTTGACCACGTCACGCTGCAATACCCGTCTGCCACCGCACCTGCCCTCAACAGCGTGAGCCTGACCATCCACCCCGGCCAAACTGTGGCCTTGGTCGGTCCATCCGGCTCTGGCAAAACCACCTTGGCCAACCTGTTGCCGCGCTTCCTTGACCCCACCACGGGCCAAGTGCGCTTAGACGGCGTACCGCTCAAAGACTGGTCGCTGGCCAGCTTGCGCCGCCAAGTGGCCTATGTGAGCCAAGACGTGGTCATGTTCAACGACACCGTGGCCCAAAACATCGCCTTGGGCGAAACCGTGGACACAGCCCGTGTGTGGAGCGCCCTAGAAGCCGCCAACCTCGGTGACTTTGTGCGCAGCCTGCCGAGCCAAGAAAACACGCTGGTCGGCCACAACGCCACCCAGCTCTCAGGCGGCCAACGCCAGCGCTTGGCCATTGCCCGCGCCATCTACAAAGACGCGCCCATCCTGATCTTGGACGAAGCCACGTCGGCCTTGGACACCACCTCTGAGCAAGCCGTCAAAGATGCGCTGAATGTGCTCATGCAAGGCCGCACGTCTCTGGTCATCGCCCACCGCCTGTCCACCATTGAGCATGCCGACCTGATCGTGGTCATGCAAGCCGGCAGCATTGTGGAGACCGGCACGCACAGCCAACTCATGGCCCAAGGCGGCGCGTATGCAGCGCTGTACCACGTGGCTGCGCAAAGCACCGACAACCATTTCTCTGACTCACAAAGCATCTGAGCACCCTATGAGCCAAGCATCCATCAGCGGTTTCACCTTCATTCGCAACGGCGTGGAGCTGGGCTTCCCGTTTGAAGCCTCCATTCGCTCGCTCCTGCCCTTGGTCGACGAGTTTGTGGTGGTGGTCGGCAAAAGCAACGACGACACCTTGGCGCGTATTCACGCCATCGGCTCACCCAAGATTCGTGTGATCGAAACCATCTGGAACGAACGCATGGCCGACCGCGGCTTTGTGTACGCCCAGCAAAAAATGATTGCGCAATTCGCCTGCACGGGCGACTGGGCGTTTTACCTGGAGGGCGACGAGGTGGTGCACGAGGCCGAACTGGCCAACATCCGCGCCAGCGTGGACCAGCACCACCACAACCCCGCGGTGGAAGCCCTGGTGTTTGACTACTTCCACTTCTACGGCACACCCGACTTCGTGGCCAACAGCCCAGCTTGGTACCGCCGCGAATGCCGCCTGATTCGCAACACCATCCGCTCGTATGCGCCAGATGGCCAGTACTGGCTCATCACGGCCGACCACAAAAAAGGCCGCAACCCGCAAGCCGCTTTGGCCAATGCGCATATCTACCACTACGGCTGGGTGCGCAGCAATGAGGCGATGCAAAAGAAGCTGGACCAAGTGAGCAAGTTTTGGTCACACGGCGCGCCCACCATTCGCTACAGCCAGTTTGACGCCCAGGTGTTGCAGCCGTTCACGGGCACGCACCCTGAGCTGGTGAAGCCTTGGTTGGAAAGCTCGGCCGAAAAGAGCTTCACGATTGACCCCGATTACAAGCTGACCAAGCGTGAGAAGCGTCACCGTTGGTTGATGAAGCTTGAGAAGGCGTTTGGACTGGACTTCAGCCGCAAGCACTTCAAGCTCGTGGCTTAAAGCAACACAATGTCGTACTGCTCCTGCGACATAGAGCCTTCCGCCTGCAAAGAAATCGGCTTGCCAATGAAGTCGCTCAAGCCAGCCAAGTGCTGGCTTTCTTCATCGAGCAACACATCAATCACATCGGGCGAGGCAATCACGCGAAACTCACGCGGGTTGAACTGACGGGCCTCGCGCAAAATCTCGCGCAAAATGTCATACGTCACGGTGCGCGCGGTTTTCACGCTGCCTTTGCCGTCACACACGGGGCATGGCTCGCACAGCATGTGGGCCAGCGATTCGCGGGTGCGCTTGCGGGTCATCTCCACCAAACCCAAGGCCGAATAGCCGCTCACCATGGTCTTCACGCGGTCGCGGGCCAGTTGTTTGCGGAACTCGGCCAACACCGCCTCGCGGTGGTCTTCGCGCGTCATGTCGATGAAGTCAGCAATCACAATGCCACCCAGGTTGCGCAAGCGCAGTTGGCGGGCAATCGCGCCAGCGGCTTCTAGGTTGGTCTTGAAAATGGTTTCGTCGAAGTTGCGCGCGCCCACAAAGCCGCCGGTGTTCACGTCCACCGTGGTCAAGGCCTCGGTTTGGTCCACGATGAGATAGCCGCCAGACTTCAGTTCTACACGACGGCCTAGGGCCTTGCCCACTTCTTCGTCGATGTTGAACAAATCGAAAATCGGGCGCTCGCCTTTGTAGAGCTGCAGCTTGTCCACCGCGCTGGGCATGAACTCTTGGCCGAAGGTTTTGAGTTTCTGAAACTGCTCGGAAGAATCAATGCGGATGGTTTGCGTCATCTCGCTCACCAAATCGCGCAGCACGCGTTGCAACAAGCTCAGGTCTTGGTGCAACAGCGATTTGGGCGGCAAGCGCGTAGAGGCTTCTTTGATGCGCGCCCAGGTTTTGCGCAAGTAGGCAATGTCTTCGCTCAGCTCAGCATCGCTGGCATCTTCGCCGTTGGTGCGCAAGATGAAGCCGCCGGTTTTGCCGTCGGCTGCAGCGGCTTCGGCCAAGCCTTGCAAGCGTTTGCGCAAGGCTTCGCGCTGCTCAAACGGGATTTTTTGCGACACGCCAATGTGTTGGTCTTGCGGCAAAAACACCAGCAAACGGCCCGCAATGCTGATTTGCGACGACAAGCGTGCGCCTTTGGTGCCAATCGGGTCTTTGATGACTTGCACCAACAGGGATTGGCCTTCAAACACTTGCTTTTCAATGGGTACCACAGGGGCGGGCTCGCCCTTGTCGTTGTCGGCGTGACGCGCAGCCACGCTGCTCATCAAGTCGGCCACATGCAAAAACGCGGCACGCTCTAGGCCAATGTCGATGAAGGCCGACTGCATGCCCGGCAGCACACGCGCCACTTTGCCCAAATACACATTGCCGACCAAGCCACGCTCTAGCGTGCGCTCGACGTGCAGCTCTTGCACCGCGCCGGTTTCCACAATGGCCACACGGGTTTCTTGGGGCGACCAGTTGATGAGGATGTCTTGTTGCATGTGCAAATCCGGCTTAAACCTTGAATCCAAACGCGCGCAACAGCTGCGCGGTTTCAAACATCGGCAGGCCCATGATGCCAGAGTAGCTGCCGCTGATGTGCTCGATGTAAGCCGCTGCCCTGCCCTGCACCGCATACGCACCGGCTTTGCCCATGGGCTCGCCGCTGGCGACGTAGCTTTGAATTTGTGTGCGCGTCAAAGGCGCGAAACGCACGTTGGACACACTGAGCGCTTGTTCGGTTTTGAGCGGTTTGCCTGATTTAGACAACGTACCCATGGCAACCGAAGTCAACACACGGTGGGTTTGGCCGCTCAAAGCGCCGAGGATTTGTGCGGCATGTTTGGCGTCATCGGGTTTGCCCAAAATGGTTTTTCCCAAAGCCACGGTGGTGTCGCTGCACAGCACGGGCGCAGCAGGCAAGCCACGGTGCTTCATGCGAGCCAAGGCGGCTTCTAGCTTGAGCAAGGTCACGCGCTGCACATAGGCGCGTGGGGCTTCATTGGGCAGCACTGCCTCTAGCGCTTCGGCGTCTTCACTCTCGTCAGCCAGCAGCAACTCATAGCGCACGCCCAGCTGCTCTAGCAGTTGGCGGCGGCGTGGGCTTTGTGAGGCGAGGTAAACGAATTTGGAGTCGGACATAAAGGGGTATTTCTGCGATTAGCTTCAGCGGGGTGTTTACGCAATGGCGCCGCTTGCTTCACTCGCGGTGATAAGGGTGATTGGCGTTGATAGACCACGCGCGGTAGAGCTGCTCCACCAACAACACACGCACCATGGCGTGCGGCAGGGTCAGGTCTGAAATACGGATGCGCTCGTGCGCTTGCTTTTTGAACTCGGGGCACAGGCCATCGGGCCCGCCAATGACCAAGGCCACATCGTCCGCTTCGAGCTGCCAATGCTTGAGCTTGGCGGCCAAAGCCACGGTGGTGAGGTTGGTGCCGCGTTCGTCCAAAGCCACGATGCGACAGCCGCGCGGAATGGCGGCCTCGATGCGCTCACGCTCGGCAGCGTAGATTGTGTCTAGGGTTTTAGAGCTGCGCGGCTCGGTTTTGACGGCCTTGAGCTCGACCTTCAGCTCAGACGGAAACCGCTTGGCGTAATCGTCCCAAGCGGTTTGTGCCCAGTCGGGCACACGTTGGCCGACTGCGACGACCCACAGCCTCATGCGTTGCGGGCAGTGGTCTTTTTAGCAGCTGGAGGACGCTTGCCCACTGGCTTACCAGCCGTGGTCGAAGCGCTGCGCGCTGCGGCTTTGGCGGTTGACTTGGCACCCTTGAGGCCCACCGTCTTCACAGGCAACTTGGCTGGCGCTGCTGACTTTTTGGCGGCTGTCGTTTTGGCCGGTGCGCTCTTAGCAGACGCTGTTTTAGCAGCCGTCGTTTTAGCGGGCGCTGCTTTGACTGGGCCGCGTGTGGAGGTGCTGCGTGTTGCAGGCTTGGCTGAGCCCGTGCGCTCATCGGCACCACCGCGTGTGGATGAACTACGAGCTGCACCGCGTGCGGCAGGCTTTTTGTCACCGGCCGCAGTTTTCTTAGCCGCGGGCTTTTTGCCAGCCGACTTCTTAGCAGGGGCTTCTTCAGGTTCAGCCGCTTTGACAGGTTTGGGCGCACCAAACTTCAGACGCACAGGCTTCTCGCCCCAAATTTCTTCGAGGTTGTAGTAGCTGCGGATGGTGGGCTGCATGACGTGCACGACCACAGGGCCGCAATCCACGATGATCCACTCGCCGTTGTCTTCGCCTTCGATGCGAGGCTTGCCAAAACCACCTTCGCGCACTTTGTCGCGCACGCTGGCGGCCAAGGCTTTGGTTTGACGGTTGGATGTACCCGACGCCACGATGACGCGCTCAAACAGCGAGGACAAGTGCTCGGTGTCAAACACCACGAGGTCTTGGGCTTTGACGTCCTCCAGCGCATCCACGACGGTGCGTTGCAGTTTTTGGACATCTTTTTTGGCGGAGGTTTCGGTCATCTGTTTTATCGGTAAAGGCTGTGTTTTTCAATGTAGTGCTGCACAGCGGCAGGCAACCACGCGTGCATCTTCGGGTCTGGATGTGTACCTTTGGCAACGTGCGCACGAATTTCGGTGGCACTCACATTCAGGCTTGGCATATCCAAGCGTTGTACGTCGGGGGATACCGCATTGTGCCACTGACTGGCCATGCCGCCCTGCCCGTCTAACGGCCGCTGAGCCACCACGACGGAGGCCAGACCCAAAATTTCTTGCCAACGGTGCCAGGTTTTGAAGGCATTCGCTTGGTCTGCGCCAATGAACAGGTACAAATCGGCTTCGGGTTGCTCGGCCTTGAGCTCTTGCAGGGTGTCAAAGGTGTAGGTGGCGCCTTCGCGGTCGATCTCACGCGGGTCCACCACGGCTTGTGGAACTTCGGCAAAGGCCAAACGTGTCATGGCCAGACGATGCGGCGACGCCGTGAGCGTGCGGGTTTTGTGCCACGCATCGCCCGTCGGGATGATGCGCAACTCGTTCAAATGAAACTGCGCAATCGCGTGCTTGGCCAGCGCAAGGTGCGCGATGTGCGGCGGGTCAAACGAGCCGCCAAAAATGCCTAGGCGCTTAGGGTGTTGCGTCACTTCAGCCAATCACGCGGCACCAAAAAGTCATGCAGCAAGGCATGCTCTGGCGTGCCCGCTTCGGGCTGGTGCTGGTACGACCAGCTCACCAACGGCGGCATGGACAACAAAATAGATTCGGTCCGCCCACCCGACTGCAAGCCAAAGTGCGTGCCACGGTCCCACACGAGGTTGAACTCGACATAGCGGCCACGGCGGTACAGCTGGTGGTTGCGCTCGCGCTCGCCATACGGCGTGTTCACGCGGCGGTCGACGATGGGCAAATACGATTCCAAAAAAGCATCGCCCACGCTCTTGAGCATCTCAAAACTACGCTCAAAGCCCAGCTCAGCGAAGTCGTCAAAGAAGATGCCGCCAATGCCGCGCTGCTCGTTGCGGTGTTTGTTGCAGAAGTACGCGTCGCACCAAGTTTTAAAGCGTGGGTACAAGTCGTCACCAAACGGTTGCAGCGCATCGTGGCACACCTGATGGAAATGCTTGGCGTCTTCGGCATAGCCGTAATAAGGCGTGAGGTCCATGCCGCCGCCAAACCAAGCCACGGTTTTGCCGTTGGCGGGGGTGGCTGCAATCATGCGCACGTTCATGTGCACGGTGGGCACATAGGGATTGCGGGGGTGAAACACCAAGGACACACCCATGGCTTCAAACGGCGCACCTGCCAACTCTGGGCGGTGCTGTGTGGCCGAAGGCGGCAGCTTGGGGCCACGCACATGCGAAAAGCCACAGCCTGCACGTTCAAACACGGGGCCGTTTTCTAAGATTTGTGTGATGCCATTGCCCTGCAACTGCTCGCCCGGGCCCTTTTCCCACTTGTCCACCAAGAATTTGGCTTGACCGTCTTTGGCTTCAATCGCGCTGGTGATGCGGCTTTGAAGGCCAATGAGGTAGTCGCGGGCGGCGGCTACAACGTGTTCGTGGGTTTGGGTCGTCATCGTGTGCTTAATTCAAAGAGGTTGCGTTTGGTGCTTGGGCCGCTGGCAAGGTGCGCGGCGGCAACGGACGAATGGGCGCAGCTTGGTTGACATGAAAGCCCTGGACGCCTTCATACACCTTGGCCATTTGGGCGTAGTCGGCTTGTACGTCGCCCGTCAAGCGCATGAAGTCGGTCACTTTGGCCAGTTTCTTGCCGTAATCAATGTGCAGCATGCACAAAGGCACATCTGCCCCCAAAGCCAGCTGATAAAAGCCACTGCGCCAGCCATCGGTGAGCTTGCGCGTGCCTTCGGGCGACAAACCAATCCAGAGTATTTCGTCGTTTTGCTTGTGTCGTTTCAGAGAATCCACCATTTCGCCCACCACGCCTTTGGGAGACGAGCGGTCAATCGGCACAGCACCAATGAAACGAATCCAGCGACCAAATAAGGGAATGCGAAACAAACTCTCTTTGGCAAAAAACTGCACGGGCAAGCCCACCGCCCACTTGACCGGCATCATGGTGATGAAGTCCCAGTTGCTGGTGTGGGGGTAGCCGATCAGCACGCCTTGTTTGGCGGGCAGTCCGTCAAACTCGATCTTCCAGCCCATCAGCTTGACCAACCATGCCGCCCAAGCTTGGGGTTTGCAGGGCACGGGCATGGGTTGAGAAAACTCAGCGCTCATTTCAGCAAGACTTATCGCGCGATCGCGCGATAGCCAATGTCAGTGCGGTACTGCACGCCATCAAAGTGAATGCCCTTGATGGTGTCGTACGCCTGCTGTTGCGCCAGCTTCAAGGTGCCGCCCAAAGCGGTCACGCACAACACGCGGCCACCGCTGGTCACCACTTGGCCGTCTTTCATTTGCGTGCCAGCATGGAACACCACCACATCGTCGGTGTCTTGGGGCAAGCCAGTGATGGTGTCGCCCTTGCGGGGGCTCATGGGGTAGCCGTGCGCGGCCAACACCACGCCGATGGCGGTGCGGCGGTCCCACTCCAGCTCGAAGTCGTCGAAACGGGTTTGGGCGTTGGTGGCTGTGGCAGCCAACAGCACATCGACCAAATCGGTTTTCAGGCGCGCCATGATGGGCTGGGTTTCGGGGTCGCCCATGCGGCAGTTGAATTCAAGCGTTTTGACTTGGCCTTGAGGGTCAATCATCAAACCGGCGTACAAGAAGCCGGTGAACGGAATGCCGTCTTTTTCCATGCCCTTGATGGTGGGCAAAATGATTTCCCGCATGGCGCGGGCATGTACCTCAGGCGTGACCACGGGGGCTGGCGAGTACGCGCCCATGCCGCCGGTGTTGGGGCCTTCGTCGGCATCGAGCAAGCGCTTGTGGTCTTGGCTGGTGGCCAAAGGCAACACGGTTTTGCCATCGCACATGACGATGAAGCTGGCCTCTTCGCCTTGCAAAAACTCTTCAATCACCACACGCGCGCCGCCTTCGTTGTGGCTCACACCCAGCTTGTTGTCGAGCAACATGAAATCAATCGCTTCGTGCGCCTCGGCGGCAGTCATCGCCACCACCACGCCCTTGCCTGCCGCCAAACCATCGGCCTTCACCACAATGGGGGCGCCTTTGGCGTTCACGTAATCGTGCGCGGCTTGAGCGTCGGTGAAGGTGTCGTATTCAGCGGTAGGAATGTTGTGGCGCTTCATGAACGCCTTGCTGAACGCTTTGGAGCTTTCCAATTGCGCCGCCGCTTGGGTGGGGCCAAAAATGCGCAAACCGTGGGCGCGGAACTCGTCCACCACACCCGCCGCCAATGGCGTCTCAGGCCCGACCACGGTCAGCTCAACACCACTGGCCTGTGCAAATTCACGCAGGGCCACCACATCGGTGATGTCGATGTTGTCCAAGCGCTTGTCGCGTGCGGTGCCGCCGTTGCCGGGGGCCACAAACACTTTTTGCACCTTGTTCGATTGGGCAATCTTCCACGCCAAAGCGTGCTCGCGGCCACCGCCGCCAATAACTAATACGTTCATAGTGCTGCGTTGTGATAGACCTCTTGCACATCGTCAAGGTCTTCCAGCGCGTCCAGGATTTTTTGCATCTTCACAGCGTCATCACCCTCGAGTTCGATGGTGTTGTCTGCACGGTAGGTCACCTCGGCCACTTCGGGCTTGAGGCCCGCAGCATCCAAAGCGTTTTTCACAGCTTCAAAGCTGGCAGGTGGCGTCAGCACTTCAATCGCGCCGTCGTCATCGGTGATCACATCGTCCGCGCCCGCTTCGAGCGCAATTTCCATGATTTGGTCTTCATTGCTGCCTGGCGCAAACACCAGCTGGCCGCAATGTTTGAACTGAAACGCCACCGAGCCTTCGGTGCCCATGTTGCCGCCGTTTTTGCTGAAGGCAAAGCGCACTTCAGCCACGGTACGCACGCGGTTGTCGGTCATGGTGTCCACGATGATGGCGGCGCCGCCCACACCGTAGCCTTCGTAGCGAATCTCTTCGTACACCACACCGTCGAGGTTGCCCGTGGCTTTGTCGACGTTGCGTTTGATGTTGTCGGCCGGCATGTTAGCGGCCTTGGCTTTTTCGATGGCCAAACGCAAACGGGGGTTCAGGCTCAGATCGCCGCCACCAAGCCGCGCCGACACAATGATTTCACGCGTAATGCGTGTCCAAATCTTGCCGCGCTTTTCGTCTTGACGCCCTTTGCGGTGTTGAATATTTGCCCATTTACTGTGGCCAGCCATCAGAAATCCTCTTGAATTGAATTAACCTTATCTGGTTATTTTACTTTTCAAGTGGATGGAGAACTTTCGATGGCTGAACCAATGCTGATTGCGCTGCATAAGACTACCGAATGCCACATGCTGCCGGCACTCGCCAACCGCCACGGCCTCGTCACAGGCGCCACCGGCACAGGCAAAACTGTCACGCTGCAAACGCTGGCTGAAGGCTTCTCCAAAATCGGCGTGCCTGTGTTCATGGCCGACGTCAAAGGCGATTTGGCGGGCATCAGCCAGCCCGGCACCATTCCTTCCAAATTAGCCGCCTCGCTGCAAGAGCGCGGTGTGCCCATGCCAGAGCCCATCGCCTGCCCCACTACCCTTTGGGATGTGTTTGGCAAATCGGGCCACCCCGTGCGCGCCACCATCACCGACATGGGGCCGCTGTTGCTGGGCCGCATGCTCAACCTGAACGACACGCAATCCGGCGTGCTGAACATGGTGTTCAAAATTGCGGACGACCAAGGCTTGCTGCTGCTCGACCTCAAAGACCTGCGCGCCATGCTGCAACACGTGGGCGAACACGCCCGCGACTTCACCACCGAGTACGGCAACGTCAGCGCCGCCAGCATTGGCGCCATTCAACGCGCCTTGCTAGAGATTGAAGCCCAAGGTGGCGATGCCTTTTTTGGCGAGCCCATGCTCAACATCCAAGACTTCATCCAAACCGATGCCAAAGGCATGGGCGTGATCAACCTCTTGGCGGCAGACAAACTGATGAATGCCCCGCGCCTCTACGGCACGTTTTTGCTGTGGATGCTCTCCGAGCTGTTTGAGCAATTGCCTGAGGTGGGTGATGTGGAAAAGCCCAAGATGGTGTTCTTCTTTGACGAAGCGCATTTGCTGTTCAACGAAGCGCCCAAGGTGCTGCTGGAACGCATTGAGCTGCTGGTGCGCCTGATTCGCTCCAAGGGCGTGGGCGTGTACTTTGTCACCCAAAACCCGCTGGACGTGCCCGAAACCGTGCTGGGCCAGCTGGGCAACCGCGTACAACACGCTTTGCGCGCCTTCACCCCACGCGACCAAAAAGCCGTCAAAGCCACCGCGCAAACGATGCGCGGCAAAGCGGGCCTCGACATTGAAAAAGCCATCACCGAGCTAGGCGTGGGCGAAGCCTTGGTCAGCCTGCTGGACGCCAAAGGCCGTCCGTCTGAAACTGAACAGGTGTATGTGCTTTTGCCCGGCAGCCAACTCGGCCCCATCACGCCCGAGCAACGCCAAGCCTTGCTGGCGAACTCGTTGGTGGCTGGGGTGTATGAGCAGACCTTGGACCGTGAATCGGCGTATGAGCGCCTGAAAGGTGCGACGCCAGCCAGCACCAACAGCGCGACGGGCAATGCGGCAGGTGCAAGCGCAGGTTCAGGTGCGTTTGGCCAAGCCGCCGCGCCCTCGATGACCGATCAAGTGCTGTCTGGCTTGGGCGAAGCCCTGTTTGGCTCCACTGGCCCACGCGGCGGTCAGCACCAAGGGTTGGCGCAAGTCATGGTCAAGTCCGCCGTGCGCAACATTGGCTCAGCTGTGGGCCGCGAGATTGTGCGTGGCGTGATGGGCAGCATCTTGGGTGGCCGCAAGCGCTGAAGCGCCGCAACCAACGGCATACATTCCGCCAATAAGCGCCCATAAAAAACGCCGCCTGTGTTGCCACAGGCGGCGTTTTTGTTGATTGCGGCTTTATTAGAGCGGCCTGAAAAGACCTTGCCGCAGCGTTAGCTCGCCGCTGGCTCCTCAGACGCCGTGTGCTCACCCTTCACGGCCTTTTCCTTCTTAGGCAAAGGCGTGATGTCGAGCAGCACTTCTTCTTTGTCATCGATGTCCACGCTCAAGCGACCACCTTCGGTGAGGCGACCAAACAGCAACTCGTCGGCCAAAGCCTTGCGAATCGTGTCTTGGATGAGGCGCTGCATCGGACGTGCGCCCATGAGCGGATCGAAGCCCTTCTTGGCCAAGTGCTTGCGCAGCGCGTCGCTGAAGGTGACGTCGACTTTCTTCTCGGCCAATTGACCTTCGAGTTGCAGCAAGAACTTGTCGACCACACGCATGATGACGTTTTCGTCCAAAGCCTTGAAGCCCACGATGGCGTCCAAGCGGTTGCGGAACTCTGGCGTGAACAAGCGCTTGATGTCGCCCATTTCGTCGCCCGCCGCGCGTGGGTTGGTAAAGCCAATGGTGGCCTTGTTCATGGTCTCAGCGCCAGCATTCGTCGTCATGATGAGGATGACGTTGCGGAAGTCTGCCTTACGACCGTTGTTGTCGGTCAGCGTGCCATGGTCCATCACCTGCAACAGCACGTTGAAGATGTCTGGGTGGGCTTTTTCGATTTCGTCCAGCAACAACACGCAGTGCGGTTTCTTGGTCACGGCCTCGGTCAGCAAACCGCCTTGGTCAAAGCCCACATAGCCAGGAGGCGCACCAATCAGGCGGCTCACAGCGTGACGCTCCATGTACTCAGACATGTCAAAACGCACCAAGTCGATGCCCATGATGTAGGCCAACTGCTTGGCCGCCTCGGTCTTGCCCACGCCCGTGGGGCCGCTGAACAAGAAAGCGCCAATCGGCTTGTCGGCTTTGCCCAGACCTGAACGCGCCATCTTCACGGCAGACGCCAGCACCTCAAGGGCTTTGTCTTGGCCGAACACCACGCTCTTCAAATCGCGTTCGATGGTTTGCAGCTTGCTGCGGTCGTCGTTGGACACGTTGGCGGGCGGGATGCGTGCGATCTTGGCCACGATGTCTTCAATCTCGGCCTTGCCAATGGTTTTCTTGCGCTTAGACGCCACCAAGATGCGTTGTGCGGCACCGGCTTCGTCAATCACGTCAATCGCCTTGTCGGGCAAGTGGCGGTCGTTGATGTACTTGGCGCTCAACTCGGCAGCGGCTTGCAATGCAGCCACGGCGTATTTGACGTTGTGGTGCTCTTCAAAGCGCGACTTCAGGCCTTTGAGGATGTCCACGGTCTCTTGCACCGTTGGCTCAACCACATCCACCTTTTGGAAACGACGGCTCAGGGCGGCATCTTTCTCGAAGATGCCACGGTATTCGGTGAAGGTCGTCGCGCCAATGCACTTGAGCTGGCCGCTCGACAAAGCAGGCTTGAGCAAGTTAGAGGCATCCAGCGTGCCGCCTGAAGCCGCACCCGCGCCTATGAGCGTGTGGATTTCGTCGATGAACAAAATGGCGTTGGGCTTGCTCTGCAAGTTCTTGATCACGCCCTTCAAGCGCTGCTCAAAGTCACCGCGGTATTTGGTGCCAGCCAGCAAAGCGCCCATGTCCAACGAGTACACGATGGCTTCGGACAAAATTTCGGGCACATCGCCTTGGGTGATACGCCATGCCAAACCTTCGGCAATCGCGGTTTTACCCACGCCAGCCTCGCCCACCAACAGTGGGTTGTTCTTGCGGCGGCGGCACAAGATTTGAATCGTTCGCTCCACCTCGTACTCGCGGCCAATCAGCGGGTCAATCTTGCCGTCTTTGGCGGCTTGGTTCAGGTTTTGGGTGAATTGCTCGAGTGGCGAAGCCTTCTCGTTCTTTTCAGACGTGGCACCGCCCTCTTCCTGCTCGGCTTGGGCTGGCTCACCACCTTTGACGGCTTCAGGTGGGTCGCTCTTTTTGATGCCGTGGGCGATGAAGTTCACCACGTCCAAGCGGGTCACACCTTGTTGGTGGAGGTAATAGACCGCGTGCGAATCTTTCTCACCAAAGATGGCCACCAGCACATTTGCACCGGTCACTTCTTTTTTGCCATTGCCTGTGGACTGCACATGCATGATGGCGCGCTGAATCACGCGCTGGAAACCCAACGTGGGCTGTGTGTCCACCTCTTCGGTGCCCGACACCTGTGGGGTGTTGTCGGCGATGAAGTTGGACAAGGACTTACGCAAGTCGTCAATGTTGGCGGAACAAGCGCGCAGCACTTCGGCCGCGCTGGGGTTGTCGAGCAGAGCCAAAAGCAAATGCTCAACGGTGATGAATTCGTGACGCTGCTGACGGGCCTCGACAAAGGCCATGTGCAAGCTGACTTCAAGTTCTTGGGCAATCATGTGGTTTCCTTCGGTGCTTGCAACTGAGATTCAAATGTATATGGAAACAAAAGCCGTTTATTCAATAGGCCTGTTTCGTAAGTGCAAACGATAAGTTATTCGATGGGTTCGGCCACACATTGCAGGGGGTGTCCGGCTTTGCGTGCGGCATCTAACACTTGGTCAACTTTGGTGGCCGCAATGTCTTTGCTGTACACGCCGCACACGCCTTTGCCGTCCAAGTGGATTTGCAACATGATTTGCGTGGCTTGTTCGCGGTCTTTGCTGAAGAACTCTTGCAACACCACCACCACAAACTCCATGGGCGTGAAATCGTCGTTGAGCATCAACACCTGAAACATTTGCGGCGGCTTGGTGCGCTGCGTCAAGCGCTCTAAAACGACCGATCCGCCGTCGTCGCGGTCAGGCTGTTGAATTTTGGGCGTTGTTTTTTTAGTTGGCATGGGTTTCTGACATTTGTTCAATCATCACATCGCCAAAGGCCGAGCAACTGACCTGCGTTGCAGCGTCCATCAGGCGTGCAAAGTCGTAGGTCACACGTTTGGTGGCAATCGCGGCCTCCATGGCTTTGATGATGGTGTCGGCGGCTTCGGTCCAGCCCATGTGGCGCAGCATCATCTCGGCGGACAAGATCATGGAGCCTGGGTTGACGTAGTTTTTGCCGGCGTATTTGGGCGCTGTGCCGTGGGTGGCTTCAAAACAAGCCACGGTGTCCGACATGTTGGCGCCTGGCGCAATGCCAATGCCGCCCACTTGCGCGGCCACGGCGTCAGAGATGTAGTCGCCATTGAGGTTAAGGGTGGCCACCACCGAGTATTCGGCCGGGCGCATGAGGATTTGCTGCAAAAAGGCATCGGCAATGACGTCTTTGATGATGATGCTCTTGCCTGTTTTGGGGTTCTTGACGCGACACCATGGGCCGCCATCAATGAGGGTCGCTCCAAACTCTTTTTGAGCCAAGGCCAAGGCCCAGTCACGAAAGCCCCCTTCGGTGAACTTCATGATGTTGCCCTTGTGCACGATGGTGACGCTGGGCTTGTCGTGGTCGATGGCGTATTGAATGGCTTTGCGAATGAAGCGCTCGGTGCCCTCAATGGACACAGGCTTGATGCCAATGGCCGAGGTGTCGGGGAAGCGAATGGTGGTGGCGCCCATTTCGGTTTTCAAAAACGCGATGAGCTTTTTGGCTTCGGCGCTTTCGGCGGCGTATTCGATACCGGCGTAAATGTCTTCCGAGTTTTCACGGAAGATGACCATGTTGGTTTTTTCAGGCTCTTTCAGGGGCGAAGGCACGCCTTTGAAGTACTGCACAGGGCGCAGGCACACAAACAAATCGAGCGCTTGACGCAAAGCCACATTGAGCGAACGGATGCCACCGCCCACAGGCGTGTTGAGTGGGCCTTTGATGGACACCTTGTACTCGCGCATGGCCTGCGCAGTTTCTTCGGGCAGCCACACATCAGGGCCATAGACCTGGGTGGCTTTCTCGCCTGCAAACAGCTCCATCCAATGGATTTGGCGCTTGCCGCCATACGACGTGGCCACAGCTGCGTCGACCACTTTGCGCATCACCGGCGTCACGTCTTGGCCCACGCCATCGCCCATGATGAAGGGGATGATGGGCTGGTCTGGCACATTCAGTGAGGTGTCGGCATTGACCGTGATTTTTTGACCGGCGGCAGGCACTTGGATGTGCTGGTAAGACATGAGCGGCGTTTCCTAGAGGGTGAAAATTTCACTTTCGATTCTAGCCAGCAGGCCTGCGATACAGTCGCAGGCATGAAGCGCGCACTGTTTACCCTCCTCTTTTCAGCTTTGGCTTTTGCGGCCTTTGGCCAAGACACGCCACAAACCAACCTGCCTCGCATCAAGCTGCAAGCGGGCATGTTTCAAATCGACACGCAAGTGGCACAAACGCCGGACCAACGCAGCATCGGCCTGATGTTTCGCAGCGAAATGCCGCAACATGAGGGCATGTTGTTTGTGTTTGAACAGCCCGCCACGCAGTGCTTTTGGATGAAAAACACCTTGTTGCCGCTGACCGCCGCCTTTGTGGCCGACGACGGCACCATCGTGAACTTGGCGGACATGAAGCCACAAACCACCGAGTCACACTGCTCTGCCAAGCCCGTGCGCTTTGTGCTGGAAATGCACCAAGGCTGGTTTGCCAAAAAGGGCCTCAAAGCCGGTAGCCGCTTGAGCGGTGTGGCGTTTAAGCCTTAAACCTTGTCAAAGTAGCAGCGTCAGTACGCCCACTTAAACGACCGACGCCCACAAAAAAAGCCGCCTTGTTAGGCGGCTTTTTCACGTCTCAACGGGCTTCACGCCCCCGAAAACACACTGAATTAAGCGAAGTTGCTTTCAGCGAAAGACCAGTTCACCAGTTGGTCGAGGAACGTCTCAACGAACTTAGGACGCATGTTGCGGTAGTCGATGTAGTAAGCGTGTTCCCACACGTCCACAGTCAACAAGGCTTTGTCGCCAGTCGTCAAGGGTGTGCCAGCGGCGCCCATGTTGACGATGTCCACAGAACCGTCGGCCTTTTTGACCAACCATGTCCAGCCAGAGCCAAAGTTGCCCACGGCGCTTTTGACGAAAGCTTCTTTGAAGGCGGCGTAGCTGCCGAATTTGGCGTTGATGGCTGTAGCCAATGCACCTGTGGGTTCGCCGCCGCCTTGTGGCTTCATGCAATTCCAGAAGAAGGTGTGGTTCCAAATTTGGGCAGAGTTGTTGTAAATGCCACCGCTGGACTTCTTGACGATTTCTTCCAGGGCCATGCCTTCGAACTCAGTGCCTTTTTGCAGGTTGTTCAAGTTCACAACGTAAGCGTTGTGGTGCTTGCCGTGGTGAAACTCCAAAGTTTCTTTGGAGTAATGAGGGGCCAATGCGTCGATGGCGTAAGGCAGTGCGGGGAGCGTATGTTCCATGAAGTCCTCTTGTGTAAAAACGTGAATTGTAAAAACTAAATGCGCGTGGGTGCAGCAACCCGTAATTCAACCACGCCATCGGCAAGGGTTGCTTGCAGGGCTTGGCCTTCTGTGGTCTGCGCCACAGAGGTGATGGCTTGGCCATCAATGTCGCTGAGCCAGGCAAAGCCGCGTTGCAAAACGAGCTTGGGGTCAAGCAACTCAAGGCGCAAAGCCGCACGGTGCAAGCGCTCGCGGGCAGTGGCTGGGGTTTGCTGCACACCACGGGCTAGGCCGCTGGCGAGTGTGGCCAGCTCGTTGTGGCAGCGCTGGGTGCGGGTTTGCACCGCTTGGGTCAGGCGTTGTTGCAGGCGCAAGAGCTGCATTTTTTCGGTACTAAGGCCTTCAGACGGGCGACCCAAGCGGGCTTGGGCGCGGTCTAGCCGCTGCTCTTGGGTATCGAGGTGGCGATGCACGATGGTTTGCAGCGCCCCGCCCCACAGCTGCAGGTTGGACAACAACTCCGCTTGCGGCACCGCGCACATTTCGGCGGCGGCGGTGGGCGTGGGCGCGCGCAGGTCGGCGCAAAAGTCGGCAATCGTGAAATCAGTTTCGTGGCCCACGCCGCTGACGATGGGCACGGGGCTGTTGACGATGGCGCGGGCGAGGTTTTCGTCATTAAAGGCCCACAGGTCTTCCATGGAACCACCGCCGCGCACCAGCAAAATGACGTCGATGTTGGGCTGCTGGCTGAGTTGCTGCAAGGCTTGCACCAAGGTGGGCGGTGCATCCGGACCTTGCACCAAGGATGGGGCCAGCACCACAGGAATATGCGGTACACGGCGCTGCAAAGCCGTGGCCACGTCGTGCAGCGCCGCAGCGCCCAAGGATGTGACCACGCCAATGCCACGCGGCATGGTTTTGAGGGGCCGCTTGCGCTCGGCATCAAACAGGCCTTCGGCTTCGAGCTTGGCTTTGAGCTGCAAGAACTGCTCAAACCACGCGCCCTGCCCAGCGCGGCGCATGTTTTCCACAATCAGTTGCAGTTCGCCACGCGGCTCATATACACCCAAACGACCACGGATTTCGACCAGTTCACCGTCCGCTGGGCGAAAGTCGAGCATTTGGGCGGCGCGCTTGAACATGGCGCAACGGAGCTGCCCGCCCGCATCCTTCAACGTGAAGTAGCAATGACCGCTGGCCGCGCGCGTGAAGCCGGAAATCTCACCGCGCACGGCGATGGGGTTGAAACGCGCCTCAAGCGCATCAGCCACGGCGCGGCATAGCGCGCCGACTGCCCAAATACGTGGCGTCAAACCTAGCGATTCCGTGGTCGACATAGAGGACTCATCCACAAAAAATATTTCCAAATCGTTTTAAGTAGTAAACCGAGAAAATCACCAAGCCACGTAGCAAGTCTTTGATTCAAAAGAGATTTTCACCGCTCATTTTTCGACCATTCTGTCAGAACAACCCATTCATGCGGCTTCAGACAGGGTTCAACAAACCTTATCCCCAAAGTTATCCACAGTTCGTGTGGATGGACGGCTGGGCCATAATTGTTGCCAATTGATTCACGGGGGTATTTGCTTTGTTGTCCATCATACAAGCGGCGGGTTGGCCAATTTGGCCTTTGTTGGCGTGCTCCATCGTTGCCTTGGCGCTGATCATTGAACGCATGATGAGCTTGCGCCCCCACTTGGTGGCCCCTGAAGGTTTGCTGACTCAAGCCCTTCAAGCCTCACACGACAACTTGCCTTCCGAAGATGCCATGACGCAGCTGCACGACCACTCGGTGCTGGGCCGTATCTTGGCTTCGGGCTTGTATGCCATGAAGAACGAACCACTCATCAGCGCGGAAGACCTGCGCTCGAGCATGGAATCGGCGGGCCGCCAAGCGGCCCACACGTTGGAAAAGCACCTGGTGGCCTTGGCCACCATCGCCTCAGCCGCGCCGCTGCTGGGTTTGTTGGGCACCGTCATCGGCATGATCGACATCTTTGGCTCACAAGCCCCAGGCACCAGCAACCCGGTGCAGTTGGCTCAAGGCATTTCGATGGCGCTGTACAACACCGCGTTTGGCTTGATCGTGGCCATTCCCGCCTTGATGTTCTGGCGCTACCTGCGGGCCCGTGTGGATGCCTACGTGTTGGGCTTTGAGCTGGATGCCGAGCGCTTTGTACGCCACCTGCTGCTCATGCGCGCACGCTTGAAATAACAGGCGCTGCAACACCATGGCCATGAAGTTTCATCGCGAAAAGAGCCCGGAGCCCGAGATCAACCTGATCCCGTTCATCGACATTTTGTTGGTGGTGGTGATCTTTTTGATGCTCTCCACAACCTACAGCAAGTTCACCGAGCTGCAGCTGAACTTACCCGTGGCCGATGCCGCGGCGTTGCCAGAACGCCCGCATGAGGTGGTTGTATCGATCAGCAGCGAAGGCCAGTTCAGCGTGAACCGCAATTTGGTCAACACCCGCGACGTGCAGGGCCTGAGCCAAGCCTTGGCCCAAGCCACACAAAACATAGACAGCCCCATGATCATCATCAGCGCAGACGCGCAAGCCAGCCACCAATCGGTGATGCTGGTGATGGAAGCGGCTCGCCGCAATGGCCTGAACCAACTCACCTTCGCAGCCCAGTCCTCTGGCGGCAAAGCCGACTGACGCCCATGAGCCGCATGCGCCAAGCATTGACGCAGGCTTGGCATGGCCAAGGCGGTTGGGGCCAAGCACTCGCATTTGCTTTGTTGCCCGTGAGTTGGCTGTTTGCGGGCCTTGTGGCCATGCGCCGCGCGCTGTACCAGCACGGTTTTTACAAAACACAGACCTTGCCTGTGCCCGTCATCGTGGTGGGCAATGTGATGGTGGGTGGCGTGGGCAAAACCCCCATCACCATGGCTTTGGTGAAGCATTTGACCGAACAAGGTTGGCGTGTGGGTGTGTTGTCACGCGGCTATGGTCGCCGCACGACGGGCATCCAAGCGGTGACGCCGACAAGCCTTGCCCCCGACGTGGGCGACGAGCCTTTGCTGATTGCCCGCAGCTGCCAGGTGCCGGTGTTTGTGGGCGCTAGCCGTGTGTACGCAGGACATGCGCTGCTGGCACAGCACCCCGATGTGCAAGTGCTGGTGTGTGACGACGGTTTGCAGCACTGGCAACTGGCACGCGACCTTGAGCTGTGCGTGTTTGACGAACGCGGCGTGGGCAACGGCCACTTGCTGCCCGCAGGCCCGCTACGTGAAGCCTGGCCGCGCAAGGCGATGCCTCACGGCACATCGGGCAACGCGGCGCCTTGCTGGGTGCTGAAAACCTCTGGCGACGTTGGCCCACATGAGTTTGCTGTGCAACGCCGCTTGGCCGATGTCGCCGTGCAAGCCGATGGCACACAGCGCCCACTCAGCAGCTGGGGCCACACACCTGTGCAAGCCTTGGCAGGCATTGCCAAACCCGAGGTGTTTTTTGCCATGCTGCGCGACAAAGGCCTGATGCTGACCCGCTCGCAAGCCCTGCCCGACCATGCCGACTTGCAGCAACTGCACATCGACGCCTCACAAGGCGATGTGCTGTGTACCGAAAAAGATGCGGTCAAACTCTGGGCGCATCACCCACACGCTTGGGCCGTGCCCTTGCAAACCACCTTACCTGCTGCGCTGCTGAGCGCCATTGCCCAGCACCTCGCAGCCTCACCGCACGCAAAGTTATCATCACCCCATGGACACCAAACTGCTTGAACTCCTGGTCTGCCCTGTGACCAAAGGCCCCCTTGAATACAACCGCGACACGCAAGAGCTCATCTCTCGCAGCGCGCGTTTGGCTTACCCCGTTCGCGACGGCATTCCTGTGCTGCTAGAAAACGAAGCACGCCCACTGACCGACGCTGAACTGAAAGCCTAAATGTCGTTTTGCGTTCTCATTCCAGCGCGCATGGCCTCGTCGCGCTTGCCCGACAAGCCTTTGGCCGATATTGCCGGTGTCCCCATGGTGGTACGCGTGGCGCAACGCGCCAAGCGCTCAGGTGCCTCACGCGTGGTGGTGGCAGCCGATGACGCCCGCATCGTGGCCGCTTGCCAAGCCCACGGCATTGACGCCGTGCTCACCCGCACCGACCACCCTTCTGGCAGCGACCGCTTGGCCGAAGCCTGCGATTTATTGAAGCTGCAAGACAGCGATGTGGTGGTGAACGTTCAGGGCGACGAACCCCTGATTGATCCCGCCTCCATTGACGCGGCCGCCCAGCTGCTGCAAACACGCAGTGACTGCAGCATGAGCACACTGGCCCACGCCATCGACAACGTGGAAGACTTTGCCAACCCTAACGTGGTGAAAGTGGTGCTCGATGCTCGCAACACCGCGCTGTATTTCAGCCGCGCCCCGATTGCCTGGTGGCGCGATGGATTTGCCCAAGGTATAACGGCCCTGCCCACCCCCGCGCCGCTGCGCCATGTGGGTCTGTACGGCTACCGCGTCGGCTTTTTGCGCGAGTTCCCAAAGCTGGCCCAAGCCCCGATTGAAGTGACCGAATCACTCGAACAGCTGCGCGCCATGTGGCACGGCCACCGCATCGCCGTACACGTCACCGACCATTCGCCGGGCCCCGGCGTGGATACGCCTGAGGACCTGGCGCGTGTCAGAGCCTTGCTAAGCGCCGCCGCGTAAGGCTTTCGAAGGGAAGCACGTGATATCCTCGCCTAAGTAATAAAACGTATAGATAAAAAAATAGGACCAAGCATGAGACTGATTTTGTTGGGCGCCCCCGGTGCCGGTAAAGGCACACAGGCCACCTTCATTTGCCAAAAATACGGCATTCCCCAAATCTCCACCGGCGACATGTTGCGCGCGGCTGTCAAAGCCGGCACGCCCCTGGGCATCGAAGCCAAAAAAGTGATGGATTCTGGCGGCTTGGTCAGCGATGACCTGATCATCAACTTGGTCAAAGAACGCATCGCCCAAGCCGATTGCGCCAACGGTTTCTTGTTTGACGGTTTCCCACGCACCATTCCTCAAGCCGATGCCATGAAGGCAGCGGGCGTGAAGCTGGACTTCGTGTTGGAAATCGACGTGCCCTTTGACGCCATCATCGAGCGCATGAGCGGCCGCCGTTCACACCCTGCTTCTGGCCGCACGTACCACGTCACATTCAACCCACCCAAAATGGCTGGCAAAGACGACGAAACGGGCGAACCCTTGGTGCAACGCGAAGACGACAAAGAAGAAACCGTCAAGAAGCGTTTGGACGTGTACAGCGCCCAAACCCGCCCCTTGGTGGACTACTACTCTGGCTGGGCCAAGGCCGACGCCGCTGCAGCCCC
The DNA here is from genome assembly GCF_027924905.1 of Limnohabitans sp. INBF002. Classification (NCBI taxonomy): domain Bacteria; kingdom Pseudomonadati; phylum Pseudomonadota; class Betaproteobacteria; order Burkholderiales; family Comamonadaceae; genus Limnohabitans; species Limnohabitans sp. INBF002. The sequence goes on from NZ_AP027055.1 coordinate 1,369,952, forward strand.
CAAGTATCGCGCCATCAGCGGCACAGGCACTGTGGAAGAAATCAAAGAACGCGCGTTCCAAGCCCTCTCGGCCTAAACCGCATCAAGCGCTGCGCTTGCAAACAAAAGCCGCTCTATTGAGCGGCTTTTTTATTGGCGACTTGCTTTGACTACGTTTGCTGCGCCACAAGGTGCATCAACAAAGCCACACGGGCCTGCACAGCGGTCAAACCGCCCGCATGCGGCAACACATCTGACTCACGCTGCTGCACACCGCCTTGTGCGCAGCGCGACGCACGCAACACCTGTGCGCCGTGCTTTTGCGCGTTCAGCAAAGCAGCCTCTAAGTCGTGGTGCAAGGTCCCATTGCCCGTGCCAGCCACCACCCAGCCCTGCGGCGCATCGTGCGCCATCAGGGTGCGCACCAGGCGGCCATCGGCGCCTGCATGGTTGAACACCAGCTCCACGCGTGGCCAATGCGTGCAAGCCAACACCTGCGCCACGCTAGGCACACGTAACGCGGCGGGGTGCGTCACGCCTGCTTGCGAGGTGAAGGGATTGCGCTGATGGCTATGGCTTTTTTGCACAGCGTTACCTGCATGAATTTGGCCTCCGCACACCACTGACACACCTGATGCATCGGGCTGTTGCACCCAAGCCAAAGCGTCCTTGAGATTGCCAGGGCCATCGCTGTCAGGCGCATTGGCGGGGAGCATGGCGCAGGTGATAGCCACGGGCTTGGTGGGCTGCAATACGGTTTGCAAAAAGTAGGCGGTTTCTTCCAGTGTGTCCGTGCCGTGGGTGATGACCACGCCTTGCACATCGTCTTGTTCTAACCAGTGCGACACGCGAGCCAACAAGCTTTGCCACACCGCAAACGACATGTCTTTGCTGTCAATTTGGGCCACTTGTTCGGTCAACAGCTCAACGCCTTCATGGGCCACGCCTTGCAGCAAATCGTCCACGCCCACTTGGCCAGCTGTGTAGTTTTGAGGCTGGGTGGCATCAGCAGCCAGCCCCGCCATCGTGCCGCCTGTGGCTAAAACAACGATTTTTTTAGTTTTTTTTGCATTCATGTCTTGCCAAACTCAAAAAGCTGGTTAAAAATACAGTTACTGGATGTGCAAACAGTTACATCCCTCAAGACACACATTGTGCAGGAGTCGAACCGATGATTGAAATGCCAAAATTGACCGCCCGTCAGCAACAGATTCTGGAACTTATCCAGTCTGCCATTGCCAACACCGGTTCGCCCCCCACACGCGCCGAAATTGCAGCAGAGCTCGGCTTCAAGTCAGCCAACGCAGCTGAGGAACATTTGCAAGCCTTGGCACGCAAAGGCGCGATTGAGCTGGTGAGCGGCACCTCTCGCGGCATTCGTCTCAAAGGTGGCAACCAACGCAGCTACCAAGAAAGCACGTTCAGCGCTTCGCCCTCTGGCTTCTCGTTGCCGTTGGTGGGCCGCGTGGCGGCAGGCTCGCCCATCTTGGCGCAAGAGCATGTGGACCAAACCTATTTTGTAGAAAGCAGCCTGTTCCAGCGCAAGCCCGATTACCTGCTGCGTGTGCGCGGCATGTCCATGCGCGACGCCGGCATCATGGACGGCGACTTGCTGGCCGTGCAATCTACCCGCGATGCCAAAAACGGCCAAATCGTGGTGGCCCGTTTGGGCGAAGAAGTAACTGTCAAACGCTTTCGCAAAACCGCCAGCCACATTGAACTGCTCCCTGAAAACCCAGACTTCAAAACCATTCTGGTTGAACCCGGTGAGCCCTTTGAAATTGAGGGTTTGGCCGTCGGCCTGATCCGTAACACCATGATGATGTAAAGAAAGAACGACCATGAGCCTCGCACTTTTTGGCGCTTACCGCCTCCTCAATCCTCTGCAAAACGTGGTTCGCGGCTTCATGCCCGCACAAGCCTTGCAAAGCACACCTCGTCCCTTGCCACTGCGCGTCGCTCGCGTGATGGAAGCCCAACACAGCCGCAGCCAAGCGGGCCGCATGGTCATCTCGGGTCGCATGGCCGATGTGTGTGCCGAACTCGACCGCTTGGCCGAACTCGAAAACCGCCACTGATATTTGAAATTGGGCTCACGCGCCAAGCGTGAAGCCCCGTGGCACAAGGCACAATTGGGGGATGAACATTGTCATCCTCGACGACTACCAAGATGTCGTGCGCAAGCTGGCTTGCGCGTCCAAATTAGAAGCCTACCCCGCCAAGGTTTACACCAACACCATCAAGGGTGTTGGCCAGTTATCCGTCCGACTCAAAGACGCCGAAGTGTTGGTGCTGATTCGCGAACGCACCCAACTCACGCGTCAGCTGCTGGAGAAGTTGCCCAAGCTCAAGCTCATCTCCCAAACCGGAAAAATTGGCAGCCACATTGACATCGCTGCCTGCACCGAGCGTGGCATTGCTGTGGCTGAAGGTTCGGGCTCACCCATTGCCCCGGCTGAGTTGACCTGGGCTTTGATCATGGCCGCCATGCGCCGCTTGCCCCAATACATCAGCAACCTCAAACACGGCGCTTGGCAGCAATCGGGCCTCAAAGCGGGTTCGATGCCCACCAACTTTGGCCTTGGCCAAGTCTTGCGTGGCAAGACTTTGGGTATTTGGGGCTACGGCAAGATTGGCCAAATTTTGGCTGGTTACGGCAAAGCATTCGGCATGCGCGTCTTGATGTGGGGCAGCGAGGCCTCACGCGAACGGGCAGCCAAAGACGGCCTGAACGTGGCCGACTCACGAGAAGCCTTCTTCGAGGAGTGCGATGTGCTCACCTTGAACCTGCGCTTGGTTGACGAAACCCGCAGCATCGTGAAGTTGGCCGATCTCAACCGCATGAAGCCCACCGCTTTGCTGGTCAACACCTCGCGTGCCGAGCTGATCGAGCCAGACGCACTCATCACAGGCCTCAATCGCGGTCGCCCTGGCATGGCCGCCATCGACGTGTTTGAAAGCGAACCCATCATGCAAGGCCACGCCCTGCTGCGCTTGGAAAACTGCATCTGCACGCCACACATTGGCTATGTGGAGCAAGACAGCTACGAGCTGTATTTCGGCACGGCCTTTGACAACGTGGTGAACTTCATCAAAGGCACGCCCACCAACATCGTCAATCCGGGCGCACTGCAAGTACGCCGCTGATGTTTTAGCTGGGGTTGCTGGCGGCGCGCTCAGCCATCAAGGCCATGCACGCCTTGCGGTCTGCATTGACGTGTTGCACTGAGGCACGTTCAGCCATTTGCTGGTTGTAGGCTTTGACGGGCAGATGCGCCAAAACATCTTCTCCGTACACCGCTTTGGACGCCATAGACACCAAAGGCAAATTCACAATCGCGGAGCAATCGGCGAGTGTGAACGTGTCGCCTGCGACATAGGGCGAGAACTTCACCAGTTTGCTCAAGCCTTCCACGCCTATGGCGAGTTGCTTTCGCACACGCGTTTGCGTGGCTTCGCTCACCGTTCCGCCAAAAAACGCTTGTGGGTACAGCTCGCGCGCCACCAGCTCCACATGCAGTTCGAGGTAGGTGATGATTTCACGCACCTTGGCGGCTTCAAAAGGGTCCGCGGGCATCAGGGGGTGATGCGGATACGCTTGCTCGATGTACTCCGCGCACACCGCCGACTCGCTGATGCAACCGTGCGGGGTCTCTAAAAATGGCACTTTCCCCATCGGGGAACGCAACAGAGTTGACGGCTCTAAAGGTTTGAGCCACACCAACTCTTCCTCAAATGGCACGGCTTTTTCAAGCAGCTGAATTTTGAGTTTGTTGTAGTAGTTGCTGACAGCAAAGCCGCAAAGTTTGAGGGTCATGAAGGCGCTCCAAATGGACAAAGGTTCGTTTCATTCTGACATAGCGCGTTTCACGCAGCCACAACTCAAAAAAGTAGAACGGCTCAGCCATAATCTTTGCCATGAGTTCTATCTACAAAACCATTGGCATCGTGGGAGGCGCCACAGAGGCGCTGCAAATCGCATCGGAAGGCGTGGCAGATTTCGCCACCATCGACCGCATCTTGCGCGACCATGCCGGATTCAAACTTGGCCCTTTCCAGCTCTTGGACCTCACTGGTCTGGACGTGGCGCACGAGGCCATGACTTCGATTTACCAAACGTATTGGGCTGAGCCTCGCTACCGTCCCAGCGCTATCAGTGCGCAACGCTTGGCCGCGGGAGCGTTAGGGCACAAGACGGGCAAAGGCTTTTACGACTACGTCGATGGCGTGGCACAAATGCCGCCCGAGCAAACCGTGCCGACCGTGGCAGAAATGCCCCCCGTCTGGATATCGACCCGCGCCATGCGCCGCCCCGAACTGCTGCAACTGCTCAAAAACTTGGGCGCAAAAATTGAAACAGGTGCATCGCCTTCGGCACAAGCGCTGTCGATCGTTGCGCCTTTGGGTTTCGACGTGACCACCGTGGCCATCGTCGAACGCTTGGACCCCGCCCGTACCGTGGGCATTGACATGCTGATTGACGACCAACTCACCCAACGCCGTGTGCTGGCCACCAGCCCCGCCACACGCGCCGACATGCGCGACGCTGCACATGCGCTGTTTGCACGCGACGGCAAAGCGGTGAGCGTGATTCGCGACAGCGGCGGCTTTGTGACACAACGCGTAGTGGCGAACATCATCAACATCGCGTGTGACATGTGCCAGCAAGGCATTTGCACACCACAAGAACTCGAAGCCACAGGCGGTGACGACTTGGGCCACGCCATGGGCCCGCTGGCCATGGGCGACAAATACGGCCCCACTGAAATTTTGGAAGTGCTGTTCAACGTTCAAACCGTTTACGGTGACACGCGCTACCGCCCTAGCCCATGGCTGCGTCGCCGCGGTGCATTGGGCTTGAGCTTGATGCACGTCGAGAGCTAAGCACGTCACCACCAACACACTCAGGAGACCCGCACAAACCGCGGGTCTCCTGAGTGACAAATTCTTACTTTCAGGTCACACAAAAGACAGGCTATGGACGATCCTATTCTTAACATCGAAGAACGCGAGGCCATCAACGCAGGACGTTGGTTCTCATCTCTTTCACCTTCACTCAGGCACGACATTCTTCGATGCGCTTACGTCAAACGATGCAAAGACAGCGACTTGATTGCAGCTCGCGGCGATCCGGCCGAAGAATGGATGGCCTGCGCGCGTGGCGCGGTGCGCGTGAGCTCAACCTCGTTGTCGGGCAAGCAGATCACCTTCACGTATGTGGAGCCTGGCATATGGTTTGGCGACGTGGCGATCCTGGACGGGGACCGTCGCACGCACGATGTGTACGCCCACGGCGAGACCACCATTCTTTGCGTGGCCAAGGCAGACTTTCAAAAAATTCTCAGCCAGCATGTGGAGTTCTACGAAGCCATGCTGCGCTTGCAAGCACGCCGCATTCGCCAACTGTTTGGTTTGGTGGAAGACCTCAACACCCTGCCCTTGCGCTCGCGCTTGGCCAAACAACTGCTGCACTTGGCACGCAGCTACGGTGTGCAGAGTCTGACCAACGCACAAGAGATTCGCATTGGTTTGCATCTGGCGCAAGAAGAATTGGCGCAACTCTTGGGTGCCTCACGCCAACGTGTGAACCAAGAACTCAAAGCCATGGAACGCGAGGAAGCCATTCGCATCGAGCCGGGCGGCTTGGTGATTCGCAACCGCGACGCTTTGCTACACATCAGCGAAGCCGACCACTGACAGGAGCCCACGCATGAGCCGGGACGACACAGCAAACTCCCAGCCCATGCAAGCGGCACACCCCATAGACACCGCAGCATTGGCAGCTTGGCTGAGCGCCAACCTGTCGGGCTTTGAAGGTCCCATCTCGCTAGAGATGTTCAAGGGCGGGCAATCCAACCCCACTTACCAACTCATCACGCCAACCAAGAGTTACGTGCTGCGCACCAAGCCAGGCCCTGTGGCCAAGCTGCTGCCTTCAGCCCATGCGATTGAACGCGAGTTCAAAGTCATGCAAGGCCTGCACGGCAGCGATGTGCCCGTGCCGCAAATGCATGTGCTGTGTGAAGACGAGTCCATCATGGGCCGCGCGTTTTACCTCATGGCGTTTGTACAAGGCCGTGTGCTGTGGGACCAAACACTGCCCGGCATGCGCAACGCCGAACGCAGCGCCATTTATGACGAGATGAACCGCGTCATCGCCGCACTCCACACAGTGCAGTTTGCCGAACGTGGGCTTGAGAACTATGGTCGTCCCGGCAATTACTTTGAGCGACAGATTGGCCGCTGGAGCAAACAATACCTCGCGTCCGTCACGCGACCCATTCCTGAAATGGACCAACTCATGGCATGGTTGCCCGCCAACATGCCCGCCAGTGCCAAAGACGAAACAAAAGTCAGCATCGTGCACGGCGACTACCGCCTGGATAATTTGATGTTCCATCCCACCGAGCCACGTGTGTTGGCGGTGCTCGATTGGGAGCTGTCCACACTGGGCCATCCGCTGGCTGACTTCAGCTACTTGTGCATGGGCTGGCATATTCCACCGGGCACCTTCAGAGGCATTGGCGGCGTGGACATTGCCGCACTCGGCATTCCCAGCAAGAGCGAAAACATCCACCGCTATTGCGACCGCACAGGCATAGCCTCACCGGCAGACCTGAAAGCCGACTGGAACTTTTACCTCGCCTACAACATGTTCCGCATCGCGGCCATCTTGCAAGGCATCGCCAAGCGCGTGGAAGCTGGAACAGCGTCTAGCGACCAAGCCAAAGCCAACGGCGCAGCTGCACGCCCCATGGCCGAGCTGGCATGGAAATTTGCACAACAAGCCTAAAAGAACAACAGCGTCAAGGAATACACCACATGAACTTCGATTACAGCGACAAAGTCAAAGGCCTGCGAACGCGCCTGCTCACCTTCATGGACGAGCATATCTACCCCAACGAACAACGCTTCTTTGAAGAAATTGCCGCCAACCGCGCCAAAGGCAATGCTTGGATTCCAACCGCGTTGGTGGAAGAACTCAAGCCCAAGGCACGCGCTGCAGGCCTTTGGAATTTATTCATTCCGCACAGCCCACGCGTGCCCGATGGTTTGAGCAATTTGGAATACGCACCTCTGTGCGAAATCATGGGTCGCGTGTCCTTCGCAGCCGAAGTGTTCAACTCCTCGGCCCCCGACACCGGCAACATGGAAACCTTTGAACGCTACGCCAGTGAAGCCCTGAAAGTGCAATGGTTAGAGCCTTTGTTGCGCGGCGACATTCGCTCAGCCTTCTTGATGACCGAGCCAGCGGTGGCCTCGTCAGATGCCACCAACATCCAATGCAGCATCGTGCGCGAAGGCAACGACTACGTCATCAACGGCACCAAGTGGTGGAGCTCTGGCGCGGGCGACCCACGCTGTGCGGTGTACATCGTGATGGGCAAGACCGACACCACAGCACCCAAGCACGCGCAACAAAGCATGGTGGTGGTGCCTGCCAACACGCCGGGCGTGAACGTGGTGCGCCCCTTGAGCGTGTTTGGCTACGACGATGCGCCGCATGGCCACATGGAGGTCACCCTCACCAATGTGCGCGTGCCCGTTGAAAACCTGTTACTCGGCGAAGGCAGAGGGTTCGAGATTGCCCAAGGCCGCTTAGGCCCAGGCCGCATTCACCACTGCATGCGCTCGATTGGCGCAGCGGAGCGTGCTCTAGAACTGATGTGCCAACGCCTCAACAGTCGGGTGGCATTTGGCAAACCTTTGTCAGCGCAAGGCGTTTGGCATGAGCGTATCGCCGAGTCGCGCATCAAAATTGAACAAGCCCGTTTGCTCACCCTCAAAGCCGCCTACATGATGGACACCGTGGGTAACAAAGAAGCACGCGCTGAAATCGCCATGATCAAGGTGATTGCACCCAACATGGCCAGTCAAGTGATTGATTGGGCCATCCAAGCCCACGGCGCAGCGGGCATCTCGGACGATTTTCCACTCGCCTACGCTTACTGCACGCAGCGCTGGTTGCGCTTGGCCGATGGCCCCGATGAAGTGCACCGCCAGTCCATCGCTAAACTCGAACTCGCGCGGCACATGGCCGCAGCACCTCATGAAGTTGAAATGCCCGTCACACGCGGCTGCTAAGGAACACCAATGATCGACGTTTACTCATGGGCCACGCCCAACGGACACAAAGTACACATCATGCTCGAAGAGTGTGGCTTGCGATTAGGCCGCGATTGGGTGGCGCATCCTGTGAACATCGGTCAAGGCGAACAATTCACGCCTGAGTTTTTGAAGATCAGCCCCAATAACAAAATCCCGGCACTCGTCGATCCACATGGACCAGACGGCAAACCCATCAGCCTGTTTGAATCGGGCGCGATTCTGTTGTACCTCGCCTCCAAGACGGGCAAGCTCTTACCCAAGAGCGACCGAGCCAAATTTGAAGTACTGCAATGGCTGATGTTTCAAATGGGTGGCGTGGGCCCCATGCTGGGCCAAGCGCACCACTTTCGCATCTATGCACCCGAGAAGATTGACTACGCCTACAACCGCTACACCAACGAAGCCAAACGCTTGTATGGCGTGATGGACAAGCGTTTGCAGCACAGCAAATTTATCGGGGGCAACAGCTACAGCATTGCTGACATTGCCATCTTCCCCTGGCTACGCAGCTGGCAAAACCAAGGCATTGATTGGGCCGACTACCCGCACCTCAAAGCTTGGTTTGATTTGATTGCGGCACGCCCTGCGGTACAGCGTGGTGTGCAGGTGCTGGCTGATTTACGTAAGCCGTTGTACGACGACAAAGCCAAAGAGGTTTTGTTTGGATCAACGCAATTTGCGAAACGGTGAGCTTGAAATTACAAATTGAAAAAAATCTAAGGTGTAACGGTAATTTTTCGAATTTTGTTGGTGCCTGAGTCAACCACAAATACGGCACCGCTTGAATCAATCGTGATGCCTGTTGGGGTGTTGAATGTGGCACTAGAGCCTGCGCCATCGGTGGAGCCACTGCCCCCAGAACCTGCAATGGTCGTCACAACACCCTGCGGGGTAATTCGACGAATCTTGTTACTCACCGAGTCTGCAACGTACAAATTGTCACTGCCATCAATAGCTAGGCCGGTGGGATGATCAAACAACGCCGCTGTGCCTGTGCCGTCAGCGCTGCCACAAGCCACTGGCCCTGTTCCAAGATTGTTGGGGCCGGAACCTGCGAATGTCGAGACCTGGCCCGATGAAATCATTCTGATCGCGCAGTTGTTGGTGTCTGCGACAAAAACGACACCAGAACTGGCAACAGCAATACCTGTAGGAAGCGAAAAAGCAGAAGTCCCTGCAGCACCATTCACGTATCCATTGGATGTACCAGCCAACGTGGCGGTCACCCCAGAGTGCGCGCCGTTGTCGGTGATCGCTCGAATTTTGTAATTTCCTGCATCTACAACATAGAGCGTGCTGCCATATAAAGCGACGCCACGAGGATTCAAAAGGGTCAGACCAGCAGTGAGAGAACCATACTCTTGAGAAAAAGTGGTTGAAGCCGTGCAATCGGCATACCGAACAACTGTTTTATTCGATTCAGTTACATAAATATGGCTTGAGCTATCAATGACGATGCCATAGGGTGAGTCCAAAAGTGAATTGAGGCAACTGCTGTAACTTGTATTGCCGCCACCCAAAACCGTACTGACATTCACCGGACTGTTATTCACGTTGGTAATTTTTCGAACCAAATTAGCGCCACTGTCTGCAACGTATAAATTTCCTTGTGAATCAATTGATATTCCTGATATTGCTGATGGTGCAGTCAGCTGAGGAGACAAAACAAGCGTCGACACAACATAGCTTGTCGTGGTTGAGTTATTACTTGGATTGCTAGCCCCGCCACCTCCCCCCCCGCCACAGGCCAACAAGGTAGCAGTCAACAAAATCGCAGAAAGTGTTTTGAAAGTTTTCATCCTAGACTTTGAATCGGTATGGAACCACTTTACTTGATTACTTCAAGCCAGCACCACAAACTGATAAAGTTACCCCTGTTACAACCGATTCATAAGACGTCATGTTTAAGAAGTTTTTCCTGTTGACCTGCCTGCTCCTGTCCGTGTGGACGGGCGTGCTTGCGCAAGACAAACCGACTGCATCACGTGCTCTGCTGGCTCGCCCGCCACAATCTGGGGCCGAACCCATGTTGTTGCTGGGGCCGAAGAATCGTCCTTACACCGAAATTTTGGTTCACACCACCAAGCTCGACTACTTTGATTGCAACGGCATCGTGGCACCTTGGTTTCGTGAGTTGGTTGTGGCGGAAATGAACTACTTTGCCGAATTGGTGGATTTGCCATTCGTCAAAGGTGACGCCTGCGTGGTGAGCATTGGCACCGAGAAGAGCCTGACGCCAGGGCGCATCAACATTCACCTCTATGTGAACCAGCAGCGTTTGACGGCTTGCGTGCGCAACGAACAATGCCCCGTATTTCGCAGCATCAGCCTGATTCCTAAAGACAAAGTGCTTTATCGCTCTTACTTCTTGTCAGACATGTCACGCAAGCTCATCTCTCAGCAATGCGTCACAGACAAAGGCAAGTTGTTCACAGACACCACTTGCTATACCGTCCCTTAAGGCTTTTTTGCCGGCGGGGCTAAAGCCTCCCCTTGAACAGTCGATCTTCTAGGGATATGCGTTTTTCAACCTTCACACTTCTCGCGACGACTCTGCTGATGACGAGCCTCATGGGCTCGCCAGCGTTCGCGAATGATCCGCCCAAAAAAGCAGCGGCCAAAGAGGAACCGCCTAAGCCGAAATTCGACTACATCGAAGAAAATGGCGAAGTGGGACGCAGCGGTTACATCTACAAACGCGTGGCTAAACCGAAGTTTGAGGAGCCACAAGAAGTTCCTAAAGCTGAGCCCAAAGAAGCGCATAAGCCAGAACCCAAAGACGACCACGGCAAAAAAGACGATGGCCACGGCGCGCCTAAAAAAGAAGAGAAAAAGGACGATGGCCACGGTGCCCCTCCTAAGAAAGACGAAAAGAAGAAAGACGATGGCCATGGTGACCCTAAAAAGGACGCCAAAAAAGGTGGTGATGGTCACGGCGGAGGTCACGGCAAAGCCGATAAAAAGGCAACGCCCCCTGCTGTGAGTGCCATTTACGACGCTGCCATCATCCAGCTCGATAGCAACAACCGACCGCTCACGCCCGTGGTATTTACGAATACGTATGCCGATTACTTTGTGTGTCACAAAACCATCAAAGCCAAATACCGTGACACAGTGCTGTCTGAGATGAACACCTTTGCCGATCGCATGGGTCTGCCCCACGCGCAAGACATGCCTTGCATGATCAAGGTGGCCAAACCCAAAACAAAGTTTCCGGGTGCGATTTACATTGAGTTTTATGTCGACGACAAAGCCGAAAAAGAATGCATCAAAAAAGGCGAATGTGGTTCGACACGTCTCATGATGCTGCACCCCAAAGACAAAACAGGCATCAAGAGCAAAGAGATCTACCGCTCTTACGTGCTGACCGACGAAAAGAAGTTCCGTCGTGCCAATTTCTGCGTGAGCCCAGATGGCCAGTTACTTGGGGAAAAGAACTGCTACGTGGCGTTGAACCCAGACTGGCTATTCAACTAAGTGACGTGTTTCAAAAGGTGGCCTGTCCGACAGGAATCGAACCTGTGACCCACAACTTAGAAGGTTGTTGCTCTATCCAACTGAGCTACGGACAGAAATGAAAAAAGGCCTCGAAATTCGAGGCCTTTTTTACTTTTATGGTCGGGGCGATAGGATTCGAACCTACGACCCTCTGGTCCCAAACCAGATGCGCTACCAGGCTGCGCTACGCCCCGATTCGATTATTGTAACTTGCAAATGCCCTCTTTTCAGTCGCGATCGAAATGAAAATCTAGTGGCGATGTTGATTCACAATTGAGACGTGAAAATTGATTTTGATGGCATACAAGCATTTGTGGTGACGGCAGAACTCGGCGGCTTCAACAAAGCCGCCGACCAGCTACACATCACGCAAACCGCACTCACACGCCGGGTGCAAAAACTCGAGGCTTATTTGGGCTTAAAGCTGCTGGACCGCACCACGCGTCGCGTCGAGATGACCGCTGTTGGCCGTGACTTTTTACCCCAAGCCCGCGCCATCGTGAATGAAATGACCTCTGCAGTGGGCCGTCTCAAAGACATGTCACAGCATGCGAAAGGCAACTTCACCCTCGCCTGCGTGCCCAGCATGGCCGCACACATGCTGCCTGAGCTGATTCGTCAATATGCCGATGAATGCCCAGGCAACCGCATTCGTCTCTTGGATGCGGCCTCTTACGAGGTGCGTCAGGCGGTGCTCAACCACCAAGCCGAAATTGGCATTGCGGTGAACGGCGAAGTTCACCCCGACCTCATTGAAACCCCTTTGTTTGACGACCCCTTGGTCTTCATCTGTCGAGACACCCACCCACTCCAAGGGAAAGACTCAGTCACGTGGGCCGACATGCGCGAAGCCGACTTGATTGTGGTGAGTAACTTCATGGCCACCCGTGTGTTCATGGATTACCAATTGGCCAAACACGGAATTCGCCTCAACGGCAATTACGAGGTGCAACACCACGCCACCGCCATCAACTTGGTCGCAGCAGGCGTGGGCTGTGCCATCTTGCCGTCCTCCACCTTGAGAGAGGGGGATCGACTGCACGTGCGCAAGATCACGCTGACGGGCCCTGTGGTCAAGCGCAAGGTGGCTTTGCTGCGCCACAAAAACACAAGCCTGTCACCCGCCGCGCAAGCCTTCTTTGAGTTGATTCAAAAAGAGCATCTGAAGCCCAAAGCGGCCAAAGTCCAATTGATGCGAAAAACGAAATAATCAAACCCTATATTGCACTTATCAGCATAACCATTTGCCTCGACACTCTCGGGCATGACAATTCAAGCAAGTGCAAAACAACCTGATGTTCTGGTGATCGGTGGCGGCAATGCCGCACTCTGTGCCGCGCTGATGGCCGCCGAAGCAGGCGCCTCGGTCTTGATGCTCGAATCAGCACCACGTGAGTGGCGCGGTGGCAATTCAGGCCACACGCGTAACCTGCGCTGCATGCACGACGCACCACAAGACGTGCTGATCGACGCCTACCCAGAAGAAGAGTATTGGCAAGACCTGCTCAAGGTCACAGGCGGGATCACCAACGAAAAGCTCGCCCGTTTGGTCATTCGTGCCTCATCCACTTGCCGCGATTGGATGCGCAAACACGGCGTGCACTTTCAGCCCCCGCTCTCAGGCGCCTTGCATGTGGCACGCACCAACGCGTTCTTCATGGGGGGCGGCAAAGCCTTGGTCAATGCGTATTACCGCAGCGCTGAAAAACTGGGTGTACAAATTCGCTACAACGCGTCCGTGGATAAGCTCGACATTGAAGATGGCCGCTTCGTCGCTGCATACATCGGCCAAGAGCGCATCACGGCCAAAGCCTGCGTGTTGGCAGCTGGCGGCTTTGAGTCCAATCGCGAATGGCTGCGCGAAGCATGGGGACAAAACGAACGCGGCGAATGGCCTGCCGACAACTTTCTCATTCGTGGCACGCAGTTCAACCAAGGCGTGTTGCTCAAGCACATGTTGGCCCATGGCGCAGACCGCATTGGCGACCCCACCCAAGCCCACATGGTGGCGATTGACGCACGCGCCCCGCTCTATGACGGTGGCATTTGCACACGCATTGACTGCGTGTCGCTTGGCGTGGTGGTCAACCGCGACGGTCAACGCTTCTATGACGAAGGCGAAGACTTCTGGCCCAAGCGCTACGCCATTTGGGGCCGTTTGGTGGCACAGCAGCCTGGGCAAATTGGCTATTCCATCATCGATGCCAAAGCCATTGGTCGTTTCATGCCCCCCGTCTTCCCCGGCGTGCAAGCCAACACCTTGCCAGAGCTTGCGCAAAAACTTGGCTTGCCTGTGGACACCTTCATGCAAACCCTCAACGACTACAACCACGCGTGCCGCATCGGCACGTTTGACCACACCAGCTTGGACGACTGCCACACCGAAGGCGTGAGCCCCGCCAAAACACACTGGGCACGCCCCATCGACACTGGCCCGTTCTACGGCTACGCCTTGCGACCCGGCATCACCTTCACCTACCTTGGTCTCAAAACCGATGAAACAGCCGCGGTGCGCTTTCACGATGTACCCAGCGACAACCTGTTTGTGGCGGGCGAAATGATGTCTGGCAACGTGCTGGGCAAGGGTTACACCGCTGGCGTGGGCATGTCGATTGGCACCGCGTTTGGCCGAATTGCGGGCACACAGGCTGCCCAAGCTGCTTTAGCTTCCAAGGAGCCTGCACATGCAAACGCTTGATGCCCTCACCCGCGACGCACGTGCTTTGGCAAATGGCGAAGTTGTCCTGTCAGCGCCTGAAACCGAAGTGGCGCGACAGCTGCAAATTTGCAATGCCTGCCGATACTGCGAAGGCTTTTGCGCCATGTTCCCCGCGATGACGCGTCGCTTGGAATTTGGCAAAGCCGACATCCATTACCTCGCCAACCTCTGCCACAACTGCGGAGCCTGTTTGCACGCCTGCCAATACGCACCGCCGCACGAGTTTGCGGTCAATGTGCCGCAAGCCATGGCGCAGGTGCGCGGCCAAACGTATGCCGACTACGCATGGCCTTCTGCCTTAGGCGCGCTCTACAAGCGCAATGGCCTCACTTTGTCACTGGCTTTGGCCGCTGGCTTGTCGCTGTTTTTGCTGCTCGCCCTGCAAATGAATGGCACCTTGTGGGCCAGCAAGCTGCCGGGCAACTTCTACGACGTGTTTCCGCACAATTTGTTGGTCAGCTTGTTCGCGCCTGTGTTCTTGTTTGCCGCGTTGGCATTGAGCTTAGGCGTGCGACGTTTTTGGCGTGACATCACCCCCGCCACCAGCGGTGCTGCGGTAACCCCACCTGCAGCCAGTGAAGCCACGCAAGACGTGCTGCGTCTGAAGTACCTAGATGGCGGACACGGCGAAGGCTGTAATAACGAAGACGACGCGTTCACGCTGTCGCGCCGTCGCGCACACCACCTCACTTTTTACGGGTTCATGCTTTGCTTTGCAGCCACCAGCTTAGGCACGGTGTATCACTATGCCTTCGGTTGGATCGCGCCTTACGACCTCCCCAGCTTGCCCAAACTACTGGGCGCGATCGGCGGGGTGAGTTTGTTGTTGGGCACGGCAGGCCTGTTCAAGCTCCACCTGCAACGCCACCCCCTGCACGGCGATGCGGCGCAAAAACCGATGGACTTGGGTTTCATCGCCTTGCTGTTTTTCACCAGCCTGAGCGGCCTGGCCTTGTGGTTGGGCCGCGGTAGCGCCGCCTTACCTGCGCTGCTGGCCATTCATTTGGGTGTGGTGATGGCCCTGTTTGCCACCCTGCCCTACGGCAAGTTTGCGCACGGTATTTTTAGAACGGCGGCATTGCTACGCCATGCCGTTGAAAAACGACAACCCAACCAACTCGGCTTGGGCAGCGAATAATTTGAAAGGGACAACCCATGAAAAAACGTAACTTCCTCCGCAACTGCATGTTGCTCGCATTCAGCGCATCGGTTTTGGCCTCCCACGCCCAAGAGTTTCCACCCAAGAAAACCATCACCATGGTGGTCGGCTTTGCAGCCGGCGGTGCAGCGGATACAGCGGCGCGCATCATCGCCAGAAAATTGGGAGACAACATCGGCGCATCGGTGGTCATTGACAACCGGGGCGGTGCAGGCGGCAACATCGCTCACCAATTTGCTGCCAATGGCCCGACCGACGGCAGCACGATTTTGTTTGGTTCGGTCGGCCCGCTCACCATCGCACCGCACATGATGAAGCTGCCCTACGACCCCGTCAAAGACCTGGCGCCCATCACCATGGGGGTGAACTTTCCTAACGTGTTGGTGGTGCACGCAGGCACAGGCATCAAAACCTTCGCTGAGTACATTGCCTACGCCAAAAAGAATCCCAAAAAGCTCGACTACGCATCCACGGGGCCTGGCTCTGCCTCGCACCTTGCCGGTGAGTTGCTAGACGACATGGCTAGCATTGAGACGGTGCACGTTCCCTACAAAGGTGGCGCACCTGCGTTGCAAGATTTGTTGGGCGGGCGCGTGGCCGCCTACTTCTCGACGTACTCCACATCGCAGGCCTATATTGACAACGGCAAACTCATTCCCTTGGCCAGCACGGGCGCACAACGCCTGAAGTCTCTGCCCAAAATTCCAACAGTGGCCGAGTCGGGCTACCCCGGCTTCAGTGCCACCAACTGGTATGCCTTTGTGGCCTCATCCAAAGTGCCTGCAGCCACCTTGGACCGATGGAACAATGAGCTTGTGAAGGTTTTGAAGTCACCCGATGTGGTCGACCAACTCAACAGCCACGGACTGACACCTCAACCAGGTACACGCGATGAGCTGGCCAAGTACATCGCCAAAGAGTCCACCACCTGGGGCCGTGTGATTCGTGAACGAAAAATCACTGGCGAATAAAAAATAAATCAACGGAGACAACCCATGACATTGACACACCACATCACCCGCCGCCTGCTACTGGTTGGCGTTGGGTTATTTTTAGCTGCCGCGCAGATTGCCCAAGCTGCCGAGATTCGCGTCATCACCTCAGGCGCATTCACCGAAGCCTACAAACAACTCGTGCCTGAGTTTGAAAAACAAACCGGCCACAAAGTCATCAGCGCGTTTGGTGCATCCGTGGGCAATGCCCCCGACGCCATTCCCACCCGCTTCTCGCGCGGTGAAAAATTTGACTTGATTATTTTGTCGGACGGCGGCTTAGAGGCGATGATAAAAAAAGGCAACGTCATCCAAGGCAGTCGTGTGGATTTGGTGCGCTCGCAAATTGGCGCAGCAGTTCGCAAAGGCACACCCAAGCCCGACATCAGCACTGTTGAGGCTTTGAAACAAACCTTGCTCAACGCCAAGTCGATCGCTTACTCGGCCAGTGCCAGTGGCACCTATTTGTCGACTGAGCTGTTTCCTAAACTCGGCGTGGCCGAACAACTCAAAGACACAGCCAAGAAAATCATGAGCGAACGCGTGGGCGCTGTCGTGGCACGCGGCGATGCTGAGCTGGGCTTTCAGCAGGTGAGCGAGTTGATTTATTTCAAAGAACTGGACTTCATCGGCACCTTGCCCGAGTCTGTGCAGCAAACCATCTTTTTCTCAGCAGGCTTGGTCGAAGGCTCCACCGAGCAAGACACAGCCAAACAACTGATTAAATTTTTCCAATCCCCCGAAGTCGCAGAGACGATTCGTCAAACCGGTTTAGACCCCGTCGCCGCCCGATAATGGCGGGATGACTGCTGCACATCACACCTCCTCCTCTGCCGCGCCCCTCAAAGGGGTGCGCGTTCTCACCCTCGCTTTGAACCTGCCAGGCCCAGCCGCTGTGATGCGGCTGCAGGCCATGGGCGCCAAGTGCACCAAGCTCGAACCGCTCGCACCTGCGGGCATGAGCACCGCAGACCCGATGGGCATCTACAAGCCTGCCGCCTACGAGGTGATGCACCAAGGCCTGAAGGTGTTGCAAGCCGACTTGAAGTCTGAACGCGGCCAAGCCGTGCTGCACAAGCAATTGGCGCAAACCGATGTGCTCATCACCTCCTTCCGGCCTTCGGCCTTGGTCAAGCTGGGCTTGGCTTGGAAAGAGTTGCACAAGCGCTACCCAGCCTTGTGTGTGGTGAGCATCGTGGGTGCCCCAGATGAACGCGCGGAAGAACCTGGACACGATTTGACCTACCAAGCCGACAGTGGCTTGGTCAATGGCCTTGAAATGCCAGCCAGCCTGTATGCAGACATGGGCGGTTCGTTGTTTGCCACTGAAGCGGTGTTGCAAGCTTTGTTGATGCGTCAACGTCCAGGCAAAGCACAGGGCCAAGGTGTCTTTCACGAAGTCGCTTTGTGTGATGCGTCTACTTACCTCGCCTTGCCGCGCGCATGGGGCCTCACGCTACCCAGTGGCGATGTCGGCGGTGCGCATGCCGGGTACAAGGTCTACCCCTGCAAAAACGGACGCGTCGCCTTGGCGGCGCTAGAGCCTCACTTCGCTGCTCGCTTGTGTGAGGCCGCAGGCTTGCCCAAACTAGCTGCGACACACATGCACAAGCGCAGCACGCATGAGGCGATTGCCAAATTCTTAGCCCTGCAAACACGGGCACAGCTCGACAAGCTGGCGAGCAGCAAAGACATTCCGCTGCACACCCTGCCGCGCTAACCCTGCTCAAAAAAGCCGTTCGCTTGAACGGCTTTGAATTAGCTCAAATGACGCAATGGGTGGGCTGATGCAGGCCAAGGGCTGTCAAAAAACGGCTGCACCATCTCTGGCGTGACATCGGCAATGCGTGCGGGTTGCCACTTTGGCGCGTGGTCTTTGTCCACCGCCAAGGCACGAATGCCCTCCACTGTTTCGCTGCTCACGCCTCGGCGCGACAGATGGTCAGTCTGAAAACAATGACGCACCAAATCGCGCTCCATGCGCAGGTCTTCAGCCAGTGTCATGTGGCGCCCACGGCGAATTTGTTCTAGCGTGACGCACAGCATCAACGGAGATTGATGGTGCAAGGCCTTCAAGGTTTGCACCGACCATTCATCTGCGCCTTGCAACGCTTGTTCCATCGCCGCCACCTCAGCCAAGCCAAACACCTGGTCGATGGGCGCGTGTTGCCACGCAAGCGTTTGAGCCAACGCTTGCTCTGTCGTGGTCTTGCTTTGCAAACGCAACCAAGCCACCACCGCTTCACCACTGGACCAGTCTTGCTGACGCAAACCATCCCACAGTGCAGGCAACGTGGATGAATCCACACACACATCGGCCAAGCCGGCGTGCAGCGATTCACCACCGCGCAACACATAGCCTGTGAGCGCCAAATACTCGCCCATGTAGGCGGGACATGCAGAACCATGGCAACGGCTTAAGAAATAGCCACCGCCCACATCAGGGAACAAGCCAATGTGCGTCTCGGGCATGGCCATCTTGGTACGCTCAGTCACCACGCGCAACGCAGCGCCTTGGCTGATGCCCATGCCGCCGCCCATGACGATGCCGTCCATCAAAGCGATGTAGGGTTTGGGGTAGTTCTGAATCAAATGGTTGAGGCTGTATTCCTCGGTGAAGAAGTCTTCCAACGTCACATCGCCGCTCATCGCGGCTTGGTGAAAGTAACGAATGTCACCGCCGGCGCAGAACGCCCCGAAGGGACCTTCTTTGTTGCTGCCACGCACCACCACAGCCCTCACCTGCGCATCGTCTTGCCACTGTTGCAACACGTGGTTGAGCTCGCGCACCATGGCCAGCGAGAGCGCATTCAAGGCCTTGGGCCGATTGAGGGTGATCAGACCCAAATGGCCCACGCGCTCGGCGTGCACATCGGTGGTGTAAGTGGACATGGTGGTTCCTTCTTCAAATACTTGGCGTGTATTTTCTTCAATTCAAAACGGCGCTGGATCAGCCGCATGCACGCACGCGACACATCAAAAACGGAAGCGAAAAAAAAAGCCAAGGCAGTGCCTCGGCTTTTCTTGCAAAACAAGTGGATTACTTGTTGCGCTTGCGCTCATGCTCTTTCAAGAAGCGCTTACGCAGACGCACGCTCTTCGGTGTGATTTCCACCAACTCGTCGTCTTCGATGAATTCCACACCGTATTCGAGGGTGAGGTCGATTGGAGGCGTGATCTTGATCGCGTCTTCTTTGCCAGACACGCGGAAGTTGGTCAGCTGTTTGGTACGTGTGGCGTTCACCACCAAGTCGTTGTCACGGCTGTGGATACCCACAATCATGCCTTCGTACACAGGGTCGTTCGCCTTGACGAACATACGGCCACGGTCGTCCAATTTGCCCAAGGCGTAAGTGAAGATTTCACCGTCGTCCATGGAGATCAACACACCGTTCTTACGGCCGCCGATGTCACCTTTGTGTGGCTCGTAGCTGTCGAAGATGTTGGAGATCAAACCTGAACCACGGGTCAAGTTCAAGAACTCGTTGGTGAAACCAATCAAACCACGGGCTGGGATGCGGTATTCCAAACGCACGCGGCCGCGGCCATCGGGTTCCATGTTGACGAGTTCGCCTTTGCGCTCGCCCAAAGCTTGCATGACGCCGCCTTGGTGGGTTTCTTCGATGTCAGCGGTCACCAATTCGATAGGTTCGTGACGCACACCGTCGATGTCACGGAACACCACGCGTGGCTTAGACACAGCCAATTCGTAGCCTTCACGGCGCATGTTTTCCAACAAGATGGTCAAGTGCAATTCACCGCGACCGGCGACGTCAAACACGCCTTCTTCGTCGGTTTCTTTCACACGCAAAGCCACGTTGTGTTGCAGTTCTTTTTGCAAACGGTCCCACAGCTGACGGCTGGTCACGTACTTGCCTTCACGACCGGCCAATGGGCTGGTGTTCACGCAGAAGTTCATGGTCAAGGTTGGTTCGTCAATCTTGAGCATCGGCAACGGTGCTGGATTGGTCGGGTCGGTCACGGTCACGCCGATGTTCAAGTCAGCAATACCGTTGATCAACACGATGTCGCCAGGGCCCGCTTCAGTGGCTTGCACACGGTCCAGACCTTGGAACTTCAACACTTGGTTGACGCGGCCTTTGACGGCGGTGCCATCTGGGCCTTCCATGACCATCACGTCCATCATGGGCTTGACAGTACCTTGGCTGATACGGCCCACGCCGATACGACCCACGAAGGTGGAGAAGTCGAGTGCAGAGATTTGCAATTGCAACGGTGCAGCAGGGTCACCTTGTTGGGGTGGCACGTGCTTCAACACGGTGTTGAACAAGGCCGACATGTCTGGGCCCCACTGCTCGCCAGGTGCACCTTCTTCGAGAGATGTCCAGCCGTTGATACCCGAGGCATACACCACAGGGAAGTCGAGTTGTTCGTCGGTCGCGCCGAGTTTGTCGAACAAGTCAAAAGCGGCGTTCACCACTTTGTCTGGATTCGCACCGGGCTTGTCCACTTTGTTCACCACGACGATGGGCTTCAGGCCCAAAGCCAAAGCTTTCTTGGTCACGAAACGGGTTTGAGGCATGGGGCCTTCTTGCGCGTCGATCAACAACACAACGCCGTCAACCATCGACAACGCACGTTCCACTTCGCCACCGAAGTCCGCGTGACCAGGGGTGTCGACGATGTTGATGTGGGTGCCTTCCCAGCTCACGGCACAGTTCTTGGCAAGAATCGTGATGCCACGCTCGCGTTCGATGGCGTTGTTGTCCATCACGGTGTCAACCACTTTTTCGTGGTCGGCGAAGGTGCCAGATTGACGCAGCAATTGGTCAACCATGGTGGTTTTACCGTGGTCAACGTGGGCGATGATGGCGATGTTGCGAATTTGCTTACTCATGCTTCTCTCTTCCTTTATGCCTGCTGGGCCAGCAGGGGCTGGTTGACAGGCGATCTTTGCAAAATTTGTTGAATTTCAAGGGGACTCAACAATCGTCCCGGAATCAGTTCCCCCGCTTTGACATGGGCACTGCCCAGCAAAGCGTGTGGGTTTTCTCCAAACACACTCACGCGGTCCTGGTCTGCCCAAACACCGCGACGACGCACGCCGCTCAAGAAGCGACCTGCATTCTCAGCATCCAACGTGACAGCCGTGTGATCAGCTAACAAGCATTGCACAGGCATCAAACGCGCTTCGCGTTGGGGCTCGTCCATGGCGGTCAGGTCTTCCAAGGTCACACAATCCGCCTCGTCAAAAGGCCCCGTCGCCACGCGGCGCAAAGCGCTCAAATGGCCACCGCAACCCAAAGCCTCAGCAATGTCTTCACCCAAGGTGCGGATGTACGTGCCTTTGCTACACGTCACGCGCAAACGCAAAAATGGCGCATCGCCATTGAGCTGCATCTCAAGCAGCTCTAAATCGTGAATCACCACATGGCGAGGCTCGCGCTCCACAGTCTCACCTGCGCGCGCATATTCATATAAGGCCTTGCCGTCTTTTTTCAAGGCGCTGTACATGGGCGGCACTTGCGTGATCGGGCCCATGAAACGGTCCAGCACTTCCACCACTTGACCCACGGTACAAGTGACGGGGCGCTGTTGAATGACCTCGCCCTCGGCATCCGCGGTGCTGGTTTTGATCCCTAAGCGCACCGTGGTTTCGTAGGTTTTGTCAGCATCCAAATGGAGCTGACTGAATTTGGTGGCTGCGCCAAAACACAAAGGCAACACGCCAGTAGCCAAGGGATCTAAGGTACCCGTGTGGCCTGCTTTTTCGGCACGTAACAGCCATTTGGCTTTTTGCAAGGCATCGTTGCTAGACAAACCGATGGGCTTATCCAGCAGCAACACGCCATGCACAGGGCGTCGTTGCACCCGTACGCGCGGCATACGTGTGCTGGGAGCTTGGGTGCTCCCTGATGACTGCCCAACGGCGCTCATGTCAGTCGTCCTTCGCTTTGGAGGCGACGGCCTTGGCAATCAAGGCGTTCATGTCTGACGCACGCTCAGGCGTGCGGTCATACACAAAGTGCAAAGTAGGCACCGTGTGGATGTGCAAGCGCTTGAACAAACCATTGCGCAGGAAACCTGCGGCTTGGTTCAAGCCCTCCCCTGTTTTGGCAGGGTCGCCATTCAACACGCTGAAATGCACTTTGGCATGGGCGTAATCGGGCGTGACTTCCACGCCTTGCAGCGTGACCATGCCCACGCGCGGGTCTTTCAACTCACGCGCGATCAACTCGGCCAGATCGCGTTGGATCTGGTCGGCCACTTGGTAGCTGCGGTTGGGGGTGCTGCTCGGTTTACGTGCCATGCTTCATTGCACTGACGCTTTACAGCGTACGTGCAACCTCTTTGATTTCGAAGAATTCCAACACGTCGCCTTCGACGATGTCGTTGTAGTTCTTGATGGTCAAACCGCACTCGAAGTTTTCTTTGACTTCTTTGGCGTCGTCTTTGAAACGCTTCAAGCTGTCGAGTTCGCCGGTGAACACCACCACGTTGTTGCGCAACAAACGCAACTTCGCGTTGCGACGTACGAAACCAGAGGTGACCATACAACCCGCGATCGCACCAATCTTGCTGACACGCAGCACTTGGCGAATCTCGGCTGTACCGATGACTTCTTCTTTCTTGTCGGGTGTCAACATGCCAGACATGGCCGCTTTGAGTTCGTCCACCGCGTCATAAATGATGTTGTAGTAACGAATGTCCACGCCATTGCTCTCGGCCAACTTGCGCGCGCCGGCGTCAGCTCGGGTGTTGAAACCAATGATCACGGCCTTAGACGCAATGGACAAGTTGACATCGCTTTCGCTGATGCCACCCACAGCGGCGTACACCAACTGCACCTTGACTTCGTCAGTCGACAACTTGAGCAACGAGGCAGCCAAAGCTTCTTGCGAACCTTGCACGTCGGCTTTGACGATGATCGGCAACAGCTTGACTTCGCCAGACGTCATGTCGGAGAACATGTTCTCCAGCTTCGACGCTTGTTGCTTGGCCAACTTCGTATTACGCACCTTGCCTGCACGGTAAGTGGCGATTTCGCGGGCACGACGCTCGTCGGTCATGACCATGAATTCGTCGCCGGCTTGCGGCACTTCGGTGAGACCTTGAATCTCCACAGGAATTGATGGGCCAGCCGATTTGATCGGCTTGCCGTTCTCGTCCAACATGGCGCGCACGCGGCCATAGGTTTGACCGCCCAAGACCACGTCGCCCACATTGAGCGTACCGGACTGAACCAGCACCGTGGCCACAGGACCGCGACCTTTGTCCAGACGCGCTTCGATCACCAAGCCTTTGGCCATGGCGTCGACAGGCGCTTTGAGTTCGAGCACTTCGGCTTGCAAGAGCACTTGCTCCAGCAACTCGTCGATGCCCGCACCGGTTTTGGCAGAGACTTCACAGAACGGTGAATCACCACCGAACTCTTCAGGCACCACTTCTTCAGCCACCAGTTCGCCTTTGACGCGTTCTGGGTTGGCACCGGGCTTATCGATCTTGTTGACCGCCACCACGATTGGCACACCAGCAGCCTTCGCATGCTTGATGGCTTCTTTGGTTTGCGGCATCACGCCGTCGTCCGCCGCCACCACCAAGATGACGATGTCGGTGGCTTTGGCACCGCGTGCACGCATGGCCGTGAAGGCCTCGTGACCGGGCGTGTCCAAGAAGGAAATCATGCCGCGTGGTGTTTCCACGTGGTAAGCGCCAATGTGTTGGGTAATGCCACCGGCTTCGCCCGACGCAACTTTGGCGCGACGGATGTAGTCCAGCAACGAGGTTTTACCGTGGTCCACGTGGCCCATGACCGTCACCACAGGGGCGCGTGTCAAAGACTCGGCTTGATGGCCGGACGCTTCTTCTTCAGTAAAGGCTTCTGGATCGTCCAGTGCAGCAATCACGGCCTTATGACCCAACTCTTCCACCAAAATCATGGCGGTGTCTTGGTCCAAAGGCTGGTTGATGGTGGCCATTTGGCCAAGTTTCATCAACTGTTTGATCACTTCAGAGGCTTTGATGGCCATCTTGTGGGCCAACTCGCCCACGGTGATGGTTTCTGGCACGTGCACTTCGAGCACGCGTGCTTCGACGGGTGCTTGTGGTGCGCGGTCATCGTCGCGGTCGCGGTCACGGCGGCCTTTGGGGCCTCCACGCCAGCTGTTGCGGCCCACACCACCACTCGCGTCACCGCGTGTTTTGATGGCTTTCTTTTTGGCTTGTTCGTCGGCCCAGCTGGAAGACAGCTTGGCGCTCTTGACTTCTTTGTTGCCAGGTGCAGCGGCGGTGCCAGGGGCGGCAGGTGCGCCTGGACGGGCACCTGGAGTGCCTGCCGGCTTGTGCAGCGTACCTTTGATGGCTTTGGGATCTGGCGTTGGCTCAGGCTTTTTAGCCACCATCTGCTTTTGTGGCGTGCTCATCATCAAGCGAATCGCTTCGGCTTCAGCCAAGGCTTTGCGACGACGAGAATCCAAATCAGCAGCGCGAGCCGTGTCTTCATCGGCACGTGCCTTAGAAGCCGCAGCGGCTTCCACACGCGCAGCTTCAGCGGCTTGCGCTTTGGCGTCGACAACGGGTTCAGAGGGTTCAGCTTTGGCTTCGGACGCAACAGCTTCCACCACCACAGCAGCTTCGGCTTGCGCTTTGGCTTTGGCGGCTTCTTGTTTGGCCTGCTCTTTGGCTTCTTGCTCTTCGCGCAGACGGCGTTTTTCGGCCAGCTCTTCTTCTTGACGACGGATCAGCTCAGCTTGGCGGCGTGCTTCTTCTTCACGTCGGGCCAACTCGGCATGGTCAATCGCAGGCACAACAGGCTCTTGCACTGCAACAGGTACGGGTGCGGCTTGGACTTCTGTCGCCTCGTCTTCATCGCGCTTGACGAAGGTGCGTTTTTTACGCACTTCCACTTGGATGGTGCGGGCTTTGCCTGTGGCGTCGGCTTGTTTGATCTCGGTGGTCGATTTCTTGACCAAGGTGATTTTCTTGCGCTCGGGCGATGCTGTGCCATGGCTGGCTTGCAAGTGGCTCAAGAGCATTTGTTTGTCGCCCTCTGTCAGCACATCGCTGGCAGAAGCTTTGGCAACACCGGCTGCCTTGAGCTGGTCAAGCAGGGTGTCGGTTGGTTTTTTGAGTTCGCTGGCAAACTCGGCTACGGTCGTACTGGACATATGTGATCTTCCTCGCCATGACCATTACTCTTGACCCGTGAACCAATGTTCACGTGCCTTCAAGATCAGGGCTTTGGCCTCTTCTTCGCTTTGGCCGGTGATGGCTGTGAGCTCGTCTACGGCCAAATCGGCCAAATCGTCACGGGTGTGTACGCCGCTCTCAGCCAACTGGGGCAAGAACTCCGCATTCAATCCTTCGAGGTCGCGCAAATCTTGCGAAACTTCTTCGACGCTCTCTTCGCGTGCAATTTCCATGGTGAGCAGCGCATCCTTGGCACGTGTGCGCAACTCGTTGACGGTGTCTTCGTCAAAACTTTCGATTTCCAACATCTCTTGCAATGGCACATAAGCCACTTCTTCGAGGCTGGTGAAACCTTCTTCAATCAAGATGTCAGCGACTTCTTGGTCCACGTCCAACTTGGCCATGAACAATTCACGGATGCTGAACGTTTCGTCAGCTTGCTTCTGAGCAGACTCAGCGGCATCCATGATGTTGATTTTCCAGCCGGTCAACTCAGCCGCCAAACGCACGTTTTGGCCGCCACGGCCGATGGCGATGGCGAGGTTTTCTTCGTCCACCACCACATCCATGGCGTGACGCTCTTCGTCCACCACGATGGAGCTGACGTTGGCAGGCGCCAAAGCACCAATCACGAATTGGGCTGGATCTTCGCTCCACAACACGATGTCCACGCGTTCGCCGGCGAGCTCGGTGGTCACCGCGTTCACGCGGGTGCCACGCACGCCCACGCAAGTACCGATGGGGTCAACGCGTTTGTCGTGAGAGATGACGGCGATCTTGGCGCGTGAACCCGCGTCACGGGCGCAAGATTTGATCTCGAGCATGCCTTGTTCGATTTCTGGCACTTCGTGGCGGAACAACTCCACCATGAACTCAGGCGCCGAACGCGACAAGATGATGGGCGCACCGCGCAAAGTCAAGTCCACTTCCATGATCATGGCGCGCACACGGTCACCACTGCGGAAGTTTTCTTTAGGGATCATTTCGCTGCGACGCAAACGGCCTTCCACGCGACCGGATTCGACAATGAGGTCGCCCTTATCCATGCGCTTGACCGTGCCGACAAAAATCTTGTCGCCGCGGGACATGAAGTCGTTGAGCAACATCTCGCGCTCAGCGTCGCGGATTTTTTGCAAGATCACTTGCTTGGCAGCCATTGCACCGATGCGACCGATGGGCAAGGACTCGACGCCCTCTTCGATGTATTCACCTTCTTCGACGTCAGCCACGCGCTCGCGGGCGTCCATCAACATTTCTTCGGCTTCAGGGTTTTGCAAACCAGCTTCGTCAGGCACCACCAACCAACGGCGGAAAGTTTCGTACTCGCCTGTGTCACGGTCCATCGCCACGCGAATGTCCACATCACCTTCGTACAGCTTTTTGGTGGCTTGGGCCAACGCCAACTCGACGGCGCCAAACACCACATCGCGTTCGACGTTTTTCTCGCGCGAGATTGCCTCGACCAACATCAACATTTCGCGGTTCATGATCGGTTACTCCTTCTCTTACCTATGTTCAACGGGGCTTTTTGCCCTTGAAATCCACAATCGGAGCTAGACGTGCTTCTCGCAGTTCGTCCAGCGTGAAACCCAGTGCGTGAACTGGCATTTCGGCTAATCTTTTGGGGCTGACTTTTTGACCAGGCTTGGCCTTGACTTCATCACGCCAGGTGATTTGCCAGCCTGCACCATCGTCGGTGCGCTCTAAAGTGCCACGGAATTTTTTACGGGTTGCCGCCACTTGGCCTGCCGCAGCAGCGCCAATGGGGGCCTTGAGCGTGAGGTCCACCTCTTCGCCCACAAAGCGCTCGAAATCAGCTTGGTGACGCAAAGGGCGATCAATACCGGGGGAGGACACCTCAAGGCGGGCGTATTCGGTGCCATCGACTTCCAGCGCAAATTGCAGCTGGCGCGTGACGCGCTCGCAATCTTCCACATTGATGGGCTGCACAGGCGTGTCAGCCGTCCAAGGCATGTCGATGGTGATGCGCAAGAGTCCCCCGGCGGAGCGTTCAATCTCTACCAGGTCGTAACCTAAGCCGGTCACTGTTTGTTCTACGGTTTGCTGCAAACTCACGTCGACGAATAGCCTTCAAAATCAAGTGTTCAAAAAACAAACGACCAAAAAAAACGAGCGGTAATTACCCGCCCGTTTGGTCGTGAAGCGCACATTGTAGCGCCTAAATGCTTGATTATCAAAGGATAAAAGGTATTTTTAGGCCTCGGCCCCTACCAAAATCTTCGTATACGGAGCTTGTGGGTTGTTCAAGATTTGGTCAAACGTACCCGCCTCCACCACCTTCCCGGCTTGCATCACCATCACATGGTGGGCCATGGCGCGAATCACCGACACATCATGGGTGATGAGCAAGTAGCTCAAACCCCGCTCCCGCTGGAGCTTTTGCAGCAATTGCAAGACCTGCAACTGGGTCGTGGCATCCAAAGCGCTGGTCGGCTCATCTAGCACCAACACCTGCGGCTCGATCACCAAAGCACGGGCAATCGCCAAGCGCTGACGTTGGCCACCTGAAAATTCGTGGGGGTAGCGCTGCAACAGGCCTGGAAATTCGGTTTCAGTTAAACCGACAGCCGCCAAAGTTACCAAAATGCGGCGCAAACGGCCTAACGCGTCCAGCTCGGGGGCGTGCAGAGTCAAGCCCTCAGACACCAGCTCTTGCACGTTCATCCGGGGTGACAGGGACGAAAACGGGTCTTGGAACACCACCTGCACTTTGCGGCGCAACGGCAAGTCTTGCACGGACTTGCCTTGCCAAGCCGCACCGTCGATGGTGAGCGTGCCCTTGGAAGGCATCAATCCAAGCGCCGCCAAAGCCAAGGTGGTTTTGCCAGAGCCCGACTCGCCAATCACGCCCAAGGTTTGCCCTGCACGCAAGTCAAAACTGGCAGCTTGAACCGCGACAAAGTGATCGCCTTTGAACCAGCCTTTCCAGCCTGAACGCCGAATGGGGTAGCTCACCCGCAAGCCCTTGGCTTGCATGACGATGGGCGCGTTGGCATTGGCGTTCACCACATCTCGAGGCGGCTGACTGTTGATCAAGCGTTGCGTGTAGGGGTGTTCTGGATAAGTCAGCACCGCATCGACGGCGCCCGACTCCACCACCACGCCCTTTTCCATCACCAACACTTGGTCCGCAAAGCGGCGCACGGTGTTGAGGTCATGCGTGATGAGCAACACGGCCATGCCAAAACGTTTTTGCAAATCGTTGAGTAAATCCAAAATTTGCGCACGCAGCGACACATCCAAAGCGGTGGTCGGCTCGTCGGCTACCAACAAGCGCGGGCGGCAAGCCAAGGCCATGGCAATCATCACGCGTTGGCGTTGACCACCCGAGAGCTGATGCGGGTAGGCGCTGGCACGGCGCACTGGCTCGGGGATGCCTGTGAGGTTGAGCAACTCCACGGCTTCATGCCAGGCCTCTTCGCGCGTCATGCCGCGTTTGAGTTCCAGCACCTCAGCAATTTGGTCGCCCACCATCATCAAGGGGTTCAAGGCCGTCATGGGCTCTTGGAACACGAAGGCAATGTCTTGGCCGCGAATGTGGACCAACTGACGTTCGCTGAGCTTGACCAAGTCATGCGTGTGCGGTGCATCGGTGGCTTCGGGGTGCAGGGTGTCGGCATCTTGCGCAGTCCACAGCACACGGCCAGACACGCGCGCACCTTCAAGCAGCTTCACAAAACTGAGTGCAGTCACACTTTTGCCGGAGCCCGATTCGCCCACCAAAGCCAGCTTTTCACCCAGGTCTAAGTTGAAGCTGATGCCTTTGACGACATCTTCCGATTGAAAACCAATGCGCAAATCGCGCACTTGAAGCAAAGGCAGTCTCATGGGCGTGCCTTTCTTGGGTCCAGCGCATCGCGCAGCGCGTCACCCATGAAGGTGAGCAGCATCAAGGTGACGACCAACACGGCAAAGGTGGACAAAGAAATCCACCACGCATCGATGTTGTTTTTGCCCTGTGCCAACAGCTCACCCAAGCTGGGCGTCCCCGGTGGCACACCCAACCCTAAGAAGTCCAACGACGTGAGCGACAAAATGGCCGCACTCATGCGAAACGGCAAAAACGTGACCACGGGCGTCAAGCTGTTGGGCAGCACATGACGCCACATGATTTGCGCGTCTGACAAGCCCAGCGCACGCGCGGCGCGCACATAGTCGAGCTGACGGTTGCGCAAGAATTCGGCACGCACGTAATCTGACAAGCCCATCCAACCAAACAAACCCAACAAAATGAGCAGCAAGGTGATGCTCGGGTCGAACACCGCTGAAAAGATGATGAGCAAATACAACTCGGGCATGGCGCTCCACACCTCGATGAAGCGCTGCATGGCCAAGTCAGTCTTGCCGCCAAAGAAGCCTTGCAGAGCACCGGTCAAGATGCCAATGACGGTGCCAAACAACGTCAGCGCCAAGGCAAACAAGACAGAGATGCGAAAGCCGTACAACAAACGGGCCAGCACATCGCGACCACGGTCGTCTGTGCCAAACCAGTTATCTGCCGAGGGAGGCGCAGGGTTGGGCGTGGCAGCAAAGTAATTCAACGTGCTGTGGTGGTAAGGAACCAGCGGGTACAAGGCCCAGTTACCAGGCTTGTCAAACTGAGCTTGAATAAACGGGTCGAGGTAGTCGGTGGGCGTCTCAAAGTCGCCACCGAAGGTCGTCTCTGGCTGGTTGTGCAGGATGGGCATGTAAAAACTGCCGTTGTAACGGGCCAGCAAAGGCTTGTCGTTGCACAACACTTCTGCCAACAAGCTCAAGCCAAAGAAGAACACAAACAACACCAAGCTGTAAAAGCCAAGGCGGTTATGCCTGAACCTCAGCCAAGCACGCTGGGTGGGCGACAAAGATGCTTCAGTCGAATTTGACACGCGGGTCCACCCATACATAACAAAGGTCGCTGATGAGTTTGGTGACCAAACCAATCAACGTGAACAAATACAAAGTCCCCAACACCACGGGGTAGTCTCGGCGCATGACACTTTCGTAGCTCAACAATCCCAAGCCATCGAGCGAAAACAAGGTTTCGATCAACAGCGACCCCGTGAAGAACGCGCCAATGAAAGCAGCCGGAAAACCTGTGACCAAGGGAATGAGCGCGTTGCGAAACACATGGTTCCAAATGACGCGGCGTTCAGACAAACCTTTGGCGCGCGCAGTGAGCACGTATTGCTTGCGAATCTCTTCGAGCATGGCGTTTTTGGTGAGCAGCGTGGTGACAGCGAAAGCCCCCAGCACGCTGGAAGTGACGGGCAACACGATGTGCCACAAGTAGTCGGTGATGCGAGCACCCCACGTGAGCTGCTCCCAGTTGGCCGAGGTCAAACCACGCAGCGGGAACCACTGCAACTGCCCGCCAAACACCACCAACAAAGCCACACCCAACACAAAGCCGGGAATGGCAAAACCCACCAACACCAAAAGACTGGTCACCAAGTCAAACGTGGAGCCCGCACGCACCGCCTTGGCCACACCCAACGGCACAGAGATGAGGTAGCTCAATAGAAAAGTCCACAGCCCCAAGCTGATGGAGACTGGCATTTTTTCTTTCACCAACTCCCACACGGTTTTGGGATAGAAAAAGCTTTTGCCCAAATCGAACACAGCGAACTGTTTGAGCATTTGCCAAAACCGCTCGGTGGGCGGTTTGTCAAAACCGTATTGCTGGCGAATTTCTTCAATGCGTGCGGCGTCCACGCCTTGGCGACCACGGTAGCCAGCGCCTGCCACGGCAGCGCCCTCGCCGCCGCTATCGCGGCCTTGCAACTGCGACACCATTTGCTCAACGGGGCCACCCGGCACAAATTGAATGACCACAAAGGTCATCAGCAAAACCCCCAACAAGGTGGGAATCATCAACAGCAAACGTCTGAAGATGTACGAACTCATGGCGCACGCTCCGCTCTTTTGGTCGCAGCCAAGGTGGCGCGGTTATCGATGGTGGCCCACCATGTCGATGAGGCCCATGTTTCGGGTTGGTAGTAGCGAGGCATAACCGCCGGCAACTCAAAGCGGCCGTTGCGCCATGCCACACGGTGCACACCGCCATACCAATGCGGCACGCTGTAGTGGCCGTGGCGCAGCACGCGATCTAAGGCGCGGACCGCCGTGATGAGCTGAGGACGGGTTTTGGCAGAGGTGACGTTTTCTAACAAAGCATCGACCGCAGGGTCTTGGATGCCAATGAAGTTACCCGAGCCCTCGGTGGTGGCCGCTTTTGAGCCAAAGCGCTCCATCAATTCAGTACCCGGCGACTCGCTGCCCACAATGCGGTTGCTGATGATTTCAAAGTCAAACACATCCAAGCGTTTTTGCAGAATGGCGAAGTCGATGACTTTGTAGTTCACCTGAAAACCCAGCTTCTCTAGGTTCTTGGTGTACGGCGTGATGACACGCCCCATGGCGCCTGAGTTGTCTAGAAACTCCACCGTGAATGGTTCGCCTTGCGGGTTGCGCAGCGCCCCATCGCGGTAAGTCCAGCCCGCCTCGGCCAACAAGGCCTTGGCACGGCGCAAATGGTCACGCAAGGTTTCACCTGATTTGGGGTCTAGCGAGGTGCGTGGTGGCTGAGGCACGGCGTCTTTGAACACCCCCGGTGCAAGCTTGTCACGCAAAGGCGTGAGCAAAGCCAGCTCTGCGGCGTCAGGCATGCCCGTGGCTTCAAAATCACTGGCCACAAAGTAGCCACGCACGCGCTGGTAAGCCCCGTAAAACAGCTGGCGGTTCATCCACTCAAAGTCCATGGCCAGGCCAATGGCCTCACGCACACGCGTGTCTTTGAACTTGGGCAACCGGGTGTTGAACATGAAGCCCTGAAAGTCGCCCGCATTGCCGTGCTTGAACTCGCTTTTCATCAGTTGACGCGTCGCAAACTGTTTGCCCGTGTAGCCCCTCGCCCACTCGCGCGCGATGAAGGACTGCACCAAATCGAACTCACCAGCCTTGAAGCCTTCAAGCTGCGCCGTGTTGTCTTTGTACAAGCGGTAGGTGATGCGGTCAAAGTTGAACAAGCCTTTGCGCACATTCAAATCGCGGGCCCAATAGTTGTTGTCGCGCTCGTAGCTCACATCGCGGCCAAACACCACGCGGCCCATTTTGTAAGGGCCACTGCCGATGGGGGTATCTGTGACGATTTTGTCCAAGGGCTTGGGATAGCCGTTTTCACTGCCCCACTGGCGGCTGAACACGGGCATGCCGCCCACGATCAAGGTCAGCTCGGGATTCACGCGCTTGAAGTCAAAACGCACAGCGCGCGGGTCGACCACCGTCACACCAGCTACCTCTGCATACAGGGTGCGAAATTGCGGTGCCGCCTGCTTGCTGATGAGTTGCTCAAACGAATACTTCACATCCTCGGCCATCACCGCATCGCCGTTATGAAACCGCGCTTGCGGACGCAGCTTGAAGGTGACCGAACGGCGGTCTGCCGCCACGCTCACATCTTCAGCCAACAAGCCATAGGCTGTGGTGGGCTCGTCCATGGTGCCCGTCAACAAGGACTCGAACACCAAGCCCGTCAAGCCAGGCGCCGCATTGCCTTTGAGGGTGAAGGGGTTGTATTTGTCGAAACTCGACAAACGCGAAGGCGGCACCAACACCAGCTCGCCGCCTTTGGGCGCCAGTGGGTTGGCATAGTCAAAGTTTTTGAAGTTGGCGGGGTATTTGATGTCCCCAAATTGCGCGTAAGCATGGCCTGCCCAAGACGGGCCAGAGCACAAAAACGCCAACAAAATGAGGAAGCTACGCATGCGACAATTCTGCAAGATTTTTTTGGAGAGATTTCATGAGTACAAAAACGGGTTTCCTGTCTGGCAAAAAGCTTCTCATCACGGGCGTGTTATCCAACCGCTCCATCGCTTATGGCATCGCCAAAGCTTGCCACGATCAAGGTGCCGAATTGGCCTTTAGCTACGTGGGCGAGCGCTTCAAGGACCGTATCACAGAGTTTGCTGCCGACTTCAACTCCAAACTGATTTTTGACTGCGATGTGAGCAGCGACGAGCAAATCACACAAATGTTCAAAGACCTGTCGGCCCACTGGCCCACGTTTGACGGCTTTGTACACAGCATTGGCTACGCCCCACGCGAAGCCATTGCTGGCGATTTCCTCGATGGTTTGTCTCGCGAAGGCTTTGCCATCGCACACGACATCAGCGCTTACAGCTTCCCAGCAATGGCCAAAGCCGCTCTGCCCTACCTCAACGACAAATCAGCCGTGTTGACCCTGTCGTATTTGGGCGCCATCCGCACCGTGCCGAACTACAACACCATGGGCTTGGCCAAAGCCTCGCTTGAAGCGTCTGTGCGCTACTTGGCCGAATCCTTAGGCGCCAAAGGCCGCAATCTGCGCGCCAACGGCATCAGCGCTGGCCCCATCAAAACCTTGGCTGCCAGCGGCATCAAAGGCTTTGGCAAGATTTTGAGCGTGGTGGCTGAAGCCTCACCCATCCGCCGCAACGTGACCATCGAAGACGTGGGCAACGTGGCTGCGTTCTTGATGAGCGATTTGGCTGCAGGCGTGACTGCCGAAATTACCTATGTGGACGGCGGATTTAGCCAAGTTGTAGGTGGCATTGCCGAGCCTGCAGCCGAGTAAGCTGGCGCTCCTGGCCACGCGGGTGGCCATTTTTGGGTGCGATCAGCCCCAAGGAGACGACCATGCAACGCCGCGACTTGCTTTCTCACCTCTCCTTGGGCTGCCTTAGCAGCTTCGCACCTTTACCCGCACTTGCCACACAGCCGCTCGAGCTGTGGCTGGCTAACCCGTACCAAGGCCATGAAAAACTCACCGACTACTGGGTGAGCGAAAAATACGATGGCATTCGGGGCTGCTGGGATGGCCACCAACTCTTGAGTCGAAGCGGCAAAGCACTCAACCCACCCACCTGGTTTGTGCAAGGCTGGCCTGCTCATGCGTTTGAAGGTGAGCTTTGGGCTGGACCTGGCCAATTTGAGCAAGCCGCATCTGTCATTCAGCAAAAACAAGCCTCCGACCACGCGTGGCGCGCCATGCGCTTCATGGTGTTTGATGTGCTCACACCATCCATAACTTTCACCGAACGTGTGGGGCGTTACCAAGGCCTGGTCAAGCACATTGACAAACCATGGGTGCAAGCGGTGGCACAAAGCCAAGTGCAAACACACGCCGCTTTGAAAACCTTGCTTCACACAACCGTGCAAGCCGGCGGCGAAGGTTTGGTGTTGCACCGTGGCAGCAGCCTGTACCAAAGTGGCCGCAACGCAGACGTGCTGAAGGTCAAACCACAAGAAGATGCCGAGGCCAAAGTGGTCGCCCATGAAGTGGGCCAAGGCAAACACGCCCAACGCACCGGGGCGCTGTGGGTCGAAACACCGCAAGGTCTACGTTTCAAACTGGGCACAGGTTTGAATGACGCCCAAAGAGAAAACCCACCAGCCGTGGGCCAGTGGGTCACTTATCGCTATCGCGGTTTGACCGACAAAGGCGTGCCGCGTTTTGCCAGCTTTGTGCGCATCAGGCCAGCGATTGAACGCTGACCGCCTGATGAAACACCTTAGGCTTTGACGCAGTCTGCGTAATAGCGTTTCACGCCGTCTTCGCCCACCTCTTCCACCAAGCCGTGGATGTCGGTTTCAAAACCCGGGCATTGCAAGTTGAATTCGCGAGCGAACTTGAGGTAGTCCACGATTTTCTTGTTGAACACTTCACCAGGAATGAGCAACGGAATACCGGGTGGGTATGGCGTGACCAAGCTGGTGGTGATGCGGCCCAACAAATCGTCCACAGGCACACGCTCGGTGTTGCGGTGGGCGATTTGGGCATAGGCATCGCTGGGCTTCATGGCCGGCGTCAAGTCGCTCAGGTACATCTCGGTGGTCAAACGTGCGATGTCGTACTTGGCGTAAAGCGTGTGGATGTGCTGGCACAGGTCGCGCAAGCCCATACGCTCGTAAGCGCGGTGCTTTTGACAGAACTCGGGCAGGATGCGCCACATGGGTTGGTTGCGGTCGTAATCGTCTTTGAACTGCTGCAAAGCGGTCAACAACGAGTTCCAACGACCCTTGGTGATGCCGATGGTGAACATAATGAAGAAGCTGTAAAGACCCGTCTTCTCCACGATCACGCCGTGCTCAGCCAAAAACTTCGTGACGATGCTGGCTGGAATACCTGTCTTGTCGAACTTGCCGTTCAAGTCCAAACCGGGCGTGACGATGGTGGCCTTGATGGGGTCCAACATGTTGAAGCCATCGGCCAAGTTGCCAAAGCCATGCCATTTGGATGACTTGCCTTTGCCCTTGATGATCCAGCTCTCGGCACGGCCAATACCGTCCTCCACCAATTCGTCTGGGCCCCAAACCTTGAACCACCAGTCTTTGCCGTACTCGTCATCCACTTTTCGCATGGCGCGACGGAAATCAAGAGCTTCGGCAATGCTTTCTTCCACCAAAGCGGTGCCGCCGGGTGGCTCCATCATGGCAGCAGCCACGTCACAGCTGGCAATGATGCTGTACTGTGGGCTGGTGCTGGTGTGCATCAAATACGCTTCGTTGAACAGGTGACGGTCCAACTTGGTTTTTTGCGAGTCTTGCACCAACACGTGGCTGGCTTGGCTGATACCGGCCAACAGCTTGTGAATCGACTGCGTGGCGTACACCACCGAATGCATGGGGCGCTCGCGCTTTTTACCCATGGCGTGGTAGGTGCCGTAGAACGGATTGAACGCGGCATGAGGCAACCAAGCCTCGTCAAAGTGCAGGTTGGCCACATAGCCATCGAGCATGGTTTTGATGGTTTCGGTGTTGTACAACACGCCGTCATAAGTGGACTGCGTGAGCGTCAAGACACGGGGCTTGACCTTCTTGGCATCCACACCCTTGAGAAGCGGGTTAGCCTTGATCTTGGCTTGGATCGTCGCTGGCTCAAACTCGCTTTGCGGAATCGGGCCGATGATGCCGTAGTGGTTGCGCGTGGGCTTCAAGAACACAGGCACAGCACCGGTCATGATGATGGCATGCAACACCGACTTGTGGCAATTGCGGTCCACCACCACCACATCATCTGGGGCCACGGTGTGGTGCCAGACGATTTTGTTGGAGGTGCTGGTGCCGTTGGTCACGAAGAAGCAATGGTCCGCATTGAAGATGCGGGCGGCATTGCGCTCGCTCTCGCCAATCGCGCCGTTGTGGTCCAGCAGCTGGCCCAACTCTTCCACCGCGTTACACACGTCAGCACGCAACATGTTTTCGCCGTAGAACTGGTGGTACATCTGGCCCACAGGGCTCTTCAAGAACGCCACGCCACCTGAGTGACCGGGGCAATGCCATGAGTACGAGCCGTCTTCGGCGTAATCGAGCAAGGCCTTGAAGAATGGGGGCTGCACGCTCTCCAAATAGCTCTTGGCTTCACGGATGATGTGACGCGCCACAAACTCGGGCGTGTCTTCAAACATGTGGATGAAGCCGTGCAATTCGCGCAAGATGTCGTTGGGCAAGTGGCGAGACGTTTTGGTTTCGCCGTACACATAAATTGGCACATCGGCGTTTTTGCGGCGCACTTCTTCGATGAAGTTACGCAGGTTCAACACAGCGGGGTCTAGGTCGGGGCCGGGCGTGAACTCTTCATCGTCAATCGACAAGATGAACGCACTGGCACGCGACTGCTGTTGCGCGAACTGGCTCAAGTCGCCATAGCTCGTGGCGCCCATGACTTCATAGCCCTCGCCTTCAATCGCATCGGCGAGCGCACGAATGCCCAAACCTGACGTATTTTCAGAACGAAAATCCTCGTCAATGATGACGATGGGGAAGCGAAATTTCATGCGGGACTCCGAGCATTGAAGCTTGAAAAAAACAATAGCGCCGAAGTGTACTCGCCCACTGTTACAATGTCAGGCTTCGGAGCGATGGATGAGTGGTTTAAGTCGCACGCCTGGAAAGCGTGTGTGGGTTAATAGCCCACCGAGGGTTCGAATCCCTCTTGCTCCGCCACTACAAAAAGTAAAAAAGCGCCTTTTCAGGCGCTTTTTTATGGCTGATTAGATTCACGCGATCAGCTGCTGCTCTCTTGCGCTTTTTTGATCACGTTCTTGGCATCCGTGCTGCTGTTGGCAGCGGCAGAACTGATGGGGTTTTGGATGACCAAGCCCAACAAGCGCGCGCCGTGCTCGACCGCAATCGAGCCATACGAAATGTCGCCCTGCACGATGGAGTCTTTGTGAAACTCCACACGTTCGGCCGCATAAATATTGCCTTCGACTTTGCCCGCCACCATCACGCGATGAGCCGTGATGTCGCCAGACACTTCACCTGTCTTGCCAATCGCCACCGTGACTTTGTTGTCTTTGGTGGTTTCGATATTGCCTACCACTTTGCCATCAATGCGCACGCTGTCAAGCAGCACCAAACGACCATAAATTTGGGTCGTCCGGCCAATGATGGTGTCAAAGCGCTCTTGCGAAGGCGACAACGATTTGTCTTTGAGTTTTTCAAACATGGCAGGCCTTTTAGATGGTGAACGCGTTCACTGAGC
This sequence comes from Limnohabitans sp. INBF002, assembly GCF_027924905.1. Taxonomy (NCBI): domain Bacteria; kingdom Pseudomonadati; phylum Pseudomonadota; class Betaproteobacteria; order Burkholderiales; family Comamonadaceae; genus Limnohabitans; species Limnohabitans sp. INBF002. Next base: position 1,408,084 of record NZ_AP027055.1, read on the forward strand.
GCTGGCAACGGTGGCGGTTTGCAACAACATTTGCGTGGGGTTCAACACGCGGTCATTGCGCATCACTTCGTAATGCAAATGCGGGCCTGTGGAACGGCCCGTGTTGCCCAACTGTGCAATGGTGTCACCACGTTGCACTTTTTGGCCGACCTCGACCAAGCGCTTACTCAAATGTGCATAACGGGTGGTGAAGCCTTCAATGTGGCTCACCTCCACCACGTTGCCGTAAGAAGCGTCCCATGCTGAGCGTGTCACTGTGCCTGCTGCCGTCGCCACGATGGGCGAACCGACCTCGGCCACAAAATCTAAACCTTCATGCATGGCCAATTGGCCGGTGAAAGGATCATTGCGAATACCAAAACCACTGGTCACGCGAAAGTCTTTTCCCATGGGAATGCCCGTAGGCAAAGCGTGCAACCAACTGAGCTGGGCTGACCAGTTTTGGGTCAAATTCCGCACGGCCACTTGGGTCTGGCTAAATTCATCCATCGCGGAGGCAAGATCATGATTCAAATCACGCGAAGGCGTGCTTTGCAAGCGAGGGGCAACCCAAGGACCACCGCGTGCCTCGTCTTTTTTGCTGTATTTGTCGCGTAAATTGGTGGGGGTCGCCACTTCCATGAAGCGGTTTTTCAAGGTTTCAAGCTGGCGAATTTCTTGTACGGTGGTGTTGAGGGTTTGGCGCAGGTTGTCCAAACGTTCACGGTACACCGCCTCGACTTTTTGCTGCTCGGCTTCAGTGGTCACACCACCCAAGCTACGCGCCAAGCTGGGGCTCATTTCAATCGCAATCCGAAAACCAATGAAGTGCAACAGCACACCAAAAGCGACCAACACAAATGCAGAGGCGCAGATGCCCATCAGCACTTTACGCGCTGTGATAGAAATGGTCCGCACCGAGGCGGTGGGCCCAGAAACCCACATCAATTGCATAGATCGCTCCGGAAAACTTATCAGCTTGCATGTGAGTTACCCCACACATAAACAGAGAATTGTAGGGAGTTCTCTCCAATCAAGTCACTTAATTTTTTCAAATATGTCATCATCAATGACAAAGAATTCCTCTTTAAGGAAAGTTAATCCCATTGGGCTAACTCCGATAGAAAAACAGACCTCACAATGTCAGCCATGACGAAAAATGAGTCACTGAACATTCCATGGCTGGAGGCTGAAACACCCCTGCCTCACCCAGAGTCTGCTGAAAAATCAGGCACAACGTTGGCCGGATTGGTGGCGGCCGGAGGCGGCTTATCCGTTGCGCGATTGTGCGAGGCGTATCAACAGGGCATGTTTCCTTGGTTCAGCAACGGCCAGCCTGTTTTGTGGTGGTCCCCCGATCCCCGCATGGTGCTGCATACGGCGGAGTTCAAACTACACCGTTCCCTGCGAAAGACCTTGCAGCACTTTCAAAACAACCCTCGCTGTGAAATTCGTTTTGACAGCCGCTTCAGCGATGTCATTCGCCATTGCGCCAACAGCCCGCGTCTTGGGCAGCCCGGCACGTGGATCGTGGCCGAGATGATTTCGGCCTACGAAGCATTGCATCTTGCGGGTTTGGCTCACAGCATTGAAACTTGGGTGGACGGTGAGTTGGTCGGAGGCTTGTATTGCGTGGCCATCGGCAATACGGTGTTTGGCGAGTCCATGTTTGCGCATCAAACCGATGCCTCAAAAATTGCCCTCGCGGCGCTGGTGGCATTTGCACGCGCACACCACATCTCGTGGATTGATTGCCAACAAAACACCAAGCACTTGGCCTCATTGGGCGCAAGAGAAATACCGAGGTCTGAGTTTCTTCAAAAAATTCGCCAGGCAGATCATGAAGCTGCGCTTACCTGGCGTTTTGATCCCGCATATTGGCGCGAGATCCTGAGCCAGAAAGGATTGCCGTGACCCACCGTCAAGACTTACCACTTCAGACGGTGCAGTTTTACGCCACAGCACCCTACCCTTGCAGCTACTTGCCTGAGCGCACCGCACGCTCGCAGGTGGCAACCCCCAGCCATCTGATCAACAACGAAGCCTATGCAGACTTGGTGCATCAGGGCTTTAGGCGCAGTGGCTTGTTCACCTATCGGCCCTACTGCGACAGCTGCAAAGCGTGCATCGCGTTACGGGTTGACACGGCGGCCTACCAACCCACGCGCAGCCAGCGTCGCGCCTGGTCACGTCACCAAAATCTGCAAGTTCGCGTTTTGAAACTCGGGTTCGACCCTGAACATTACGCCCTGTACCTGCGCTACCAAAACCTGCGCCACGCAGGGGGTGGCATGGACGAAGACAGCACAGAGCAATACACGCAATTTTTGCTTCAAAGTCGGGTCAACACGCGACTGATTGAGTTTCGAGAACCCAGCGACGCACACCCACTGGGCGTTCTCAAAATGGTGTCCATCGTGGATGTGCTCAACGATGGTTTGTCTGCGGTTTACACCTTTTACGAACCTGAACCCCACACCAGTTACGGCACTTACAACGTGATGTGGCAAATTCAACAGGCGCGCGAGCTAGAAATGCCATACGCTTATTTGGGCTATTGGATTCAAGACAGCCAGAAGATGCGATACAAAGCCGATTTTTCACCGCAACAACGCTTGATCGATGGGGAATGGGTTGATTTTTAATTTCACATGATAAAATGAATCATGCGTAAATCTACTGTGCCTGCCACGCCAAACATCCAAGTCATTGAGCGGATGTTCACGCTCATTGATGTCCTGGCTTCACGCGAAGAAGCCATCTCACTGAAAGAAATCAGCGAGAGAACCGGCCTGCACCCTTCCACCACGCACCGCATTTTGAATGACTTGGCTGTCGGTCGCTTCGTGGACCGTCCAGAAGCAGGCAGTTACAGGCTCGGGATGCGGTTGCTCGAACTGGGCAACTTGGTGAAAGATCGTCTCAACGTGCGTGATGTGGCGTTCCAGCCCATGCGCGAATTGCACAAACTCATTCAGCAACCTGTTAATTTAAGCGTCCGACAAGGTGATGAAATCGTGTATGTCGAGCGCGCCTTCAGCGAACGCTCAGGCATGCAAGTGGTTCGTGCCATTGGCGGCCGTGCCCCGCTGCATCTGACTTCTGTCGGTAAGTTGTTTTTGGCCATGGACGATGCCCAACGTGTGCGTGCTTATGCGACCCGCACAGGTCTTGCTGGCCAAACCCGAAACAGCATCACCCAGCTGCCTGTTCTAGAGCGTGAACTCTCAAAAGCCCGCCAATACGGCATCGCACGAGACAACGAAGAGCTCGAACTCGGTGTGCGCTGTATGGCCTCAGGGATTTATGACGACCAAGGCAAATTAGTGGCTGGCCTGTCGATTTCTGCGCCTGCTGATCGTTTAGACGAAGGATGGCTACCCAAACTTCAAGCGACCACACAGGCCATTTCACATGCCCTCGGTTACAAAGAGGCACATGCCAATGCCCAATAAAAAGCCAGCATTTGCTGGCTTTTTTTATTGGTAAGTAACAGCTTAAGTTTGTGGACGAGCACCGTGGTTGTGCTCCACCCACTTGCGAACACGCTCGGCATCCGCAATGCGGCTCAGCTTGCCTGCTGAATCCAAAAACACCATGATCAACTTGCGGCCAGACACCTTGGCCTGCATCACCAAGCATTGACCCGCTTCAGAGATGTAACCGGTCTTTTGCAAGCCGATGTCCCAATTGGGGTTTTTCACCAAACGGTTGGTGGTGTTGTATTGCAACGTGCGGTTGCCCACTTCCACTTTGTAGCTGGGCGATGTCGACAACTCACGCAAAGTAGCGTCATGGTAGGCATTGCCCACCAGCGTTGCCAAGTCTTTTGCGCTTGATTGATTTTTGCTGGACAGGCCAGTTGGCTCAACGTAGCGCGTATCACGCATGCCCAATTGAGCAGCCTTGGCGTTCATCAAACCAACAAATGAGGACATGCCGCCTGGATAGGTACGACCCAAGGCATGAGCGGCGCGGTTTTCACTGGCCATCAAAGCCAAATGCAGCAATTCGCCGCGCGTCAACGTGGCGCCCACGCGCAAACGTGAACTGCTGCCCTTTTCGGTGTCCACATCGTCTTGTGTGATGGTGATGGATTCGTCCATCGGTAACTTGGCTTCGCTGATGATCACACCGGTCATCAACTTGGTGATCGAAGCGATAGGCAGCACAGCTTGGTCATTTTTGCTGAGCAAAACTTCTTGGGTGTCTTGGTCAATCACATAGGCAACGCTGGACTTCAAATCCAAAATGTCGTTGGCTGTGGCATGCAAACCAGCTTTTTGGCCAAAAGAAGGAACCGCTGGGGCTGCCTTGATCACTTGACGTCGCACGTGCGTCTTGACCACCACAGGCTTTGACTTTTGTACGGTTGGTTTTTTCTGATTGGTCGTCGCTTGGGCGTGCATGGTGCACAGCGATGTCAACAATCCGAGTGAAGTGGCAATCAGCAGTCGTTTCAAGTGGCGTTCCTTTGGCTTGAAATACATATTGAGGCCGAGTCTACCAAGAAAAGTCGCGCAAGATCAAGGACTTGCGCGACTTATTTAACAAAATTGATGTGACATATCAATTTTTGTGATTTAGCCTTGGGCAGCCACCCGATCTGACTTGTTTTGCAGTTTGTTCAAGGCGCTCAAATACGCTTTGGCAGAAGCCACCACGATGTCTGGATCAGAGCCTACGCCATTGACGACGCGGCCACTGTTTTGCAAACGCACGGTCACTTCGCCTTGGCTTTCGGTCGATCCGCTGATCGCATTGACCGAGTACAGCACCATCTCTGCGCCACTCTTGACGTGGGACTCAATCGCCTTCAAGGACGCATCGACGGGGCCGTTGCCATCAGAATCGCCCTTCACTTCTTTGCCTGCCACCGTGAACACCACGCTCGCGTGTGGGCGCTCGCCTGTTTCGCTGTGTTGCGACAAAGAAACAAAGCCAAATTGCTCGCTGGCACTGCTCACAGACTCTTCGCTCACCAAAGCCAAGATGTCCTCATCGAAGATCTCGCTCTTACGGTCGGCCAGCTCTTTGAACTTGGCAAATGCGGTGTTGATGTCAGCTTCGCTTTCCATCTGCACGCCTAAATCTTCCAAACGCTGTTTGAAGGCGTTGCGACCGCTGAGCTTGCCCAACACAATCTTGTTGGCGCTCCAGCCCACGTCTTCCGCGCGCATGATTTCGTAGGTGTCACGGGCCTTGAGCACGCCGTCTTGGTGAATGCCGGAGGCGTGTGCAAAGGCGTTCGCACCGACCACAGCTTTGTTTGGCTGGACCACAAAACCTGTGGTTTGGCTGACCATACGGCTGGCAGCCACGATCTGCTTGGTGTCGATGTTCAAGTCAAGGTCGAAATAGTCGCGACGGGTTTTAATCGCCATCACCACCTCTTCCAACGAGCAGTTGCCAGCGCGCTCACCCAAACCGTTGATCGTGCATTCGATTTGACGCGCACCACCAATCTTCACCCCAGCCAAAGAGTTGGCGACGGCCATGCCCAAGTCGTTGTGGCAGTGCACAGACCAAATGGCTTTGTCCGAGTTCGGCACGCGTTCGCGCAAAGTCTTGATGAAGTTGCCATACAGCTCTGGAATGGCATAACCCACAGTGTCTGGAATGTTGATGGTGGTGGCACCTTCGGCAATCACCGCCTCGACCACGCGGCACAAGAAGTCCATTTCGCTGCGGTAACCGTCTTCCGCGCTGAACTCAATGTCACCGACCAAATTACGGGCAAAGCGCACCGACTGTTTGGCCTGCTCGAGCACTTGCTCGGGCGACATGCGCAACTTCTTCTCCATGTGCAATGGCGATGTGGCAATGAAGGTGTGGATACGCGCACGGTTCGCACCTTTGAGGGCCTCGGCAGCACGGCTGATGTCACGGTCATTGGCGCGTGACAACGAACAAATGGTGGAGTCTTTGATGGCGTTGGCAATGCCTTGCACAGCCTCAAAGTCACCGTTGGAGCTGGCTGCAAAACCGGCTTCAATGACATCGACCTTCAATCGCTCCAACTGACGGGCAATACGCAGTTTTTCGTCGCGCGTCATGGATGCGCCGGGCGATTGCTCGCCGTCACGCAAGGTGGTGTCAAAAATGATGAGCTTGTCGGTCATGGTCTGGACTCCTGGATTCCTAAAAAACTTGCAACGTTTGGTTTAGCCCCAAAGCAAAAGGCCCGCTGCGGATGCATACGGGCCTTGTGGGGTTTGCGCGTGCGCTACCAACTCCGCCCGTTGAGGGATAGAAGCAGTAGTGCCAGCGAAAAATTTGTCATACACCGAATTTAGCACAAAGCCAAACCCCTGCGCGCACAAGGTGTCTCATTTGTGCAAACCTGCTTCGTCAGGTTCATCGGTCGAGGTGCTGATGACACTGGTTTGCATGCCTTTGGTGCGGCGCCAAGCGTACAGCGCGTAACCACTCAAGCCGTAAAACATGAACAAAGCAAACAGCACGATAGGGGGATGGATGTTGATGACCGCAATCACCAACGCCAGCATGACAATCACGGCAAACGGCACGCTTTGTTTCATTTGTACATCTTTGAAACTGTAAAACGGCACATTCGTCACCATCGTCAAGCCTGAATACAAGCACATGGCAAACATGGGCCAAGCCACGTCAGGACCTGAAATACCCATCTCGGTCATCAGCCACATGAACCCCATCACCAGGGCTGCCGCCGCAGGTGAAGGTAAGCCTTGGAAAAAGCGCTTGTCAACCACCGCTGTGTTCACGTTGAAGCGTGCCAGGCGCAAAGCCGCACACGAGATATACACAAAAGCAGCCACCCAGCCCCAGCGGCCCAAGCCTTTGAGGGCCCATTCATAAGAGATCAGGGCGGGAGCAGCACCAAACGACACCATGTCAGCCAAGGAGTCCATTTGCTCGCCAAATGCGCTTTGCGTGTTGGTCATGCGCGCCACGCGACCATCCAGGCTGTCGAGCACCATGGCGCAAAACACACCAATGGCGGCCATCTCATAGCGGTCATTCATGGCCATCACAATGGCGTAAAAACCACCAAACAAGGCGGCTAAAGTGAACAAGTTAGGCAAGACATAAATGCCTTTGCGGGGCTTGCGAGGCACAAACTCTTCTGTTTGATCTTGTTGTTCTGACATTCGTTGAGCTCCGAAAAGTAGGCCTAGAGTGTAAGCGCTGCGTCAAACATGGCCGAAAACAACAAAGGCCACCGAAGTGGCCCCTGTCGATGCACAAAGCAGGTGCTTAGTTGCGGGTTTGGTCAACCAGCTTGTTCTTGGAAATCCAAGGCATCATGGCGCGCAATTTGGCACCCACGGTCTCAATCGCGTGCTCAGCGTTCAAACGACGACGTGCAGTCATGCTTGGGTAGTTGGTTTTACCTTCCAAGATGAACATCTTGGCGTATTCGCCCGTTTGGATGCGCTTCAACGCGTTGCGCATGGCTTCGCGTGATTGCTCGTTGATCACTTCTGTACCAGTCACGTACTCGCCATACTCTGCGTTGTTAGAGATGGAGTAGTTCATGTTGGCGATGCCGCCTTCGTACATCAAGTCCACGATCAGCTTCAACTCGTGCAAGCACTCGAAGTAAGCCATTTCGGGCGCGTAGCCAGCTTCGGTCAAAGTCTCAAAGCCCATCTTCACCAATTCAACAGCGCCACCGCACAACACGGCTTGCTCACCGAACAAGTCGGTTTCTGTTTCTTCTTTGAAGTTGGTTTCGATGATGCCGCCTTTGCCGCCACCGTTGGCCATCGCGTAGCTCAAAGCCAAGTCACGGGCTTTGCCAGTTTTGTCTTGGTACACAGCGATCAAAGATGGCACGCCGCCGCCTTTGAGGTACTCGGAACGCACCGTGTGGCCTGGGCCTTTGGGCGCAACCATGATCACGTCCAAGTCAGCACGTGGGATCACTTGGTTGTAATGCACGTTGAAGCCGTGAGCAAAAGCCAATGTAGCGCCTTGCTTCATGTTGGGGGCGACGTTGTTGTTGTACACCTCGGGGATGTTTTCGTCGGGCAACAAGATCATGACCACATCAGCGGCTTTGACAGCGTCGTTGACTTCCATCACGTTCAAACCGGCCTTGGCCACTTTGTCCCATGAAGCGCCGCCTTTACGCAGACCGACCACGACTTTGACGCCGCTCTCGTTCAAGTTTTGTGCGTGTGCGTGGCCTTGTGAGCCGTAGCCGATGATGGCCACAGTCTTGCCTTTGATGAGGGACAGATCACAATCTTTGTCGTAAAAAACTTTCACGGGGTTCTCCTAAAAAATACTTTGAAAAGGGTTGGAATTTACACGCGCAAGATGCGCTCACCGCGGCCAATGCCACAAGCGCCCGTGCGAACGGTTTCGAGAATTGCGCTGCGGTCAATCGCCTCTAAGAACGCGTCGTTCTTAGACAGGTCACCCGTCAACTCAATGGTGTAGCTCTTCTCGGTCACATCGATGATGCGACCACGGAAGATGTCGGCCATGCGCTTCATTTCTTCGCGCTCCTTGCCAACGGCACGCACTTTCACAAGCATCAGCTCGCGTTCGGTGTAAGCACCCTCGGTCAGGTCGACCACTTTGACCACTTCAATCAAACGGTTCAAGTGTTTGGTGATTTGTTCAATCACCTCGTCCGAGCCGTGCGTTTGAATGGTCATGCGTGACAAACTGGCGTCTTCTGTAGGCGCCACGGTCAGAGATTCGATGTTGTAGCCACGGGCAGAGAACAAGCCCACCACACGCGACAGCGCGCCGGGTTCGTTTTCGAGCATCAGGGAAATGATGTGTTTCATGGTGTCATCCTTCCCGTTCACAGGTCTTCGCTGCCAAGCAGCATTTCGGTGATGCCCTTGCCGGCCTTGACCATCGGGAACACGTTCTCCGAGGGGTCGGTACGGAAATCGATGAACACCGTGCGATCTTTGAGTCGGCGTGCTTCGCGCAAAGCGGGCTCTACATCCTCAGGGCGCTCAATCAGCATGCCCACATGGCCATAGGCCTCGGCCAGCTTCACGAAGTCAGGCAAAGCGTCCATGTAGCTGCTGCTGTAGCGGCCTTCGTATTCGATCTCTTGCCACTGGCGCACCATGCCGAGGAATCGGTTGTTGAGCGCCAAGACTTTGATGGGGGTGTTGTACTGAAAGCAAGTCGAGAGTTCTTGGATACACATTTGTACCGAGCCCTCACCTGTCACGCAAAACACTTCGCTGTCTGGCTTGGCCAGTTTGATACCCATGGCGTAGGGAATGCCCACACCCATGGTGCCCAAACCACCAGAGTTGATCCAGCGGCGAGGCTCGTCAAACCCGTAGTACTGCGCAGCCCACATTTGGTGCTGACCCACATCGGATGTGATGTAGGTGTCTGTGCCCTTGGTCATGTTGTGCAGCGTCTCAATGACGTACTGTGGCTTGATGACTTGGGTGTTACCACGGTCATATTTCAAACAATCGCGCTTGCGCCAAGCTTCGATGGTGTCCCACCAGCCCGCCAAGGCGGCGGCATCAGGTTTCAAGCCAGACTCTTTGATCATGTCGATCATTTCGACCAACACGTCTTTGACATCGCCCACGATGGGGATGTCAACCTTCACACGCTTAGAAATGCTGGAAGGGTCAATGTCAATGTGAATGATCTTGCGTTCGTTTTGCGCAAAGTGCTTGGGGTTACCAATCACGCGGTCATCAAAACGAGCCCCCACCGCCAACAAAACATCACAGTTTTGCATAGCGTTGTTGGCTTCAATCGTGCCGTGCATGCCCAGCATGCCCAAGAACTTAGGCGCACTGGCAGGATAGGCACCCAAGCCCATCAGGGTGTTGGTCACGGGGTAGCCCAACATGTCCACCAAAGTACGTAGCTCTTGTGAGGCGTTGCCCAACAACACACCACCACCGGTGTAGATGTAAGGGCGCTTGGCAGACATCAACAACTGCAAAGCCTTGCGAATTTGACCGCCGTGGCCTTTGCGCACGGGGTTGTACGAACGCATTTGAACTTCAGCGGGATAGCCTTCGTAAGTGGTCTTCTTGAAAGACACATCTTTTGGAATATCCACCACCACGGGGCCAGGACGGCCGCTGCGGGCGATATGGAACGCTTTTTTCAGCGTCAGGGCCAAGTCGCGAACGTCTTTGACCAAGAAGTTGTGTTTGACGATAGGACGCGTGATGCCGATGGTGTCGCACTCTTGAAAAGCGTCCAAGCCAATCGCATGCGTGGGCACTTGACCGGTGATGATGACCATCGGAATGCTGTCCATGTACGCGGTGGCAATACCAGTGACTGCGTTGGTGGCACCAGGGCCTGAAGTGACCAACGCCACGCCCACGTCACCCGTGGCACGCGCATAGCCATCAGCAGCATGGACCGCCGCTTGCTCATGGCGAACCAACACGTGTTGAATGGTGTTTTGGTTGTAGAGCGCGTCGTAAATGTAGAGAACTGAGCCGCCGGGATAGCCCCAGATGTGCTTGACATTTTCAGCTTGCAGCGCCTTCACGAGGATTTCGGCGCCCATCAGTTCTTGTGCTTGACCGCCAGTGGCGGCTGCGGAATGCGATTCCGACTTTGTATTGTCCATTTTTGTACCTTTTAACCTGAGTGAATTTCGTCAACGAAAAACCTTGGGTGCTTCTTGGCGAACCCTTGTGGGGCAGCATCGAAACTTTGGACCTTCAGCCATAGACGCATGGTTCGCGCCGGACCCAGACCCGTTTGCCTTTTTTGTCGAATTGCAATCTCAGATTATGGCATCAACCTAAACGCGATTCAGTCTTAAGCACACAAAAACAATTTCCAAGTGCCATAATCGCGCCCGATTCAACCTTGAACCCCTTCGTCAGTGGCCACCGAACAAGAACTGTCAGACTTCCTCAAAAGCGTCGAGAAGCGAGCCTTCAAACGCTCGGTCTATCACGTTCGCGATGACGAAGCGGCCCTCGACATCGTTCAAGACAGCATGATGAAACTCGCCGAACACTATGGCGACAAGCCAGCCGCCGAGCTGCCCATGCTGTTTCACCGCATTTTGTCAAACACCACCTTGGACTGGTTTCGACGCAACAAAACGCGTAAAGCATTGTTCAGCAACTTCAGCGATTTCGACTCAGACAAAGAAGAAGGCGAATTTGACCTTTTAGAAGCTTTGGCCGTCGACAACGACAGCCAAACCACACAAAGTGCTGAAGACAATTTCGCCAGCATTGCGAATGTCCACGATATCGAAGAAGAAATACAAAATTTGCCAGCGCGTCAACGAGAAGCCTTCCTGCTGCGTTACTGGGAGGACTTAGACGTTTCTGAGACTGCTGCAGCCATGGGCTGCTCCGAGGGAAGCGTCAAAACTCACTGCTCTCGGGCTGTTCTGGCGCTCAGCAAAGCGCTCAAACTAAAAGGAATTCAACCATGACACATATCGCAAAGACCCAAGACCAGTTTGGTTTGCGCATTGCTGCCCAACTGAATTCAGCCAGCCTTGATCTGCCCCACGACATTTCTGAGCGTCTGCGTGCTGCACGCACAAGGGCTGTTGCTGCGCGCTTGAAGACGCAAACCAACTTACAAACCAGCACATCTGTGGTTCACCAAAACGGTGCGGCTTTATTGAACTTTGGCGGCAACGAAGGCCTCAATATTTGGAGCCGCTTGGCGTCTTTCTTGCCACTGATTGCATTGGTTGCTGGCTTGGCTCTGATTCAAAACATCATGGACGATGACCGTGCCAACGAGTTGGCCGAAGTTGACTCAGCCCTCCTCATCGACGACTTGCCACCCGCAGCTTATGCCGATCCTGGTTTTCTTCAATTCTTGAAGAACCCCATCACCAGCGACACCAAAGACTAAAACCACATGATGTTGTCACGTGCCATCACTGCCAAGCTCGCCGCACTGCTCTTGCTGAGCGGCGCAGCGCTCTTCGGCTGCGAATTGGTTTGTGCCCAAACACCATCCCCAACTTCCGCCAAAGCAGCACCCAGCTTGCCTGGCCGTCCCCTGTGGATGGATTTGACAGAGTCTCAGCAACAAGCGCTCTCCCCCTTGTCTCAGCTGTGGCCGACCATGAACGAGCCACACAAGCGCAAATGGTTGGCTATTTCCCAAAACTTTGCACAATTGTCTGCAGATGAGCAAAACACCTTGCAAAGCCGCATGCGAGACTGGGCTGCTCTGAGCCCACAGCAACGCACGGCGGCAAGACTCAATTTTGCAGGGGCTCAACAGTTGCCACAAGAAGACAAGAAAGCAAAATGGGAGGCCTACCAAGCCCTATCCCCCGAAGCCAAGCAAAAACTTGCAGCCCAACAAAACCAACCTGTTTTAGGGGCCGCACCGGCAGTCAAACCTGTGGCAGCAACCAAGCTAACGTCATCGCCAATCGCCAACACAAATAAAACATTGCCACGCATTGCAACAGACCAAGCCGCGCCTGCCACCTTGCTACCCACCCCGGTGACAACCACAATTGCACCGACCAGCCCGGCCTCTGAAAGCACGGCTACGCCTCAATGATCTCGGATTTGAGGGCTCCCAGCTTACGTCGCCGCATGGCTTGCTGGATCTATGAGGGCCTGCTTTTGTTTGGTGTGCTCTTTATTTCAGGCTATTTGTTCAGCACCCTCAGCCAATCACGCCACGCGCTAGACAACCGCCACGGGCTGCAAGCCTTCCTCTTTCTGGTTATCGGCATTTACTTCACTTGGTTTGGTCACAAAGGCCAAACCTTGGCCATGAAGACTTGGCATATCCGCGTGGTCGATGCCCAAGGTAATGCACTCAGTCAAAAACGTGCTTTCGCGCGCTACATCGTGAGCTGGATTTGGTTCATCCCCCCCTTGGCGATCATCGCCCCCTACACACTCACAGGTGGAGAAACCGCTGTGTTGTTCATGGGCTGGGTGGCCGTCTGGGCCTTGCTCAGTCGCTTTCACCCTCAAAGACAGTTTTGGCATGATGTTTTGGCTGGCACACGCTTGGTCAACGCAGCGCCCGCCGACCCCATAAAGTCCAAGACCTAAAGGTTACAGTTCAACGCATGAGTGCAAACCCACAAAAAAACAGAACTGGCCTCGACCGCGTCTGGCACGCCTTCGGTTACTCACTGAGCGGACTCAAAGCGGGATGGCATGAAAAAGCCTTTCGCCAAGAAGCCATGGGATCATTCCTTTTAGTGCCTTTGTCTTTTTACGTCGGCCAAACTTGGCTTGAAACAGCCTTGTTGATGGGCACCGTCGTCTTGGTCTTGGTCATTGAATTGCTGAATACAGGCATTGAATCGGCCATCGACCGCATTGGCCCCGAATGGCACGAACTGGCCAAACGTGCCAAAGACACAGGCAGCGCTGCCGTGCTCTTGAGCTTGCTGCTTTGTATCGCCGTTTGGGCCGCAGCCATCTACGCCAACTTTTTCGCTTGAAGACGTTCATGAACAACCCAGCTTTTTCTGTTTGCGTCTACTGCGGTTCGCGCAGCGGCGCTCAGCCGGAATACGCCAATGTGGCTCGCCAAGTTGGCACTTGGATTGGTCAACACAACGGCCAACTGGTGTACGGCGGCGGCAACAACGGTTTGATGGGCCTGGTGGCACAAGCCACCGCTGACGCGGGTGGACGCGTGGTGGGCATCATCCCCAAAGCGCTTCAAACCAAAGAAAACACCCGCACCGCGTGTACCGAACTCCATGTGGTGGACACCATGCACGAGCGCAAACACATGATGGCCGAACGTGCCGATGTGTTTTTAGCCATACCCGGCGGGATTGGCACCTTTGAAGAGTTCTTTGAGGTGTGGACCTGGCGCCAGCTTGGTTATCACGACAAGCCCATTGGTTTGCTCAACACTCAGGGCTATTACGACGGTTTGCTGCAATTCGCACAAAACAGTGTGCGCCAAGGGTTTTTGAACGATTGGCAGATGGATTTGATTCGCAGCGGCACAGAGCCAACCGCCTTGCTGCAAGATCTGGTGCAAGCTGCAGGTTTTTCGCCTGAACCTCAACTGGCTGGCCTCTAATTTCACACGCATAAAAAAAGCCGCAGCCCTGATAGGCTGCGGCTTTTGCATTTGAAAAACGAAACTTAAATCGCTAAATCAGATCGCTGTTTCGTCCAACTCACCCGTGCGGATACGCACCACGCGCTCCACGGGCGTGATGAAAATCTTGCCGTCACCAATCTTGCCAGTGCGAGCGGCACGCACGATGGCATCCACGCAGTTGTCCACGTCAGCGGACTTCACGGTCACCTCAATCTTCACCTTAGGCAAAAAATCGACCACGTACTCAGCACCACGGTACAACTCGGTATGGCCCTTTTGACGGCCAAAGCCTTTGACCTCAGTCACGGTCAAACCGGTCACACCACACTCAGCCAATGCTTCGCGCACCTCTTCGAGTTTGAATGGTTTGATAACAGCGGTAATTTGCTTCATGATTCGAATCCTTGGGGTTCAATGGAAGGGCCTGGTCAGGCGCGAAATTTATTGGTTATAGGATAACGCCAATCCTTGCCAAAACTGCGATGGGTCACACGAATCCCCACGGGCGATTGACGGCGTTTGTACTCGTTGATGCGAATCAAACGGGTCACCTTCTCCACATCGGCACGCGCAAAGCCTGCGGCCATGATGTCGTCTGAGCTTTGGTCGTTCTCCATGAAGCGCGCAATGATCTCGTCCAACACCTCATACGGCGGCAAGCTGTCTTGGTCAGTTTGGTCGGGGCGCAACTCAGCACTCGGCGGACGCGTGATGATGCGCTCAGGAATGGGATCGGTTCCGGTGCCATACGGGTCATGGGCATTGCGCCAACGCGCCAACTTGAACACCAAGGTCTTAGCCACGTCTTTCAGCACCGCAAATCCACCCGCCATGTCGCCGTAGAGCGTGCAATAGCCCGTGGCCATTTCGCTCTTGTTACCGGTGGTCAAGACGATGGAGCCGAACTTGTTGGACAACGCCATCAGCAACGTGCCGCGAATGCGGGCTTGGATGTTCTCTTCGGTGGTGTCCAGCTGCGTGCCTTCAAAGTCGGCCTTGAGCGAACCCAAGAACGCCTCAAACTCCGGCACGATGGACACCTCGTCGTAGCGCACGCCCATGCGTTTGGCCATGTCACGCGCATCGACCCAGCTGATCTCGGCCGTGTACGGCGACGGCATCATCACCGTGCGCACGTTGTCTGCACCCAAAGCATCCACAGCAATGGCCAGCACCAAGGCCGAATCAATCCCGCCAGACAGTCCCAACAAGGCACCAGGAAAACCGTTTTTGCCAATGTAGTCACGCACGCCCAGCACCAAGGCGTGCCACAAGTCGGCTTCAAGCGAACCGTCTTCTGCCACATCGCTCGATAGATGAATCTTCGCAGAGCCGCCGCTAGACGGCGCCTGTGTCGCCTGCTCACGCGTCACATCGACCGTGAACGTTGCCACTTCGAAACTAGGCGCACGCCCTGCCAACGCGCCATTGGCATTGAGTGCAAACGAGCGGCCTTCAAACACCACTTCGTCTTGCCCACCCACCAAATGCGCGTAAATCAAAGGCAAACCTGTCGCTTGCACACGGCTACGCATCGCTTGCTCGCGCTCGTCGCCCTTACCCACATGGAATGGCGACGCGTTGATCACGGCCAACAGCTCGGCACCTGCCGCTTTGGCGTCCGCAGCAGGCGCATCAAACCAAGCATCTTCACAAATCAACAGACCCACTTTCGTGCCAGCCACGTCAAACACACAAGGCTGGTTGCCCGCCACGAAATAGCGGCGCTCGTCAAACACTTGGTAATTGGGCAGCTCACGCTTGGCGTAAGACGCAACAACTTGGCCCTCACACACCACACTCGCCATGTTGAAACGGCGTTGCACCGACACCGAACGTGTGCGCTCATCGCCACCCGAAGGGTGCCCCACCACCACATGCAAACCCTTTAACCCGCTCAAGGCAGCGGACACAGTTTTCAAGGCATCATCACAGGCTTGGATGAATGAGGGTCGAAGGAATAAATCTTCGGCAGCGTAGCCGCACAGCGACAGCTCGGGCGTGAGCACCAAGCGGGCACCGTCTTGATACGCGGCCGTGGCGCAATCGATGATCTTCTGGGCGTTACC
This sequence comes from Limnohabitans sp. INBF002, assembly GCF_027924905.1. Lineage (NCBI taxonomy): Bacteria > Pseudomonadati > Pseudomonadota > Betaproteobacteria > Burkholderiales > Comamonadaceae > Limnohabitans > Limnohabitans sp. INBF002. Next base: position 1,424,160 of record NZ_AP027055.1, read on the forward strand.
CGCCATGTCGCCCACCACGAAATTCAATTGAGCAACACAAATTTTGAGAGTCATGGCAGCAGGCACGTGTCCAAAGTAAAACAGGTCTAAAAAAGCAAATGGATTATGTCATCCGCGTCCACGCGAGCCCGCTCGATATCCCTGCTGCCGCGTGGGATGCACTGCTCGCGCAGCAAGATGCACCCTCGCCCTTCATGCAGCACGCTTATCTGGCCGCCTTACACGCCAGCGGCAGTGCCACACCCGAGACGGGTTGGACGCCGCAATTTGTCACGCTTTGGGTAGACGAGTCCTTGGCTGCTGCAAGTGCGCTGTATATCAAAGACCACTCCTACGGCGAATACGTGTTCGACTGGGCATGGGCCAACGCCTATGCCGACCACGGCCTGAACTACTTCCCCAAAGCCACGTGTGCCGTGCCATTCACGCCCGTGCCGGGGTCACGCTTGCTGGCCGTGGATGCCATCGCTCGCCAAGCCTTGCTCAAAGCCATGCTCGACGTGGCGCAACAGCACCAACTGTCCTCCTTGCATTTGCTGTTCACCAGCCCCGACGACCGTGCTGTTTGCAACGCCCTTGGCCTGATGCAGAGACAAACCGTGCAATTCCATTGGCACAACGCCGACCTGCAAGGGACGCCCTTTGAGAGCTTCGATTCTTTCTTGGCCAGCCTCTCCCAAGAGAAACGCAAAAAAATCAAACAAGAACGCCGCCGCGTGGCCGATGCAGGCGTGACGTTTCGCACCTCAGTCGGCTCCGCCATCAGCACGACTGACTGGGATTTTTTCTACCAATGCTACGAGCGCACTTACCTCGAACACGGCAACGCGCCGTACCTGAGCCGCACCTTCTTTGAACACATGCAGCGCGACATGCCTGAGAACTGGGTGCTGTTTGTGGCCGAGCGCGACAACCGCCCCATCGCCAGCAGCTTGGTGGCTGTGCAGGGGCTAGGCAGCGCAGAGGCCGTTGCCTATGGCCGCTACTGGGGCGCGTTAGAGCGCGTGGACTGCCTGCACTTTGAAGCCTGCTACTACCAACCACTCAACTGGTGCATCGCCAACGGCGTGCAGCGCTTTGAAGGTGGCGCGCAAGGCGAACACAAAATGGCCCGCGCCCTCATGCCCGTCCCCACCTACAGCGCACATTGGCTGGCCCACCCCGCGTTTGCAGATGCCGTGGAACGGTTTCTTGAACGTGAGTCAGCGGGTGTTGACAACTACCTCGACCACTTGGCCGAGCGCAGCCCCTTCAAACGCCAAGAGCCTCAATAGTCAAGCAGGCATAAAAAGCCCGCAGAAACAAAAAAGCCCGCCAAAGCGGGCTTTCGGTAAACACAACCAAGAATTACTTCTTGTAGTTGGCCATGCCGTCCAAGATTTCTTTGTGGGCAGACTCAATGCCTTCCCAACCCTTGACTTTGACCCACTTGCCTTTTTCGAGGTCTTTGTAGTGCTCAAAGAAGTGGGCGATTTGTTGCAACTGCAACTCATGGATGTCAGCCAATGACTTGATGTTGCTGTAACGAGCCAAGATTTTCTCGGTCGGCACTGCCAACACTTTGCCGTCCACGCCACCTTCGTCTTCCATCAACAAGATGCCCAGCGCACGGCAAGGCACCACCACGCCGGGTGGCAATGGGAAAGGTGTCATCACCAACACGTCCACAGGGTCGCCGTCGCCAGCGATGGTTTGTGGCACATAGCCGTAGTTGGTGGGGTAATGCATGGCCGTGCCCATGAAGCGGTCCACGAACAGAGCGCCAGACTCTTTGTCAACTTCGTACTTCACGGGATCCGAGTTCATCGGGATTTCGATGATCACGTTGAAGGCTTCAGGAACTTTGCTACCGGGGGTGACTTGATTCAGGGACATGGTTGTCTTGTTATAAAAGTTAAAAAAGAAACACAGAGGATTAGCCCCGATTTTACTTTCACGGGGCTTGCGTCTCTGCGTTGTCTGCGAAACCTTTATTCGTGGGTACTTTTACCCGTTTCGTCCATCAAGCCTAAGAAAACACGCAAAAAGTACACCGCCATCACCAAAACAAAGGCAATCACGGCCACGCTCATCAAGCCGTAGTCGGTCGAAAAAAGGTCAATCCAAGCTTTCATGGGGTTACTCCTATCAATTGCAATGCCCCTACTTTGCCCCGTCTCAACGCTTGTCGCACTGATCTACATCAAGGCTTAGGGGATTCGTGGCTCAGGCAAAATCAAAACATGTCTGAACGCGTGATTCCCTTGGTCGATCAACGGCTCCTTGCCTTACCGGCCACCCTCCCTTTGCAACCCATTGCAGCCAATGGTTTGCTCAGCGACAGCTTGGGTCGTCCCCTACACGACTTGCGCATCAGCGTGACCGACCGTTGCAACTTTCGCTGCAACTACTGCATGCCCAAAGAGGTGTTCAACAAAGATTACGCCTACCTGCCTCATGGTGACTTGCTGAACTTTGAAGAAATCACTCGCCTTGCCAAAGTGTTTGTATCCCACGGCGTGCGCAAAATTCGTCTCACCGGTGGCGAGCCTCTGCTGCGCAAAAACCTTGAAATCTTGGTGGACCAGCTGGCCAATATCCAAACGCCTGACGGCACGCCGCTAGACCTCACCCTCACCACCAACGGCTCGCTGTTGGCCCGCAAAGCCAAGTCACTCAAAGACGCGGGCCTGAACCGCGTGACCGTGAGCCTAGACGGCTTGGACGATGCCGTGTTCCGCGCCATGAACGATGTGGACTTTCCCGTGAGCGATGTGCTCGACGGCATTGCCGCCGCCAAAGACGCAGGCTTGGGGCTGGATGCCAACGGCCAGTTGACCGGCCTCAAAGTCAACATGGTGGTCAAGCGTCGCACCAACGTCGACCAAATCTTGCCCATGGCCCGCCACTTCCGCAGCAGCGGCATCACGCTGCGCTTCATCGAATACATGGATGTGGGCGCGACCAATGGCTGGTGCATGGACGATGTGTTGCCTTCTGCCGACGTGATTCAACGCCTGCAACAAGAATTCCCACTCGTGGCCTTAGAGGCCAGCGCACAAGGCGAAACCGCGCAGCGCTGGGGCTATGCCAACGCCGCAGGCGTGTTCGATCCTGTCTTGGGCGAAGTGGGTGTGATCAGCAGCGTGACCCAAGCGTTTTGCCGCGACTGCAACCGCGCCCGCCTCTCCACCGAAGGCAAGCTCTACCTTTGTTTGTTTGCCACACAGGGTTATGACTTGCGCAGCCTCATGCGAGGGGGGAAAGCCAGCGATGCCGATATTGCGTCGGCCATCGGCCATATTTGGCAAGGCCGCGACGACCGCTATTCCGAACTCCGCGCCTCCCTGCCCGCCGACAGCTCACCCGACGGTTCATCTGCGGCACGTCGCGTCGAGATGAGCTACATCGGTGGCTAAGCAGCCCTAACCAACACACCCGCATGACACACAGCATTGAACCCCAAGACATCACCGGCCTCATCTTGGCCGGAGGCCGAGGCAGCCGCATGGGCGGCGTGGACAAAGGCTTGCAAAACTTCAACGGCATCCCGCTGGCCTTGCACACCCTCATGCGCCTAGGTCCCCAGGTAGAAACCGTGATGGTCAACGCCAACCGCAACCTCTCGGCCTATGAGTCGTTTGGAGCCTCTGTATGGCCCGATGCCTCGGCTGACTTTGCCGGGCCGCTGTCGGGTTTTTTGGTGGGCCTAGAGCGCGCCGAAACACCCTACGTGCTCACCGTGCCGTGCGACACACCGCGCCTGCCACTCGACCTGGCCGAGCGTTTGGCCGCAGCCATGGTGCGCGAAAACGCCAACATCGCCATGGCCGCAGCACCCGAGACCGATGACCAAGGCCAAACCCAAATTCGCACGCAACCGGTGTTTTGCTTGATGAAGATTGAGTTGTCTGAAAGCTTGGTCAAGTTCACCCACGCCGGTGGCCGCAAGATTGACGCATGGACCGCACAGCACAACACTGTGGTCGTGGCCTTTGACGCCCCGGGTGATGACCCGCTGGCGTTTGCCAACGTCAATACCTTGAACGAACTGCAAGCCCTCGAAAACGCCGCGCCATGAAAAGCATCGACGACATCGCCGCCGCCCTGCAAGGCTACGACCCACAAGCCTTGAGCGTGGACCAAGTCAACGCGTTTTTGCATGAGCTCGTGCAACCCGTGTCTGCTGACGAATCGCAAGACGTGTATTTGTTTGACGCACTGGGCCGCGTACTGGCGCAAGACGTCATCTCGCCCATCAGCGTGCCTGCACACAACAACTCGGCCATGGATGGCTTTGCGTTTGATGCAGCTCAGCTACAAGCCGATCAGCCCCTCACCCTGCGCGTGCTGGGCACTGCACTGGCGGGCAAAGCCTGGCAAGGCAAGGTCAACGCAGGCGAATGCCTGAAGATCATGACCGGCGCCATCCTGCCCGACGGCCTAGACACCGTGGTGCCGCAAGAGTTCTGCCAAACCGTCAGCGCACACGATGTGACCACCGTCACCATTCCGCCCAACATCTTGAAAGCTGGCGACAACCGCCGCTTGCTAGGCGAAGACCTGATGCAAGGCGAGCCTGCGCTCAACGCAGGCCAACACCTCACACCCGCAGCCTTGGGCCTCATCGCCAGCCTTGGCCTGCCCGATGTGCGAGCGCACCGCCGTTTGCGCGTGGCGTATTTCTCCACCGGCGACGAAGTGCTGAGCTTGGGCGAAGCGCCACGCGAAGGCGCGGTGTATGACAGCAACCGCTACACCGTGTTTGGCCTGCTCACACGCTTGGGCTGCGACGTGATTGACATGGGCGTGGTGCGCGACGACCCGGCCTTATTAGAAGCCACGTTTGCCAAAGCGGCACGGGAGGCCGACGCCATCATCACCAGCGGTGGCGTGAGCGTGGGCGAAGCCGACTTCACCAAAGCCATGATGAAAAAGTTGGGTGACGTGGCGTTTTGGAAAATTGCCATGCGACCAGGCCGACCCATGGCCGTGGGTCGCATTGGCAAGTCGGTTTTGTTTGGCCTGCCCGGCAACCCCGTGGCTGTGATGGTGACTTTTCTTGCGTTTGTGCGCCCTGCACTCTTGCGCATGATGGGCAGCACCGCACAAGCTGCGCCACTGTTGCGCGCCAAATGCTTAGAGCCCCTGCGTAAAAAAGCGGGCCGCACCGAATACCAACGTGGGTTTGTCAGCAGCGCGCCCGACGGTACGCTGCAGGTGCGCACCACCGGCAACCAAGGCTCAGGCGTGCTGAGCTCGATGGTGCAAGGCAATGGCCTCATCGTGCTGCATCACGCGCAAGGCAATGTCGCGGTGGGCGACGAGGTGGATGTATTGATGTTTGAGGGCGCTATTTAAGCGCCCCCGTAGACGCAAAGCGTCAAGCGTGAATTCGAAGGTGGGTGTCAAGCACCCACGTCCTCGTCTTCATGGCGAATGGTGATGGCGCCCGGCACTTTGTTGCGCGCCAACAAGGTGTACATGGTGGGCACCACAAAGATGGTGAGCAAGGTACCCAAGCTCATGCCACCCACAATCACCCAACCAATTTGCTTGCGGCTTTCAGCGCCTGCGCCACTGGCCAAAGCCAATGGAATCGCACCCAACACCATCGCCCCGGTGGTCATCAAAATCGGGCGCAAACGCAAGGTGGCGGATTGCGTGACCGCAGCGAACAGCTCCATGCCTTCTTCGCGCAACTGATTGGCGAACTCCACAATCAAAATGCCGTGTTTGGTAATGAGGCCCACCAAGGTGATCAAGCCGATTTGGCTGAACACATTGAGCGTGCCGCCACTGAACTGCAACGCCAACAATGCGCCCACCATCGACAGCGGCACCGACAGCATGATGACCAGTGGGTCCACAAAGCTTTCAAACTGCGCGGCCAACACCAAGAAGATGAACAACAAGGCCAGCACAAACACAATCACCAACGAGCCCGATGATTTGACGAACTCACGCGAGGTGCCGTTGAGGTCGGTGGAGTAACCGGGCTTGAGCACCTTTTGCGCTGTCGCATTCATGAAGGTGATCGCCTCGCCCAAGGAATAGGTCGGCGCCAAGTTGGCGCTGATGGATGCGCTGCGGCGCTGGCTGAAGTGGTTCAGCTCACGCGGCACCACCACCTCTTTGGTTTTCACCAAAGCGGACAGAGGGATCATGGCATCGCCCTTGCCGCGCACAAACACGCGTTCGATGTCGTCAGGCGTGTCACGGCCTGTGGGCGCGGTTTGCACAATCACGTCGTATTGGTCGCCCTCGCGCTTGTAGCGCGTGACTTGTCGGCCACCCATCATGGTTTCCACCGCGCGGGCAATTTGGTCTACGGGCACGCCCATGTCAGCGGCGCGCTCGCGGTCCACCTCCATGCTGATTTCGGGCTTGTTCAAACGCAGGTCGGTGTCCACGCTGACGATGCCTGGGTTCTTGGCAATTTCTTCTTGGAAACTGCGCACCACTTGCGCGAGGTTTTGGTAACTGTCCGACGTCAAGATCACGAAGTTCAAAGGACGCTCGCGAAACGGCTGACCCAGCGAAGGTGGCGTGATGGGGAACGCGGTCACACCGGGCAAACCAGCCACAGCGGGTGTCATGTCGCGGGCAATTTCCAAGGTGGTTTTTTTGCGATCTTCCCAAGGCTTGGCGCGGTAAAACACGTTGCCTTGCGCCACGGTGGGGTTACCCACCACGGTGAAGATGCGGTCGAACTCGGTGTATTTGTCGGCCATCTTTTCAAGGGCCATGGTGTAGCGCGTGGTGTAGTCCATCGTCGCGCCATCGGGGCCGTTGATGACGGTCAAGATGACGCCACGGTCTTCCATGGGGGCCAATTCGCTCTTGGTGGTTTTCAGCAAGGTCCACGTGCCGATACCGGCCAGCACCATCACCCCAACCACCAGCCAACGACGCGACATCTCACGGCCAAACACCACACCGCGCGACAAGGTCCATTGCAAGAGGCGGCCATACCCGTTGGAGAGGCGTTCCAGTTGACGCTCCATCGTGCGGTCAAACCAACTGGGGTTGTGGTTGTGCTTGAGCATGATGGAACACATCATGGGTGTGAGCGTCAACGCCACAAAGCCCGACACCACCACCGAACCCGCCAAGGCCAACGCAAACTCAGTGAACAATTTACCCGTGCGCCCCGGCGTGAAGGCCAATGGCGCGTACACCGCAGCCAAGGTCATGGTCATGGCCACCACCGCAAAACCCACTTCTTTGGCGCCTTTGATGGCGGCATGAAACGGTGACATGCCTTCTTCAATGTGCCGGTAAATGTTTTCTAGCACCACGATGGCGTCATCCACCACCAAGCCAATCGCCAACACAAGCGCCAGCATGGTGAGCGTGTTCACGGTGAAGCCAAACATGGCCATCAATGCAAATGTGCCGATCAAACACACAGGAATGGTGACCAAGGGAATGATGGACGCACGCAAAGTGCGCAAGAACACAAAGATCACCAAGGCCACCAAAATGGCAGCCTCCAAAATGGTTTGGTAAACGGCCTTGATCGAACGGTCAATGAACACCGAGTTGTCGTTGGCGATTTCAATTTCAACGCCTGGCGGCAAGTTTTCTTTGATCTTCGGAATCATGTTGCGCACCGCCGCGCTCAGGTCGAGCGGGTTGGCCGTGGCGTTGCGGATCACGCCCAAGGTGATGGCTTCTTTGCCGTTCAAACGCGTCGCGGTGCGCTCGGCCTGAGGGCCTTGTTCGACACGGGCGACATCGCCAATGCGCACTTGAATGCCGTTGACGGACTTCACCACCACATTGCTGAATTCGCTTGGGGTTTGCAAATCCGTGGAGGCTGTGACGTTGAACTCGCGCAGCTTGCTTTCAATGCGGCCAGCAGGCACTTCCACGTTGGAGCGACGCAGCGCGTCTTCCACATCTTGCGTGGTGAGCTTGTAGGCAGCCAAACGATCTGGGTCTAGCCAAATGCGCATGGCGTATTTGCGCTCGCCATACACACGCACGTCAGACGCGCCCGGCGCGGTTTGCAGCATGGGCTTGGCAATGCGGTTGGCGTAGTCGGTGAGCTGCAACACGTTCAAGGTGTCAGCACTGAACGACAACCAAATAACGGGGAAGGCATCAGCCTCAACCTTGGCAATCACCGGCTCGTCAATGCCTTGCGGCAAACGCTGGCGCACGCGGCTGACTTTGTCACGCACATCGGCGGCGGCTGAATCGGCATCACGCGACAACACAAAGTTGATGGTGATTTGGCTTTGCTCTTGGCGGCTCAACGAGGTGATGACGTCCACACCTTCAATGCCTGAGAGCGAATCTTCCAGCACCTTGGTCACTTGCGACTCCACCACCGCGCTGGACGCGCCGGTGTATTTGGTCTCCACCGTCACCACGGGGTTGTCAATCTTGGGGTACTCGCGCACGTTCAAGCGGGTGAACGACACCACGCCCACCAACACGATGAGCAGCGACAGCACGGTGGCGAACACCGGGCGGCGAATGGATATCTCAGGCAACTGCATGTGAGCTCTTTGCGTTCGGGTTAGCGGCTGGCGGCTTGAGAGGCTGCATTGGCGGCATCAGCCCCCGATGCGCCAGAAGCGGCACCTGATGCAGAGGCTGATGCAGGCGCCGATGCGGGATTGGCTGAGCCTCGGCCCAACTCGACCACGCGCAAAGGCGAGCCATCTTTTTGCAAACGCTGTTGACCAGCGATCACGATGGTGTCGCCTTCTGCCAAGCCATCGGTGATCTCCACTTGGCCACCACGGCGGATGCCCAGCTTGACTTCCACGCGCTGAGACACCAGCTTGGTATCAGGGGGCAGCACAGGTGCGCTTGCCGCAGCGCTGGCAGCAGGTGCAGGCAACTCAGACGGTGCCACCGCCTTGATGACAAACTGCTTGCCACCCTGAGGCACGATGGCCTCTTCAGGCACCACCAAGGCGTTGGGCTTGACCGCAAATACCGCCGTCACGCGGGCAAACATGCCCGGACGCAAGGGGCCGTTTTGCTCGCCACCTGCGCTGGTGCGCGTGCGGTCAAACATATTGGAGGGGCAGCCCAAGCTCTGAGGCGAAGGCAAAGCGGCACCACGGTTTGCAGTGGATGCAACCACGGGTCCGGATGCCGCAGGCTTGGCTGCCACCGTAGGCGCTGAAGCTGAAGCAGCAGGCGCAGCTTGGGTGGCAGGGCCTTTGCCACCACCCACAGAGATCGGCTCTCCCGCCGTATTGGCCAGCAACGCACGCACACCGATGGATCGGCCATTGGCATCAATCAAAGGATCGACCGCTTCCACTTTGGCTTTGAACAAGCGGCCACTGAACGCATCGAGCTTGACCTCAATCGTTTGGCCTGGCATCACCTTGGTTTGGTAGCGCTCGGGCAAGCGGTAGTCCACATACAAGCTGCCGATGTTTTCGAGGTTGATCAGATCAGCGCCGTCCTTCACATAGTCGCCCACGTTGACGCTGCGAATACCGACCACGCCGTTGAACGGCGCGATCAAGCGCATGCGCTCCAAACGCGCACACGACAAACCCAGTTGGGCGTCGGCCACTTGCAACGCAGCAGCACTCTCGTCCAAAGAACGCTGGGCGATGAAACTTTGGGCCACCAGCTCTTGGTTGCGCTTGTGGTTGGCACGGGCAACCGACATTTGAGCGAGCGACTGCTGCACTTCGGCGCGTTGCAGGGTGTCGTCCATTTGCACCAACACTTGGCCAGCACGCACACGCGCACCATCGGCAAAGCCCAGCGACAAGACACGACCGGCTATTTCAGGACGCAGCATCACGTTTTGTGAAGAGCGCAACGTGCCCACCGCCTCGGCATCGTCACGCAAGGTTTGTTTTTTGACTTGGGTGATTTCAACGCCACTTGGACGTACGCCCGCGGCGGCTCCGGCATCGGACTTGGGTGTTTGCAGCCACCAAGCCAAGGTCGAGGCAACCACAATGCCAACGACCGCAACAACGGAATACATCTTTTTGGAGGCCATGAGTGCGATTCTTTTAAGTGATTGACAAACTAACCAAGCAATGTACCAGCGGCTAGTTTCGAAAATGACAAATTTACCTAAGCTTCACAAAATCTGTCACCTACCCGACAAGGCCAATTCCACACCTCGGTTAGCCAAGCCATCGGCCCGCTCATTGTCCACATGACCGGCATGGCCCTTGACCCAGTGCCACACGATGTCGTGGTCACCTTGGTGGGTCAAGGCATCGAGTTGCTGCCACAAATCGGCATTCTTCACGGGTTGCTTGGCCGCCGTACGCCAGCTGCGGGCTTTCCAGCCGTGAATCCATTCAGTAATACCTTTGCGCACGTATTCGCTGTCTAAATACAAAGCCACGACGCAGGGGCGCTTCAAAGCGCGAAGGGCTTCAATGACGGCCATCAATTCCATGCGGTTGTTGGTGGTGTCTAGCTCGCCACCAAACAACTCTTTTTCTTGGCCCGAAGGCGAGCGCAGCAAAGCACCCCAACCGCCAGGGCCAGGGTTGCCTTTGCAAGCGCCGTCTGTGTAAATCTCTACCGTGTTCATTCCATTCCTTTGGATGCCGTGTTGGAGGCTGTCGTCACCACCGTAGCCGCACGCGGCACCGCTTTTTTCCATGCCGGCGACATCAGTCGCATGCCATGCACGCGCTTGACCGCGACCATGCCGTAGACCGCGCCCAAGATGGGCCACCAGCGAACGCCCGCTTCGTCCATCCAATCCAAGCGGTTCAACCAGCGCTCTGTTTTGACTGCCGGGCGGTAGCAACCAAAACTGGTGGACTCCACCTCAAAACTCAACAGCTGTAACCAATCGCGTAAACGGCGTTGGCCAATGAACTCGCCCACCTCGGAAAAGCCACGCTTGCAGCTCTTGCTCAGGCCCCATAGGCTGTTGGGGTTGAAGCCACAAATCACCACCCGCCCCTCGGGCACCAAGACGCGCTCGACCTCACGCAGCGTGGCATGTGGGTCGTAGCTCAGCTCAAGCGTGTGGGGCAACACCAGCAAGTCCAAGCTAGCGCTGGGAAAAGGCAAGGCTTCGTAGTTGGTCAGCAGCACATCGCGACCCAAGGGCCAAGGCTCGGGGTCCGTATCGCAGCCCAGCCAGCGGTGCGGCATGCGATTGGCTTGCAAGGCGTCCAGCGCTGGAAAGCCCAGTTGCAAGGCATGAAAGCCAAACACATCGGCCACGGCGCGGTCTAAATAGGTTTGTTCCCACGCACGCAGGTACTGCCCGGCGGGAGACGCCAGCCAGTCAGGCAAACTATCGTTTTTTAAAGGTGTGGATGACATGAAGCTGATTGCACTGCCCGCGTTCTCTGACAACTACCTGTGGTTGTGGCAACAAGACCAACTGGCCGTGGTGGTCGACCCCGGCGACGCTGCGCCTGTGTTGCAAGCGCTGGCCGACCACGGTCTGACATTGGCCGCGATTCTAGTCACCCACCACCACGCTGACCACGTGGGCGGCGTGCGCGAACTCCACCTCGCCACAGGCGCCCACGTGTTTGGCCCCGCCCGCGAAGAGGTGCCTGCCCCCTTTACCCCCGTCATGCACGGCGACCATCTTGAATTGCTGGGCCAAACGGTGAAGGTCATGGATGTACCAGGCCACACGGCGGGCCATGTGGCGTACTTCCTGCCAAATGCCCCTCACAGCCCCGTGCTGTTTTGCGGCGACACCTTGTTTTCTGGCGGCTGTGGACGCATTTTTGAGGGCACGCCCGCACAAATGCTGGCTTCCCTGGAAAGCTTGGCGGCATTACCCCCAACAACGCGGGTGTGCTGCGCCCACGAGTACACTCTTTCCAACTTGCGATTCGCCCTCGCCGTAGAACCTGGCAACACAGATTTGCAGACCTACATGGCGCAGTGCCAGCAGCTCAGAGCCCAGGGAATCCCCACCCTGCCCGCCCAGCTGGGCACCGAATTGCAAATCAACCCGTTTTTACGGGCTCGACATCCCCGTGTGCGACATGCTGTTGCACAGCACGCTGGACTCTCAGCGCTCGAACAAACCAACGACGTGGCTGTCTTTGCAGCCCTTCGTGAATGGAAGAACGATTTCAAATGAGATTTTTACTCGCTGTATTTAGCCTTAGCCTCGCCCTGCTCACAGGTTGCGCCAACTTGGCCGAGCAAGGCGCGACCAGCCCCGGCGGCTTGAGCCCCATTACCAAAGGCAATGCCAAACGCGATGGTGTGGCGCAACTGAACTTGCCCAACGACTTGTGGGAGCGCATCCGTAAAAACTACCAAATGCCCGACCTGGAAAGCGACCTGGTCAACGACCGCACCCAGTGGTACGCCAACAAGCCCGACTACCTGCAACGCATGAGCGAACGGTCAAGCAAATACCTGTTCCACATCGTTGAAGAACTTGAAGCACGCAAGATGCCCACCGAGTTGGCCTTGCTGCCTTTCATCGAGAGCGCGTTCAACCCACAAGCCGTGTCTAGCGCACGTGCCAGCGGCATGTGGCAGTTCATGCCCGCCACGGGCAAAAGCTTCGACCTGAAACAAAACGTCTTCCGCGACGACCGCCGCGATGTGCAAGCCTCCACCCGCGCAGCACTTGACTACCTCGAGCGCCTGCACAAAATGTTTGGTGACTGGCACTTGGCCTTGGCCGCCTACAACTGGGGCGAAGGCAATGTGGGCAAAGCCATTGCGCGCAACAAACGCGCAGGCTTGCCCACGGGCTACACCGACTTGAACATGCCAATGGAAACACGCATGTACGTGCCCAAGCTACAGGCCATGAAAAACATTGTGGGCAACCCGCCCCAATACGGCGTGGTGCTGCCCAGCATTCCCAACCACCCCTACTTCCAAAGCGTGCCCCTGCCACGCGACATGGACGTGACGGTGGCGGCCAAGCTGGCCGACATCTCGGAACAAGACTTCAAAGCCTTGAACCCTTCGGCACACCGCCCCGTGTTGCTGGCCGCTGGCTCGCCCAACATCTTGCTGCCTTGGGACAACGCCGAAGTGTTCCAGCGCAACTACGAAGCCTCCACCTTGGGTCGCATGGCCACATGGACAGCCTGGATTGCGCCTTCCACCATGAAAGTGGCCGATGCAGCCAAACAGGTGAACATGAGCGAGGCGGACTTTCGCGCCATCAACAACATCCCGCCACGCATGCTCATCAAAGCGGGCTCAGCCCTGCTGGTGCCCCGCCATGCCAACGTATTGGGTGATGTGACCGCACAAGTGGCTGACAACGGCAAACTCGATTTATCCCCCGAAGCCGTGGCCAAACGCAAAGCCGCGGCCAAAGGTGGCAAGAACGCCAAAGGCACAAAGCTGGCGTCTGCCAAAGAAAGCAAAGGCTCGGGCAAGAAACAAGTTGCCAGCAAAGGCGATAAAAAAGGCGACACCAAGGTCGCCAAGAAATAAAGCTGCGCAAAACGGAAGGCTTTGCGCCTTCCATGCGTTAAGCGTCGCGCCTGTCCACCAACGCGTGGGCAATGGTGCCCAAGTCCACATATTCGAGCTCGCTGCCCACTGGCACGCCACGGGCTAGGCGCGTCACTTGAACGCCACGCTTCTTCAGGCCCTCGCTCAACACATGCGCCGTCGCTTCACCTTCCGCGGTGAAATTGGTGGCCAAGATCACTTCTTTCACCATGCCATCGCTGGCGCGCGCCATCAGCTTTTCCAGGCCAATGTCTTTGGGGCCAAAACCGTCCAGCGGACTGATGCGCCCTATCAACACAAAGTACAGCCCTTTGTAGGCCGCTGTGCGCTCCACCGCCGATTGGTCGGCGGGCGTTTCCACCACACACAAACGGGTGGTGTCGCGGCCATCGTCCAAGCAGGTGTCGCAGACCGTCTGGGTGGTGAAGGTGTGGCAGCGCTCGCAGTGCTGCACCTGACTCGCTGCTTGGTGCAAGGCCTGAGAAATTAACTCCGCCCCTTCGCGGTCATGTTGCAGCAGGTGATACGCCATGCGCGAGGCCGATTTCACCCCCACGCCGGGCAAACGGCGCAGAGCCTGAATCAGGCCTTCCAGCACGGACGTGTCGCTCATTTAGAGCGGCAGTTTCAAGCCAGGTGGCAAACCAGCGGTGAGCTTGCTCATTTTGGCTTCGCTGGTTTCAGCAGCTTTGCGCACCGCGTCGTTGAAGGCGGCAGCCACCAAGTCTTCCAGCATGTCTTTGTCGTCGGCCAGCAAGCTGGGGTCGATGGTGATGCGTTTGACATCGTGTTTGCAGGTCATCAAGACTTTGACCAAACCAGAACCTGATTCGCCCGTGACTTCGACGAAGGCTAATTCGTCTTGTGCCTTTTTCAGGTTTTCTTGCATGGCTTGGGCTTGCTTCATCAGGCCCGAGAGTTGTCCTTTGTTGAACATGTGTTTCCCTTTTACAAACTAAAAAATAAAGCGATTGAGCTTAAAGCGGCTTGATGCTGCCCGGCACGATTTTGGCGCCGTAGTCCCGCATCAAACTTTGAACATAGGGGTCATTGAGGATGATGGCCTCTGCCCCCGCTTGGCGCTGCGCGGCGGCAGCGGCATTGCGCTTGGCAGGGCTGTCTTGCACGCGGCCCACTTCGACGGTCAGGCGCACAGGGTAGCCCGCGGTTTCGAGTGCTTTTTGCAAACGTTCGCGGCTGGTGGTGCTGTTAAGCGACTCGCGCTCGACGCGCAGCATCCAAGTGTCGGTATCACGCGCCACCAGCTGCGACTGCAAACCCAGCTCGCGCACCAAGGCGTTGATGCTTTCAGCAGCAGACATGTCCATCACCAACTTGTGCCAAAACTCACCTTCGGGTGTGGCCTCGATGTGCGGCACGTCGGTGGTGGGCATTTGCGGCTCAAGCGCAGCGCTGGGCTCGGCTTGTTGGCGCACGGGCATGGCCACCACAGCGGCATCTGAATCGTGGTCGTAGCTAGGGCTGTCTGAGCCGTCGGGGTCGTAGCTGGGGTCATCCTCCCAAGGGGCCACTTCGCGGGGCTGCATGTCGCGCACAGGCAAGGCTTGCACGGAGGCTGAGGGTTGCGGCTCGGCGGGGCGTGGCGCAACAGGAGGCGATGGCTGAGCTGCGGGTTGCACGGGTGCAGCAGCGGCAGGTGGCGTTGGGGCGATGTGAGGCTGTGCCACTTGCGTTGGCGCCTGCTGCACGTGCGCGGCTGGCGCTCGAGCAACTGACTGAGCAACAGGTGGGGCGGTGGCTAGTGCGGGTTTGACGACACCGCTGGCAGCTGGCGCAAAGGCCACAGCTGCAGGTGGCGAAGCAGCGCGCTGCGGATTAATTAGAGTTTTTTTTTCAGCCGAGGCCGAAGCGGAATTCGAGGCTTGTGGTTTGAACGCCAGCAAGCGCAGCAGCACCATCGTCAGTGCGGCGTATTCGTCTGGGGCCAAGCCCAGCTCTTGACGGCCATGCAAACTCAGGCTGTAAAGCAACTGGGTTTCGTCGGGTGGCATCACACCCGCCAAGCGTGCCATCTCGGCAGCTTCAGGGTCTGAGGCATCGGCTTCTGCCATGTCGGGCACGGCTTGCAGCACGGCCATGCGTTGCAAGACCATCGACATGTCTTCGAGCGTCGCGGCAGCGCTCAGGCCATTCAAACGCAAAGCTTCTGAGGTTTCGACCACCGATTTGCCATCGCCATGGGCCAAAGCCTCAATCAAACGGAACACATGCGAGCGGTCGGCACTGCCCAACATTTGGCGCACAGCGGCTTCTTGCAACTGGCCGCCGCCGTAGGCTATGGCTTGGTCAGTCAAGCTCAGCGCATCGCGCATGGAACCACGCGCGGCACGGGCCAACAGGCGCAAGGCTTGGGGTTCAGAAGCAATGTTTTCTTGACCCAACACATGGCCCAAGTGCTCCAGCACGGTCTCGGGGGCCATGGGGCGCAGGTTGAACTGCAAACAGCGCGACAGCACGGTGACCGGGACTTTTTGTGGGTCGGTCGTGGCAAGCACGAACTTCAAATATTCAGGTGGCTCTTCCAGCGTCTTCAACATCGCGTTGAACGCGGTGTTGGTGAGCATGTGCACCTCGTCAATCATGAAGACTTTGAAGCGGCCTTGCACGGGTTTGTAGACGGCTTGCTCCAGCAAGCTTTGCACTTCGTCCACGCCACGGTTGGAAGCCGCGTCGAGCTCGGTGTAGTCGACAAAGCGACCAGCATCGATGTCGGTACAGGCTTGGCACACGCCGCACGGGTTGGCGGTGATGCCCCCCGTGCCGTCCACGCCTTGGCAATTCAGCGACTTGGCCAACACGCGGGACACGGTGGTCTTGCCCACACCGCGTGTGCCAGTGAACAAATACGCGTGGTGCAAACGTTGGGTGGTCAGCGCATTGGTCAGCGCCTGCACGACGTGCTCTTGCCCCACCATCTCTGTGAAGGTTTTTGGGCGGTATTTGCGAGCGAGCACGAGGTAGGACATAAGCTGCTCATTCTAAAGCGAGCGCCCCCTCGATAAACCGGCCCACCGACAAGTCTGCCACTCATCCCTCAGCCAAGCGGCTCCACCACCTATGCTGCACGAGCTAACTCATGGGTGTTTTCATAAAACGCATGGCGCGGGGATTCAATCGACAAAGTTTTAACCAACAAATCACCCATCCTTTCAAAATAAGCGTTGGCAGCTTCGGTGGGAACAATGTATTTGGTACGTCGATTGCCATCTTTGTAAATCAAATCAATCAAGCCTTTTTGGCGCAGCGATTCGACGCGTCGGTGAATCGTCCCAGGACTTGCAAAGTGAATCATCGCCATGATTTGAGAAATGGTGAGGGGCTGACCTTGAAAATCAGCCACCGCAATGGTGCTCAGCAACTGAATACAGGCAGGAGAAGCATGGGAAAGCATGGCATCCACGGGTTCTGCTTTGCTTTGAACCAAGTAATTAAGGTACACATTTTTTGAAGACATGACATTCGTCCTTTCCCACTGACGTGGATTTAAAAAACTAAAAACCAACGTGTGAGATTAAAAAATAAATACAACTCTCAATCTGTTCGATTAAGCACAGAATGAATAATTTGATAATTAAAAATAAATATCTTTTGAACGAGATCTTTATGTGCCATTCCAAACAAATATAAATATAGGATAGAGAAATATTTTTATAGCACCACTCATAAATGTTTAAATTAAAAACCATCTAATTTAATTACAAACACGAGTCAGTATATTGAAAATGTATTAATTCAATTTTAGAAAAACATTTTGTAAGAATAAGTAATATGCCAGTAGTGTTCGCAAACACACAATACTTATCTTTTTGAGGCCATAGAATTTCTCAGTTCCATTCAACACAGTTAATTGAAAAAAGGTGGCATCTGTGAACCCACGTGTGATGTATCCAATTAAGGCCAGCAACCGACTGCTTGCAGCATTACCCACTGCAGAATGGGAAAGATGGCAGCCCAAATTTGAAATGGTCAATTTAAAAATTGATCAAATTCTTTATGAAAGCGGATCAAACATACAACATGTCTACTTTCCAGTTAATTGCATCATTTCACTCCAATACGATTTCCAAGATGGGAGCTCCGCTGAGTTTGCACAAATAGGCAATGAGGGCTTATGTGGCGTTTGCACCTTTATGGGGGCGCAATCTACCAACAGCAAAGCGGTGGTCATTGGATGCGGGTCGGCTTACCGAATCAAAACTGACTTTCTACTTGAAGAGTTCAATAATTCAAGTGCCTTTAGACGATTGATACTGCGATACATGCAAGCCATGATGAGTTATGCATCACAAACCGCCGTTTGCAACCGACGTCACTCAATTGATCAACAACTGTGTAAAACAATTCTTCAGAATTTAGACCGAATTCCAGGTAACGAATTAACATTTACCCATGAATTAATTGCCAAGACCTTGGGCGTACGCCGAGAAGGTATTAGCCATGCCGCCAAAAAATTGCAAAATGGCGGGCTTATCAAATACACCCGTGGTCATATATCCATATTAAACCGTGACAAGCTGAGCCGCCATGCCTGCGAATGTTATGGCATCGTGAAAGATGAATATGAAAAACTTATCCCAACTCAATTTTTATCAAGACTCGTCCAGTGAAGTAAATAAAAATTTAAATATTTATTTCAAATAAAGCTTGCATTTCTTCAGCACTTAAGTGAATCTTGGGCGCTGGAGCAGGCGCTGACACAACACGTCCTTTTAAAATAATCGAATAATCTTGAACTAAGATTTCGACATCATAGGAAATATCCAACTCATCGCTACGGGTGAAAATGCCAATCGCCTTTGCCAGCACATTCAAGCCTTCGTTGATCTGCGCGTCTAAAGCAACCTTATCCAAGCGCTCATTTTTTTGCAACACAACGCGGGCTGTTAAATTCGGTGTTTGCAGGCTAAGTTGTGTCATCTATGCACGCCCGTTCAAACAACCACCATTTGGTGACGAATGGCAAAGCGCGTGAGATCAGCCACTTTGTGCAAGCCCAATTTACGCATGATGTTGCGACGATGGACCTCCACGGTGCTGGGCGAAATGTCTAAATTACGTGCAATTTCCTTCGAACTTTGCCCCACTGCAACCAACCTTAACACTTGCGTTTCACGGTGGCCTAACTCACGTCTGCCAGCAATCGCTTGTGACAGGGGTTCTTCCGAGTCACGGGTGAGTTCATGCATCGATCCCTCACACAAATAACACGAGCCAACCGCGGCCAACCGAATCGCGGCAATCAAATCGGTGACCTCGCTGTTCATTGAAATATGGGCTTTTGCCCCGGCCTTCAATACCTCACTGATGGATAAGCGAGAAATGCCACTGGAAATAACGACAAAGCGATTGGTTGAAGCGTGCGACGCAATCAGTGCATATAAGCCGTTGCCGTCTTTGTCCACCGCACTGCTGCCAATCACCGTCACATCTGGCATCAATGTTTCGAGTAACGATAAATTGAAATTATGGCTGTCGCACACCCCGACAACCTCAATATCTGGGTGCGTTCGGAGCATAGCAGCCACACTTTCTGCAATGACTTTTTGGTTGTACGCGACAAAAACACGAATTGCCATATATTTTCTTTCATATCAAAGCACGGACACAATGCCATCGTGAAGATTGAATATAGGCACATATATCAAAACAATGCGAGCGACAACACACAGAAGGATGTATATCGAACGGACTACGCCAGACCATAACTTTGCATATGCAACGCCAGCGCCACTCGTCCTGGGCAGTTAAGCTTTTGGTAAATGTGATGCAAATGTAATTTTGTTGTGCCTTCAGTGATGTAAAGAATTTGAGCGATTTTTTTATTAGGCAGACCTTCACTGACCATTTTGGCAACCACCATTTCTCGGGCAGTCAAGACCTCTGGCAAAGACACGTGGATCGCTTTTTTATCCAATAAATAGGTGAGTGAATGCAAGGTTAGGTCTTTGTCTAACCATTTTTCTCCAGCATGAACGCTTTGGATGCATTGGGCGAGAACTTGTTTCGGTTTGTCCTTGGACACCATGCCTTGCACCCCCAAGTCAATGGCTTTGCAAACATCGCGGACACACGCTGCGGTAAAGACAACCGCATGTGTACTCAAGGCTTTTTTCTGTATTTCTTCAATCAATACCAACCCTGTGTTTTTTTGTAAAAAAAGCTCTGTGATCAATATGTCTGGTTTAAATTCGATCACAGCCTGCAGTGCAGACTCAGCATCGGTTGCACACGATTTCACAGAAAAACCTTCCATATTTTGAAATACATGAAGCAACCCATCTAAAACGACTGGATGTGGATCTGCAAGAACAAGGTCAATGGTCACTTTTCGATACCTTTCCATCTCTGCCAATGCCTTAAACAACTCAGGGCAATCAAACAGAGGGGGGAGAGAAGATAAAGAAGCAAGGCGCTTAAAGTAATCCCTTAAAACCATTATTTAGGTCACAAGGAACCGGTACATGATGGACGAATATATATGTGCGATACCGAACAACGATATGGCGTTAGACCCATAAAAATAATCGCCCTTGGGTGATCTTCTGTACCCCAAGTTCAATCCATCTTAGAAAAGGAACTTAGTTATGCCCTCGCCCACCCCTCCCGCGCTCACCGATAACACCGCAAAACCCAGCACAAGCAGCCCGTCATCCCACGCGGCATCGTGCAACTCAGAGGAATATGCCGCAAAGATCAACAAGACCATAGATGAATTGAAGACAGAAGCGGCCGACCTGATGCAACGCAGCTCGCAAGCCTTGCATCAACAGTCTGAGCAAATTCGTGCACAAGCCCTCAAGGCTCGGGAGTCAACGTTGGGCTATGTCCAGCACGAACCCGCCAAAGCCTTGCTGATTGCAGCAGGCGTTGGCGCAGCCCTTGTGTTTTTGGGCAACTGGATCGGCCATCGCAACAAGCGCTAACCCTGAGATACCACTGGAGGAGACAAACCAAAAAATGAATGCGCCTGATTTCATAGCCGCAGTGTGGGGCTTGTTGCTGGCTCGACCGCAATTGTTCGCTCAGCATATGCAGGGCTATGCCGCGTTGATGCGCGACGAAGCAGAACTTGCAGCAGCCTACCTGCGCTACCGGCTGTGTTTGTGGGTGGCATTGGTCGCATGCGCGGTGATGTTTCTCGGCTTCCTAGGCATCGCATTGATGATGTGGGGCACAACGCCAAACGCAGCACTGATCCATGCGTGGATTTTTGTCTTGGTGCCTGCCCTGCCCTTGGCGGGGCTTGTTTTGACATGGCTTGCATTGCGGCAACAGCCACCGTATCCCTTGTGGGATGCCTTACAGGGTCAAATTGCAGCAGACATGGCGCTGCTTGACACCCATGTCAACTGAGCAAGACCCCAACGCGCAACTCGCGCAGACGCGACAAGAAATTGCCAACTGGCTCAAGGCACATCCAGTGACAACGTCGCAAGCCGATGCCACCGCCCCCTTCGATACGAAGACATCTGCAAGCCCCAACGTATTGGCCGGGCTACTCTTGATCGCCATTGCTGAACGCGTGTTGAAGCGCTCTGCCAGACTGCCAACGGACACCTCCGCCTTACAACATGCAAAAAGTTTGTTGGAAACAACGACACAAAAGCACCCGCGCTGGATGCTGGGGCTGGCCGTCCTCGCTGGTGCTGGATTTGCCGCGAGCCGCCCTTGGCGGTGGCTTGCACGAAAAGACACATGGCTTGGCTTGCTCTCACAACTCTTGATGACAGGGGTAACGCACGCTTTAGAAAAAGAATCGCTCAAAAAGGAATCAGCCACAGCGACGTCAAATAGTGCATACAAATCAAGTGTTTGAACAGCTACGATATGACTCTTATCAAATCAAACTCGGAGAACGGGGATAAAAAATGGCAGACGAAGTAGATGTTTTGAGAAAAGAAGTGGCTGTCATGCGCGACGAGTTTCGAGAGCTCAAGCAAAGTTACCTAGACACCAACCGTCGTTATGCAGACACCTTGCTGATGCTGCGTGGACTGACCCAGCACGCCACTGAGTCAGCCGAACAAGCAGCCAAAGCCGCCGAGTTTTCGGCCATCTGCTCAGAGAAGTGTCTGGATATTGCGAAACAGGCCGCATCAGTTCCGATGATAGAAGCGGCGGAGGCCGCAGCGCGTGCCGCAACCTCAGCCGCAGAGTCAGCGATACAAAGCGCCGCAAGCGCCGCCTCTGCTGCCGCTGCGGCAGCACTTGCAGTTGCAAACCACGCAGAAGACGCATCTGCCCAAGGCTCATCGGTGGCAGCGGAGGCCTCAAAGAAAGCTGCAGCATTCGCAGCACAAGCCGTTTTGATGTCAAACAAAGCAGCAGAATATGCACGCTCTGCGAGAGACGACAACCACACGACCTAACTCTCAAAATTCAACAACGCCTTCAAGGCACCCGACACTGTCGGGTGCCTTTTTTGTTGCGCAGATCACAAGACGATGGCCTTGTCTATATGCAACAAGTTATACCCAATCAAGTGGATTGTTTGGATTGATTGATTTTTAGAAACTCTCGTCAGACAAAACGAAGAAGGCAACTTTCAAGTTTCGTCTAAGCAGCCAGTATCAAAAGATATTTGGCAAAACTTTACGACTTTGTTTCAAAGGAAATCATCATGAAAAAAATCACTTCTATCGCCTTGGCCATCATTGCAACCACTGCCTCTGCATTTGCTTTCGCTGACAACGGTAACGGTAACGGTAATGGCAACGGCAATGGCAACGGTGGCAACCCAACCCCAAGCAACCCCACGCTCCAAGCCACTGTCTTGGTGAACACAGCCGTGATCAACAAAGCTTTCGGTTTCAA
This sequence comes from Limnohabitans sp. INBF002, assembly GCF_027924905.1. Taxonomy (NCBI): domain Bacteria; kingdom Pseudomonadati; phylum Pseudomonadota; class Betaproteobacteria; order Burkholderiales; family Comamonadaceae; genus Limnohabitans; species Limnohabitans sp. INBF002. Next base: position 1,446,393 of record NZ_AP027055.1, read on the forward strand.
CGGTCAAGCACAACAAAACTTGGCGTCTAACGTCGGTACGTTTTCATCAAATATGACCGAAACGCAATTGGTCATGACTAAAAACGCTTTGATCGCCAACAGCGGTTTTGGCGGTCAAGCCAACCAAAACATTGCATCGAACGTGGGTGAAGATGGCTTGCGTACAGCCACTGTGCAAATGGCTTACATCAAAGACTCTGCTGTCATCAACAAAGCAAGCTGGGGTGGCAAAGCGTTGCAAAACGTGTCTTCCAACAGCAACTGCCTGACTTGCCAATAAGTTGAGCTAGTGTCTGCGAGGTGATGGCTGGGGCACTTGCACCAACAGGTCATCACCTTGCTTTTTGATTTGGGGAAATAGGTTGATCATGAAAACATTTGAAAGTTTCAAATACGTGATTGGATTCACGCTGACATTGCTTGCTTGGCAACTTGGCGCGCAGCCAGTTCCTGGCGAAGACCCTGTGACGCTGAACCAGAAAATCATGCGTGAAATGCTGCCCCTGAATCCGGTGACACCATCTGCTGCCCAAAACAACAACCAAGAAATGCCTTCGTGGATGGAAGCCAAACTGGCACGACTGCTCGCCAAAGCTTTCTCAGCAGACACAACAGGCATACAGACCGATGAAAACATCGTGAATACCGTGGCCACGGATGGCTTGCGAAAAGTTTGTGTGCAAGAACTCGCAAGCAACACCGCCCAAGCGGCAGCCACAGCACGCTACGGCCCTAAAACCGACCCCCAAATTGTTGTGTTGCGAGGCGATCTCGTGAACATCTGCCGTTGACATCTTGCGCATCAATCTTAAAAACCTGGACACGTCAATCCCATGATTTTTCACGCCCGCCCCCTACATAAAACGCTGCTTTGCATCTTGGCTATGTCCTTAACAGCGTGCAGCACCCCCTCCGATGTTCGCAAAGATGCCGCGTTTCAAAGCTACGGCAATGCAGCCAGTAGGCCAACGGTTCGTCCTGTTCGTTCGATGTCAAGCTTTTCAGACTCGTTGCAATGCATGGACAGATTGCTCAGGGACGCACAAGTCCCGACCACGTTGATCACCAGCAAACAAATTCCGGACTATTCCACACGCGCCCCCGTTGCCGCCAAAGAAATGGTGGTCACAGCATTGCTGCAAATGTCGCGTCTGAGCAATGCATTCAGATATGTCGACTATGAAGTGGACTTGGTGCGCCAAGACACGGTGCAAAACCTGACCAACATTTTGTTGAACAACAACCAAATTCAACTTCAACGCCCATCACTTTATCTGTCAGGCGCAGTGTCGTTCGTGGATCAAAACGTACTGAACAACCGCATGGACGTCGGCACATCGGGTTCACGGCTTGAAACGGGTTACAGCAAAAACCGCAACGCCACCGTGATCGGGTTGGAGTTGCACTTGGGTGACTTTCGCACCCGCACACTCATCCCCGGCATGGACTCGGCCAACGAAGTGGTCATTGGCAATGGCGGCCAAGGTCTTGACTTAGCAGGCCGCATCAGCGAATACGGCTGGCAGTTCAACGTCGGCAAAGACTATGCGCAAGGCTCGGGTGCAGCGATCCGCACTTTGGTAGAACTTGCGGTGATTGAGCTGACTGGCAAATGGGCACGTGTGCCGTATTGGCAGTGTTTGACAATGGAGCAAACACACCCCAACTTTCAGCGTCAACTTCGCGATTGGTATGACGAAGGCACCATGGGCGTTCACCAAAACTTGGTCAAACGCTCCTTGATTTCCAAAGGTTACCTGAGCGAAACCGCCATGCTGGAGAGCAGCAATGTGTCCGCATTCCGCGCCGCACTGGGTCGCTTTCAATCGGACAATGGCATGGTCGTCACGGGCGTGGTGGACTTCAACACCTACGAACGTGCGCTGCGCGATTTTGTCTCGCTCGATATGGACGGCAACTTGATGCGCTACGGCTGGTCGCCCACGGCCTCCGATCCGGTGGACATGCGCAACAGCAAACAAGTGGCGGCAAGTTCGGGCAAGTCGTATGGCAAGAATGACGGGCCACGCAGCATCAACCTGCAAATTGAAAACGTGATGATGGGTCGCTCGCAATTTGAAGTGGGTGAGCAAGTGTTTGTCTCGGCCACCGTGTCACGGGCCTCGCACTTGGCTTGCTATTTGTCCAACGCCACGGGCGGTGTGATTCGCTTGATACCGAACCCCATCTCAAACCAATCACAAGTCAGTGCCAACCAAGCCATTCGCCTGCCCGATTGGATGAGCCCCAACCCTGGCTACATGATTGAAACCGCGTCACCGGGCACAGAAGGCGTGCTGTGCGTCGCTACCGATGATGACGTGACACAACGCTTGCCGGAAGCCATGCGCACCGAAGCATTCACACCGATGCCGGGCATCCAAGGCTTGAAAGACATCACCAAGCATTACACCGAAGCACTGCCCAAAGGACAGTTCACATCAAGCACGATGGAATGGCGCGTGGCACCCCGACGCATCGCCGAACCTGGCAAGCGTGGATGACACCGTATGAAAACCCGTCTGTACTTCTTGAGTGCTCTTTTGGTTGCTGCAACGAGCCAAGCGCAGTCGACAGACAAGAATGCACAGCTGCTGAGCCAGTCCTTGCCCGACGTCGCTCCGCTGCTGGAGCCCAAGCAAGAAACCGGCACGCCTGATTTACAAACGCGTTACCTCAAGCCCCTCTCCGCCGCGCAAGCCAAAGAGTTGGAGCAGCTCCAAATCATGGCGACGCAAACCACACATGCATCCGCGCATGAGGATGCAGTGGCAGCCCGTGCCGCATGGATCTTAGGCTTGCTGTATTTGCATGGCACAGGCGTTCGCGCCGATGCTGCGCAGGCGCGTCATTGGTTTGAGATCAGTTACGACAAAGGAGACGCCATGGCCAGCGCGGGTCTGGCGTGGTGCGAGCTACAGGGCTGTGGGCATTTTCCGGATCCGAGTCAGGCCAAAAAGTGGATTCGCGTGCTAGAAAAAATTGATGCCCCACGCGCTCAGTATTTGACGTGGGTTTCAAAACTACAACTCTCACCCATCAATGGCAAAAATGGCATGTTGTCGAATCGGCATTTGCTGGTGTCGGCTGCGAATTCAGGGAATGTGCATGCGCTCATCGAATTGGGCATCGAAAGCGCCTCACTGAACCGCACAGACAAAGCGCTGACCTACTTTGACCGTGCCGCCGTGCACTCGCAAATCGCAACCGATAACGCCAAGCTCATCCGAGACCGGCAAACACAGCAACGCGCGGCAGAGCAAGCCAAAAAGTCCAAGCCAGCCACGCCTGCGGATGCACGAACACTGTTCAAGCAAGCGCAGAAATACCACCGCGGCGAAGGCATTCCTGCCAATTACAACGAAGCTGTTCGGCTCTACAAAATGGCAGAGCGTTTGGGAAGCTTAGAAGCCAAGCGCATGTTGAATTTGATCTTTGCACGCACCCAGCCCGACGGCCAAATCGACATGCTTTGGATGCGGCAATTGGCCAATGCGGATGTCACAGGCAAAACACCACACTTCAACAGTCAATCGGCCGTTCAGTTGTTGCACCGCGAACCAACGCCGCTGTATGACTTGCTGCCAAAGCTATGGAAAACAACGACGGCCCCGCCTGGATGACGCTGAATGCGCACTGCTCATGCCAACCCAAGTCCAACTCCTTACCGGTGATCTGCTGGTAAACCCACCACAAGTTACCCAAACGTCAAAAGTCCCTCACCCATCGACATGCACCGAGTGGCATTTAGATGCACTCAACATTTATTTGGAGATCACCATGACCATGTTTAAAAAAATCTTAGTTCCCACAGACGGCAGCGACACCTCAAAAAAGGCGGTCGCGACAGCACTTCAATTGGCGCTTGAGCGAAAAAGCCAAGTGCGATTGATTCACGCCATTGACGAATTGGCTTATGTCTCCAGCCATGAATACGCGGGCGAGATGGTGGGATATGCACGCGAGTACGGTGCCAAAATTTTGGCCGAAGGCCTTGAGTTCATGAAATCCATGGGCGTTGAAGGCGACACCAAGCTCATTGATTTTGCAGGCGCACGACTCGGTGACACGGTGGCCGATGAAGCCTTGTCTTGGGGGGCCGATTTGATTGTGTTGGGCACGCACGGACGCCGTGGCATTGGCCGATTCTTGCTGGGCAGCGGTGCCGAGCAAGTCACACGACTCGCCCCCGTACCTGTGCTGATGGTTCGCAACCCCGAAGCCAAAGACAGTTAAATCACAAGCCAATGGCTTTTTTAGCCATGCGGTAACCGGCGTGAATTAATTGCTCAATGGTTTTGAGGGAGAAGTCATAACTCTTGGCAAACGGCACATGGCCACTGTGCTCACGCACGATGCGGGTGATGGCCATGGGCGCTTCGCCGCCCATCAGCTGAATGAATCGCGGTTGATGCTGAATGCGCTTAGCCGCGTCAGCGGGCAATTCGTGAACGATTTCTTCGACCAAACGTTGGTACTCACGCACCAAATTGCTCATCCGTAAATCCGTATGAATTCGCTCGGCATACACAATTTCATCGCGCCGCCCCATCACATCCAACAAGTTTTGCGGCAACAAGGTACGTTTACCGGGGAACAAATCGATGATGAACACGCGTTTGCCTGCAGAGCCACAGCGTGCCAGCACATCCTCTAACGGTGAGTTGCTGACGATGCCCGCGTCCCAATATTTTTTACCTTTGATTGATGTCCAAGAAAACGCGGGTGGCAAGCTACCACTGGCCAGCACATGCGCAGGCGTGATGTCATCGATGTAACTGTCAAACATCGCCAACTCACCGGTCTGCACATCCACCGCTTGAATCAGCAAACGAATGGGGCTGCTTTTGAGTTGGCTGAAATCAACGTACCGTGTGAGCAACGCTTTGGCTGGCGTCAAGTCGTAGAAACTTGGCCACCGAGCGGATGTGTTCTCAGACTTGAGCGTCGACATGAGCCAGCGTGGTTTGAAAAAATTTGGCACACCAAACCACACCGCGTGTTGAGAAGCAAAAAAACGCCGCAAATTCTCTTCTGGCACCTCAGGCAACACCAAAGCAAGGTCTCGCCAAAACGCTTTCAGCGCTGAAGCCGGGTCATGCGGATTGCCCGCAATGATGGCACCGTTGAACGCGCCAATCGAAATGCCCGCCACGATATCAGGCCGCACGCCCGCGGCGTCTAAGGCGCTGACGGCACCGCACTCAAAGGCGCCAAATGCACCGCCACCTTGCAAGATGAAGATGGTCTGATTGGGAATGTGGTTCAACCGTAAGTCAGGATTGGACAGCTCATGCTTGAGCGCATGAAGGTTCACACGGTGCTTGATCAATGTTTCCGTCACCTTGATTTCGTCTGTCGGTCTCCCTAAGGCAAACAAACCTCGGGGGATGTCGTTTTTCAAAAAAAACGAGGCGTACGAACCTTCAGCCAATGAACCCCGTTCAATTTTTTCAGCATGCTGGTTCACCACGCCCAACAAGGTGAAGCTCTGGTCAAACACATGGCTGTAAAAGTAACTCACCTCGGCATAGGGCAAATGCTGTCCAAGCATGTTGCGCGCCGCGACACGCCCCTGTTTGACAGCGTTGTCCCAATGCTCAACACGGTGTTGGCAATGGAACACCTCATCCTGAAAGTTGGCCACATCGCCTGCGGCAAAAACATGGGGATTGTTGGTACAAAGAAAACGATCCACACGCACGCCGTTGTCCAACTTGAGGCCACTGGTTTTTAAGAAGTGGATGTCGGGTTCTACACCCGCAGCCACCACCACCAACTCGCAGGGGATGGTTTTTCCTGCGGCGGTGGTCACCGACTCGACCACGGTTCTTCCTTCAAATGACCTAGGCATGTCGCTGACCAAGACTTGAATTCCTTGTGCCTCTAGTTTTTGTTGAAAGTGAACGGAAATTTCTGGGGTGCTGAGTTTTTCTAAAACACTGTCCCGTTCTATCAAAGTCACCTCTAGCCCCTTTTGGCGCAGCGTTGCAGCCACCTCTAGCCCCATCAAGCTGCCACCAATCACCACGGCATGCCGCGCGTGTTGCATGGTGCGCCAAATGGCTTGCGCATCCAGCAAGGTACGCAAGTGATACACCCCCTGCAAATACTCACCCGGAATGGCCAAGCGGGTCGGTTTCACACCTGTGGCGATGAGTAGTTTTTTGTAATGGATCAACTCATGCGTGAGCGTGCGCAACGTTTGGTTCAGGGGTTGCACCGAGGTCACCAAGGCACCCAAGCGCACATCAATCGACAGCTCTTGGTATTTGGATGCCGACAAGATCAAGCTAGGCTGAGGTGGCTCTTCGCGAAGCAGCAGTTTTTTGGACAACGGCGGCCGTTGGTAAGGCAAATACGCCTCTTGCGTGAGCAAAAGAACTCGTCCTTGGGCGCCTTCGTTCCTCAGCGTCTCGGCAGCCGTGACACCGGCAAGGCCACCACCCACGATGACAAAGTCAAAATGATTCGTCACAACAAATCGTCAGGCCTTCACACGCCACGCAGGACATATAGATTCGGCCACCACTTCGGGGTAATGCCTGTATTGAATTGGCTTTCGCTCCCTCGGAGGAAGACTGAAATAAACCAGCCCGCACCGAAACCCAGTTTGCGAGCTGTCAGACGCCAACAGGTTGTGGCAGTTGCGACAAGTCGGCAGTTGCTGGACGGATGGATCAAATGTTTTGCTCATACTGAATCACATAAAACTGATACGGATTCAATGTACGAAGGGGGCGTCAATCCCACTGTGCGCCATCACACGTAAAAGTGATAAACGTGATTGCCGGATGGGTGAGGCATCGCACAGATGTGTTGGGCTCTGGCTGGCTAGACTTTTCTCACTCCTTTATTCATGAAATGCAGATGTGATCAATCGACCCAATATGTGTGACTCGCCAGATCGATCAGCGTCTGACTTGGCGTTCGCGCTCGACCGTCAAATTGAGGTCTCGCTGGCTGCGCTGACCGGTGGGCTCTCCCCCATCTCACTGGCACTGGCAGGCACGGATTGGGCCTACCACATGGCCACCTCACCCAACCTGTTGATGTGCCATACCTTAGAAACTTGGCGCCAAACCATTGAGGCGCATGCCGCTCAGAAAGACCTCACCGCCGACGACCCACGCTATGCCGATGCCAACTGGCAAACGTGGCCGTTCTCGGGTGCCAAAGACATGCACCACATGGTGGAGTCTTGGTGGAGCAAAGTGACCCAGTTGCGCGGCATGGAGCATCACCACCAAGACGTGATGCACTTTTTCATCCGTCAATGGCTGGACATGCTGTCGCCTAGCAATTCACCCGCGCTGAACCCGACGATCTTAAAAACCATGTTCGACACACAGGGTGCAAGCGTGGCACACGGCATGGCCCACGCCATGGATGACTGGCGAGACCACCAAGGCTTGCCACGTTTGGAAAAGGAAACGCAATTTCGCATTGGCACAGATGTGGCCTGCACACCCGGTCAAGTGATCCATCGCAACCACTTGGCTGAACTGATTCAGTACACGCCCAGCACACAACGCGTCCAACGTGAACCCATCTTCATCGTCCCCTCATGGATCATGAAGTACTACATCCTTGACCTCTCGCCGATGAACTCCATGGTGAAGTATTTGGTCGATCAAGGTCACACGGTGTTCATGTTGTCTTGGCGCAATCCCGATGCATCAGATGCGCTACTCGACATGCGGGACTACTTAGAGCTTGGGGTCCTCAACAATTTGGCGGTCGTCACCGAGCGCACCCAAGGCGTACCGATTCATACCGTGGGGTATTGCTTGGGCGGCACGTTGTTGGGGCTGGCAGTTGCTGCGCTGTCACGACCTGGCGCAATCCAAGGGGCAGAAAAGATTGCACCTGTGGCGTCCATGACGTTGCTGGCATCACAGCTAGATTTCAGTAACCCTGGCGAGTTGGGCGTGTTCATAGACGAACCTCAAGTTTCTTTGCTTGAAGACATCATGGCGGAGCAAGGCTTCTTAAGCGGTCGACAAATGGCCGCGTGTTTTCAATTCTTGAAAGCACGTGATTTATTTTGGTCTGCACGCATCCGCGAGTACTGGTTGGGACAACCCGATGTGATGAGCGATTTGATGTTTTGGAATGCCGACGTCACCCGCATGCCAGCGTCCATGCACAGCGAATACCTGCACAAGTTTTACTTGCACAACGCGCTCGCACTGGGCCAATACGAAGTGGATGACGCGCCGGTTTCGTTGTCCGACATTCGTGTGCCCGTGTTTGCCGTAGGCACCGTGAAAGACCATGTCACGCCTTGGCAATCGGCCTATGAGGTGAGCCGACTCACCCAATCGGAAGTGACATTCATTCTGGCCAGTGGCGGACATAACGCAGGCATTCTTTCGCCGCCAGGCGCGACTGATCGCAGCTACCAGCACCACACCATGCCTTTGGATTTACGTATCGAGTCCCCGCAAACTTGGCAACACATGGCCAGGTCTGTCAACGGGTCTTGGTGGCCGGCATGGCATGCGTGGCTTGTGGCGCACAGCAGCGGCTCAATCCCTGCGCATCAGCGCGAAGCACTTGACCCCATCGCCAAAGCCCCCGGCTCATATGTCTTCGTGCGATACGACGACTGAGCAAGCAGAGGTATGTGGCTTAGCGAACGCATTTTTTCGCGCCTAAACCAGACACTGTGAATGAGTCAACGTCTGACTCATTCCATCCACACCATCGGTTTGCCGACTTCACCAACAGGGTAGCTATATGAAAGATCAATCCATGCCTCATCTCAATTTATTGACGCAATCAAGCTCGCTTTACTCAAACTCTTTGTCCAACTACATGAAGAAATTCATGGAGCTGGCGGTCAAAGAAAACACCAAAATGATGGAGAAAGCGCAAGCACGTTGCCTCGATATTTTTCAAACCAAAAACTCGACAGCGGCCATGCAGATGACCTCCGAGCACATGGCGGCCACCGCCAACGATTGGATTGAGTTTGCGTTGAAAACAAACTCAATGGGTTACCAAGAGCATCTGGCCTTCATGAACGCGCTTCAGAAACAATTGATTGAAAGCAGCGAATCGCTGAGCTCGTCCATTGATCACCTTCCCAATGGCTCCTTGGCCAGCTCGGCTTTGATGCTGACCGCATTCAAATCGGCTTTGGAAATGAGCAACCATGTGATTGACTCTGCACAAGTGGCGTCTAAGCGCACGGCTGAGTTGGCGAACCAGTCGTGGAGCGCCGCGTCGAACCACCACCACCTCATCAAAGAAGCCAAGACCCCAAAAAAGCAAGAAGCTTGATGCGGCGGGCTTGAAAAACTCGCTTGTGTCCTACAATTGAGTTCGACGGGCCTCCTCACATGGTGAAGCGGCCAACTGGGTCAGGCGGGGAACCGAGCAGCCCTAACTGTGGAGCCAGTGCTGAGGGTCGGGCCCGTCACCTATATTTTTTCTTTATCCGCTAAAGAAAAGCTCAACCCGTGCCGATACGGTGGGATGGCCGAAGAAATCACAGAAGCACCCCAAGATCCTGCACCGAGCGCTCCCGAAGCGCCCGACAAGGCGTCTGCACCTGCAGAAATTCAAACCCCCGATGCGATTCAGCCTTTCATCGACAAGGCCCACGAAACCATCCAGCACGAGGTCGAAAGTGCTGAGTTGGGCAAATTTTTGCGCGCCCACATCAAGACCTTCCGCGAAGAGTGGGAAACCTGGTCAGACAGCGCCAAAGACGCCTACATCCACATGATGGTTTCTCAGTTGTTGCAACGCAAAGCCGCTGCGACACACATTGGTATGGGACATGAATTCAAGTTGCCAGACCCTTCGGCGTACACAGAACTCATGCTGTCGCTCCAACGCACGCAAGTCAAGCCGGCCAAGCGTTACCCCGCGATAGACATGCCGCCCAAACTGCGCAACGTTATTTGTTGAGGGTTTTGGCCGACAGGTAATCCGCCAAGCTGGCGTTGCTTAGACGCACGCCACTGTCTTGCGCCACTGCACCGCGAATTTGCTTGATCAGCAAACCCTTCACATCACCTTGCATGGCTTGTGTGCGCAACTCTAAGTAGCGCACCTGTGCTTTGGTTGAGTCCATCTTTGATTCAGACATGGCTTGCAGCCACAGCCCATCGTCACGTTTGCCTGCTTCTAGCTCGCGCAACACCAAGGCGCGAACCATGTTGGAAGATGACTGAGACATACATAGGCTCCGAAAAAAACAAAGAGTGCATCAATTCTGCCAGTTGAAGTAGTAAATTCAGCAAATCAACACTCGCCACAACGCTTATGCCCGAACTGTTTGGCTCTGATGCCTATGCCCCCAAAGAAATCGCCGCCAAAGTAGAAACCGTGGGCGTCGCCAAAGCGCACATGGCCACCCTGCCCTTGGTCATGCTGGGCTTGTTGGCGGGGGCATTTATTGGCTTGGGCGGCTTGCTTTTCATCATCGTCAAGTCCGACGCCAGCCTCAGTTTTGCCGTCAGCCAGCTGCTGGGCGGCTTTGTGTTTTGCTTAGGTTTGATCTTGGTGGTGATTGCAGGGGCTGAGCTGTTCACAGGCAACAACTTGCTGGCCATGGCGTGGGCGGATGGGCAAATCACCACGCGCGAAGTGCTGCGCAACTGGCTCTGGGTGTGCGCGGCCAACTTTGTGGGTACCACTGGCTTGGCACTGCTGGTGTACCTGAGCGGTCACACGCACATGAATGGCGGAGCCATTGGCACAACCGTTTTGAAAATTGCACTGGCCAAACAAAATCTAGTCTGGCACGAAGCATTTTTCAGAGGCGTGTTGTGCAACGTGTTGGTGTGCATGGCGGTGTGGATGGCCATGGCGGGCCGCAGCGTGATAGACAAGGTGATTGCCATCGTCTTCCCCATCACCGCTTTTGTGGCGGCGGGGTTTGAACACAGCATTGCCAATATGTATGTCATGCAGCTCGCACTCATCATTCAATACGTTGAGCCAGTGACTGCTGGTAACGCCCTTGGCGTAGCGGGCAATGCCTTGAGCGTGGCGGGCATGTTGGGCAACTTGGTGCCCGTGATTTTGGGCAACCTCGTGGGCGGTAGCGTCTTTGTGGGCTTGGTTTATCACCTCATCTACCGCGTGGCGGCAGTGGCCCGGCCCCTTCAAACCCCGTTGATCGAAAAAGATTAATCGTCTGTGGCGGCGTTCATCGCCTCGACCATGCCTTGCAACAGGGTTTCGGCCTCGTGCGCACCCGACAAACCCACTTGGCGGTTGAAGATGAAAAACGGCACGCCCGTGATGCCCATTTCACGCGCGGCTTTGTCGCTGTCAATGGTTTGACTGTGCAGCGCCGAGTTTTGCAAATGTTGCTCGGCCACCGCACGGTCCATCCCCGCTGACTCGGCAATGTCTAGCAACACCGAGGCTTGGGTCAGGTCCAGGCCGTCCAGAAAATAAGCCTTGAAAAAGGCCTCCACCATCGCGTCTTGCACCATGCCGGGCTCAGACACGGCAATCAAGCTGTGCGCCACGACCGTGTTGGGCTGTCGAACAATGCGATCAAACGCAAACGGAATACCCACTTCTTTGCCCACGCCAGCCACACGTTCGTAAATGGCACTGCCTTCGTCGCCAAACTTGTTGCGCACATAGTCCGCGCGGGCCATGCCTTCGGGGGCCATGTCGGGGTTCAGCTGGAAGGTGTGCCAGCGCACTTCGGGGTCCACATCGGGGTGCTGAACTGCCAAAAGTGCCAAAGCACGTTCTAAGCGGCGTTTGCCTACATAGCACCAGGGACAGACAACATCGGAGACAACATCAATGGTGAGAGTTTTCATGGGGGTACTTGGTTTCTGCCACAATGCCCCAACTGTAGCTCTATCGCCAATTGAAAGAGGAAATAAACCATGGCCAGCGATTTGATCAAACACATCACCGACAGCAGCTTTGAAGCAGACGTTCTGCAAGCTGACAAACCCGTGTTGGTGGACTATTGGGCCGAATGGTGCGGTCCTTGCAAAATGATTGCCCCCATCTTGGACGAAGTAGCCACCGCCTACGAAGGCAAGCTGCAAATTGCCAAGATGAACGTGGACGAAAACCGCGACATCCCCGGCAAGCTGGGCATCCGTGGCATCCCCACCTTGATGGTGTTCAAAGGTGGCCAACTGGCTGCCACCAAAGTGGGCGCCATGAGCAAAGCCCAGTTGACCGCCTTCATTGACCAACAATTGGCTTAAAAACTGCCAAAAACGTCAATCCTGAAAGCCCGCAGATTATTTGGTCTGCGGGCTTTTTTCCTGTCATAATTAAATCCGAATTCACCTTGCGGCCCATGAGGCTACTCGGCTCCCCATCAGGGCTTGAATTCCGGTCCAGAGGTATGTCTCACCTCGCTCCGACCTCCCCCCCAATTTTTTTAACGAACTCCCTTACTGGAGTCCCAAGATGCATCTGAACGAACTCAAGGCACTGCATGTGTCTGAAGTGCTGAAACAAGCCGAAGAACTCGAAATCGAAAACACAGGCCGCATGCGCAAGCAAGAGCTGATGTTTGCCATCATCAAAAAGCGCGCTCGCGCGGGTGAACAAGTGTTTGCCGATGGTGTGCTCGAAATCTTGCCCGACGGCTTTGGCTTCTTGCGCAGCCCCGACACCAGCTACACAGCCTCGACTGACGACATCTACATCAGCCCCAGCCAAGTGCGCCGCTTCAACCTGCACACCGGCGACATGATTGAAGGCGAAGTGCGCATCCCCAAAGACGGCGAGCGCTACTTTGCACTGACCAAGCTTGACAAGGTCAACGACGATCTGCCTGAGAACAACAAGCACAAGGTCATGTTCGAGAACTTGACCCCGCTGTTCCCCCGCGAACAGATGAAGCTGGAACGCGAGATCAAGGGCGAAGAAAACATCACCGGCCGCATCATCGACATCATCGCGCCCATCGGCAAAGGCCAACGCGCCTTGGTCGTCGCCCCGCCCAAGAGCGGTAAGACCGTGATGATGCAGCACATCGCCCACGCCATCGCGGCCAACTACCCCGACGCCCACATGATGGTGTTGTTGGTGGACGAGCGTCCCGAAGAAGTGACCGAAATGCAACGCTCGGTGAAAGCCGAAGTGATTGCCTCCACCTTTGACGAACCCGCCGCACGCCATGTGCACGTGGCTGAAATGGTGATTGAACGCGCCAAGCGTTTGGTGGAATTGAAAAAAGATGTGGTCATCTTGCTCGACTCCATCACCCGCCTCGCTCGCGCCTACAACAACGTGGTGCCTTCATCGGGCAAAGTGTTGTCTGGCGGCGTGGACTCCAACGCCTTGCAACGCCCCAAGCGCTTCTTTGGCGCAGCACGCAAAGTGGAAGAAGGCGGCTCACTCACCATCATCGCCACAGCCTTGGTCGACACTGGCAGCCGCATGGACGAAGTGATCTTTGAAGAATTCAAAGGCACAGGTAACTGTGAAATTCACCTCGACCGCCGCTTGTACGAAAAGCGCGTGTTCCCAGCCATTCAGCTCAACCGCAGCGGCACACGCCGCGAAGAGTTGTTGTTGCCACCCGAGATCTTGTCAAAGACCCGCATCTTGCGTCAGTTCATGTACAACATGGACGAAATCGAATCCATGGAAATGGTCTTGAAGAGCATGAAGGCGACCAAGTCCAACGTCGAGTTCTTCGACATGATGCGTCGCGGCGGTTAATCCCCGAATCAATTCGGGACCAAAAACTCCCGACTGATGCTTGCGCCAATTTCATTCACGCGGTCCAAAAACTGCGTGAGGTAGGCATGCAGCCCATTGGCCAAAATTTCTTCAATGCGGCTGAACTCCATCTCGGCGCACAACTTGCCTGCTCGGCGATAGCTTTCTAACGAGCGATCGTCCGACACCATGGAGATGTTGTTCACCACTTCGTTCAAGCACGCATGCAGCGAGCGCGGCATGTCGGCGCGAAGAATCAACAACTCGGCCACGCGCTCGGGGTGAATCACATCACGGTAGACCTTGCGGTAAATCTCAAAGCCCGACACGCTGCGCAAAATTGCGCTCCAGTGGTAGAAGTCGTGCTGCTCAGTTTTCTCTGTGCCATCGGCAAACAAATCACCATGCACGGCGTGGAACTTCACATCCACCAAACGTGCGGTGTTGTCAGCTCGCTCTAGGAAAGTGCCCAAGCGCATGAAGTGCAAAGCTTCATCCATCAGCATGGTGCCCACAGTCACGCCGCGTGAGAGATGCGAGCGGAACTTGACCCATTCAAAAAACTCGCCGGGGTCGCTCTCCAACAAACCGCTCTTCAAGATGCGGTTGAGTTCCAACCACGTTTGATTTTGCGTTTCCCACACTTCGGTGGTGAGGCTGCCGCGCACAGCGCGTGCGTTTTCACGCGCAGCGCGCAAGCACGAGATGATGGAAGACGGGTTGTTCTCGTCCTTCACCATGAACTCCATCACGCGTTGTGGCGTGATGTCGCCGTGACGGGCTTGGTAGGCGGGCAGCAATTCACTGATGGACAGCAAGCCTTCCCAGCCCAGCAGCGCCACTTCGGCAGACTGCGGCAGCAAAGAGGTTTGGTAGTTCACGTCCAACAGGCGTGCGGTGTTCTCGGCTCGCTCGGTATAGCGAGACATCCAAAACAGGTGGTCAGCGGTACGGCTCAGCATAGTTAAACCTCAAGAATCCATGTGTCTTTGGTGCCGCCGCCTTGGGACGAGTTCACCACCAGTGAGCCTTCTTTCAGCGCCACGCGGGTCAAGCCGCCGGGCACCATTTGCACGGTCTTGCCGCTCAACACGAAGGGACGCAAATCGATGTGGCGCGGCGCAATGCCGCTCTCCACATACGTGGGGCAGCTCGACAAGCTCAGCGTGGGCTGCGAGATGTAGCCATCGGGCTTGGCCAGCAACACTTGGCGGAACTCTTCAATCTCAGCCTTGGTCGCGGCAGGCCCGACCAACATGCCGTAGCCACCTGCGCCGTGCACTTCCTTCACCACGAGCTTGTCGAGGTTGGCCAGCGTGTACGCCAAGTCGTCTTTCTTGCGGCATTGGAAGGTGGGCACGTTGTTGAGGATGGGCTTCTCGCCCAAATAGAACTCAATCATTTGCGGCACATAGGGATAGATCGACTTGTCATCGGCAATGCCGGTGCCCACCGCGTTGCAAATGTTCACATGACCTGCTTTGTAAACCTCCATCAAACCGGCACAGCCAAGGGTCGATGTGGAACGGAACACACTGGGGTCCAAGAAGTCATCGTCCACACGGCGGTAAATCACGTCCACACGCTTAGGGCCGCGTGTGGTGCGCATGTAGACGAAGTTGTCTTTCACAAACAGGTCTTGGCCTTCGACCAACTCCACACCCATTTGTTGCGCCAAGAAGGCATGCTCAAAGTAAGCGCTGTTGTACATGCCAGGCGTGAGCACCACCACGGTGGGGTTGTCGGTGGTGGATGGGCTGCTGGCCCGCAAAGTTTCTAAGAGCAAGTCTGGGTAATGCGCCACCGGGGCCACGCGGTGTTGGCTGAACAGCTCGGGGAAGAGGCGCATCATCATCTTGCGGTCTTCCAGCATATAGCTCACGCCGCTGGGCACACGCAAGTTATCTTCGAGCACGTAGTACTCGCCGTTGCCTTGGGCATCAGGCGCACGCACGATGTCGATGCCGCTGATTTGCGAATACACCTGATGCGGCACATCCACCCCATGCATCTCGGGGCGGTACTGCGCGTTGTTCAAAATCTGCTCACTCGGAATGAGGCCGGCTTTGAGAATGTTCTGCTCGTGGTACACGTCGTGGATGAACATGTTCAACGCATTCACGCGTTGCACCAAGCCTTGTTGCATGCTCGTCCACTCGTGGGCGGGAATGATGCGAGGAATCAAATCAAACGGAATCAGGCGTTCGGTGCCTGCACCGTCTTCATCCTTGTCGCCGTACACCGCGAAGGTGATGCCGACGCGACGAAAAATCATCTCGGCCTCTTCGCGCCTGTCGCGCATGGTCTGTGGGTCTTGGCGCTTGAGCCAATCCAAGTAGTTCCGGTAGTGGGGGCGCACCGCGCTGTCGATAAACGGCAGCTGGGCATACATTTCATCAAACTTGTGCATCTTGGGAACTCCTAGCAACACTTACGCAAATTGGATGCCAGCCTTCAGAATACGTGTTGCCAATAGCGTTGTCTTTGATTTCGCTCACATTGCACCAAGTTGGGTTGCTCACTGCGCCATGTCGATGCACCACAACGGGGTATTTGCACCACGAGCACCCCTAAATCGCTGTAGCGACGCAGCACATCAGGCCTAGGGTGACCAAAGCGGTTGCGGTAGCCCGCTTGCACGATGGCGACGCTGGGCTGCACCGCATCCAGAAAGGCTTGCGTGGACGATGTGGCGCTGCCGTGATGCGGCACCAGCAGCCAATCGGCTTGTAGGGCTTGGCCGCTTTCCAGGAGGTTTTGCTCTTGGGCGGCTTCGATGTCGCCCGCGAGCAAGGCCGACACGGTTCTGTCTTTGTATTGCCGCGCGTGTGTGGGATGTAAGGCCACATCGCCTGTGCTGCTGGCCTGCAAACGCGAAGCCGTCACGCGCAACACACAACTCAGCGCATTGGGTTTGAGGTTGCGTGTGTAGTCAGCCGCACTCGGATGCAACACCTCAAACTGCACACCATCCCACGTCCACGACTGCCCGCGCTCACAGCGCTGCATAGCGCCTAATTGCTGCAACGGATGCTCTGATGGAATAGAAGTCAGCACATCCGCTTGCGGCTGCATCGCCATCACCGCAGGCGCGCCACCGCTGTGGTCGCTGTCTTGGTGGCTGATGACGATGCGGTCTAGCCGCTCACCCCAGGCACGCAGCAGTGGCACCAGCACACGTTGGCCGGCATCGGTCTCGGCCGAGTAACGCGGCCCTGTGTCGTACAGCAAGCTGTGCGTGGCCGTGCGCACCAACACCGCGTGGCCCTGCCCCATGTCAGCCGCCACCAGTTCAAACATACCGTGTGCAGGGCGCGGTGTTTGCCAACTGAGCACCGGCAACACCAAAGCCACACCAAAACAACGCAACCACATGGGCAAGCGCATAGCCCACACGCCCATACCCACTAGCGCGGCTGCCCCCGCCCACAAAGGCGCAGCAGGTGCAGACCATTGCGCCCACGACACACCCGCGCACGCTTTGAGCACCCACACCAACCCCTGCAAAGCCTCAGCCGCCAAGCTCCATGCGAATGGCAACACCAGCCCCAACAAACACAGCGGCGTCACCACCAAGGTCACCCATGGCACGGCCAGCAAGTTGGCAAACAAACCCACCACCGACACTTGGTGAAACAGCAGCAAAGTGAGCGGGGCCAAGCAGACACTCATCAACCACTGCTCGCGCCACATGCGTTGGGCAGCGGCCCACAGCGTGGTGGCAGGCGCATGCGAACCCGATGCAAACAGCACACCCACCGCCACAAAGCTCAGCCAAAAGCCAGCTTGCATGAGCGCCCACGGGTCTAACGCCAACACCACCGCACACACGCTCAACCACACCTGCACCCAAGGCCAACGCAAACCATACACGCGCAGCAGCGTGACCACCGCCAACATCCACACTGTGCGCTGTGCGGGCACGCCCCAACCCGTGAACACCGCATACGCCAGCGCCACCGCTGCAGCACACGCACTTGCGGCAATGGGCGCGGGTAGCCACAAGCTCCAAGGTTTACGGGGCGACCACACATCGCTGCGCCGCCACAACCAGCCCACACACAAAGCTGCCAGCCACGCCAAGCCCGTGATGTGCAAACCCGAAATCGCCATCAGGTGCGCCACGCCGGTGGCACGAAACACATCCCAATCCGCACGCTCAATCGCCGCTTGGTCACCCACCAACAAGGCCGACACAATGCCGGCCACTGCACGGTCGGCCACGCGTGCGTCGATGGCGCTGCGCACGCGCTGACGCAGCCGCTCCACGGGATGAGCCCATGTGCTGCCTAACCATTGCGGCGGTAAGTCTTTGGCTCCGTTGCGCACATAGCCCGTGGCTTGCAAGCCCTGCTCCCACAGCCACAGCTCGTAATCAAAACCGTGTGGGTTGATGTGGCCATGCGGCGCTTTGAGGCGCACCGCCCATTGCCAACGGTCGCCGGGACGCAAGTCTGCAGGCGGAGGTTGCACTTTGTCGTCATTGCCATTCAATCGGTTGCCGTACCAACCCAGCAGCAACTGCGGCGGCAGCTGCACCAGTGCGCCATCGCTGTCGCGAGCCGATTCCACCTCGAAGCGAAACCGCGCGCTGTCTTCCATGCGCTGCGGCAAATTGATCACGATGCCCACCACGTGCAAAGTGCGGCCTTCGAGTGCGGGGTTCAAAGCGCTTTGGGCGTAGTGGCTGGCTCGTGCGCCTGCTTGGGCAAAAGCCAACGCACCTGATAACACGCCCACCAACGCAAACCAAACAGCGGCTTGTGCCCCTGCGCCAGACAACACACGGCTGACGCGCACAACAACAAAAGCAACCGCTATAGCCGCTGCCCCCAAACCCCAATACACCTCCCCCGCCCACAACTGCGCCTGCTGCAACTGCAAAGCCGTGCCCGCAATCCAGCCCAAGGCCAAAGGTGTGATGACAGAAAACATGGCCGCATGTTCAGTGCAACGTGGCGGCACGTGGGCGATGCCCACTCACAAGTTAAAAAGCCCCAACCATTCGGCAGGGGCTTGAGGCATCTCAGAGGTGCTGGGTTTAGCCCGCAGCGGCCTTGGAACCGCCGCACACTTCTTTCTTCAAAGCGGCCAGATAAGTATTAGGACGAATCGGGTATTCGCGTGGACGCCATTCGTGCACATCGTCCGAGGCCACTTCTTTGCCCTTGCCCATTTGCTTGTCAAAGTAGCTCACAGACAGGCGCACCACGGTGTCGTTCTTGCAGTACATGCGCACGCGCAACATCATCGACTTGTAGCTCTCGCCCGTGGGGGTCTTTTCAGCCTTGGGCAAATCGGTCAACACCCAAGCAAAACGCGACACGTGCACGGGCATGACCGCTTCTTTGTCGAAGTAATACGTGGCTTCGTCTTCCTTCACCAGCTCGCTCCACTCGGCCGAGGCAGGTGCAGCCCAAGCCAAAAGGCTGGTCAACACGAAAGCAACAACAGAAAAATGGCGTGAGCGCATGGTAGATATGAAAGATAAAACTGACTTGTCTAGGGTATCGGCGGGGCTACTGAAAACTTGAGCAAGAAATGCGCACCACTTTGGCGCGCAAGTCGGACTGCGTGATGAAATATGTCTACTGATTTGGGGGAATGCCAAAGCGCTGCGCTAAGGCCTTGACCTGGCATGGGTGAGCCGCCTGCACCTGCGCTAACACTCACGCTCTTGGCTTCGTAGCTGGCTTTGTTTTCTATGTCGCTTGTCGTTAACGTGCCGCCTGTGCTGAAGGCGTTTTTGTTGTTGTCTATCGCAGCTTGCGTGCTGGTAATGGCGCCGCCTTTGAGGTCGGTGTTGCCTTGCACGTTGACGGTGAAGCCACCATCGCCTGCTTTGATGCCGCTTTGCTCCGTCACGCTTGCATAGGTACTGTTGATGTCGCTTTTGGCGTAGTTAACGCTGCCGCTCATGCCTGCTCCCACCATACCTGATGCGCCTATTTGTTGGTTTTTCTCAACATAGGTGGCTGTGTCTTGCAGGCTTTCAATGTTCAAGTTGCCGCCTACCGTGGCTGTTACTTGTTTGCCCTCTACCGTCGCACCTTTGACATTGGTGTCTGAGCCGCTCTTGATGCTCACACTGTCTGCGCCTGCAATGTGCGTGTTGGTGTACGTGGTCTCGCTGCCGTTGCCGTTGCCACCGCCTTTGCTGACGCTGCCTGTAAAACCAAGACCACCACCACTCGCCCCTAGTTGCAGTGCAATACCAACACTGGCGCTGCTGTTACTGCTGTCGCTGGTTTGGGTGCTGGTGTTTTGGGCTGCCGTTAAGTTGACGTTGTTGTCGGCTTCTAGGTTCACTTGCCTGCCGCTCACGTCGCTGCCTTGGATGGTGAGGTTGCTGTCCGCCCCAGCGCCTGTCGCTTTGATTGTGGTGGCACCGCCTGCTTTGACGGTGCTGCCTCTTGCTGTATCACTTGTGGCGGTGCTGTTACTTTGGCTGCTGCTTTGACCGTAGCTCAAAGACACTTGAATGCCGCCTGCTTTGTCTGCGGCATTGGCTTGTGCTACTTCTGGACTGCCATCTGCGCCTTCAGCACCTGTTTTGACCATACCATTTTCATCGCCCTGTCCCGATTTGAGAGCATCGGCAGCCATCTTCACGTTGGCTGCAGCGTTTGCTGCGCCTAGTGCTTTCATACGACCATCGCTGGTTTGTGTCGTGGCCTTGATTTGGCTTTGTGCGTTTTCTAACGTGCTAAGCACCGTGCTGGTGACTGCCAAAGTGAGGCCGCTTTGCTCAAACTTTTGTTCTGTGCTTTGTTTGTTGGTTTCTCGGGCTTCTTGAATGTCCACCGTCTTGGCTTGGATGGTGATGTCTCCATTAGGTGCAACCACATCGCTGCCCACTTGTTTGTATTGGTTGCCCGCGGTGATGCTCACGTTGCCACCTACGCTGCCCACCGTGCTGGCTGCAGCTGTGGTGGTGGTATCTTTGCCATCATTGCTTTGAGTGCGAGTGCCGTAACTCAGGCTGAGGCCACCGCCACTTAAGAAGCCCGTATCCGTCTGTTTGCTGTAGTTGCTTTGCTGGCTGGTGTTCTGCGCGGCTTCAATGCTCACATTGCCACCAGCTGTGAGTGTGGTGCCGTTGTCACTGACCACGTTAGAGCCTTTGACATTGATGTCCTTGGTGTTGGCCGCAATGTCTACCGTGCCACCACCAAAATTACTGCCAACCGCTGTGCTGGTGTTGCTGACATTGCGTGTCACCAAGGTTGACCCGCCCAAGAAACCACCGCCACTGGATGTCTTATGGGCTTCGTCTAAGTTGGTGGTGTTTTCTCCTGCCAAGATGTTGACGCTGCCACCGGCTTGCACTCCCAGTGCTTTGGTAGCCTGCACATTGGCTGCTGTGGCTGTCAGGTCATTGCCTGCCTTGAGATTGACATTTCCACCGCCACTAAGGGTGCTACCTACAGCTTGGGTGTTGCCGTAGTTCAGGTGGTTGTCCGCATCCCACGTGATGTTGTTTTGTTCGCCTGTCTGAACAGAAGCAAGAGTGAAGTTGTTGCCCGCACTTAAGCTGGTTGCACCACTACCCGCGTTGCTGACCACGCCTGCGACGATGTTCATGTCTCTGCCTGCGCTGGCCACCAATGTGCCGTTGGCTCCCGAAACGTATAAACCCGCCACACGGTCAACACCTGTGCGGCTAAAGTTGGCTGAACCAACTTGTGTGTTGGTGCTTTGGGTGGTGGTTTGAATATTCAAATCTCGCCCTGCGGTTGCACTCAGACTGTTGATTGCACCGATGCTGCCGCCAATGTTGTTGAGATCTTGTCGTGCGGCCACACTCACATCGTTGCCACCAATACGCCCGCCTAAGTTATTGACGTTTTCAGCCGTGAGGCTGACCACGTTGCGCCCAGCGATAGTGCCACTATTGGTCAAATCGCCACTGAGGTTGATATTCACGTCTTTGCCTGCAAGCAATGCGCCGCTTGCGTCCAAGTCACCCGGTTGGACTTTGACATACACCTGAGGTACGAGGACTTTTTGGTTGGAGCCATCCGGCAAGGTGACTGTTTGTTCCACCAACCACACGATGTCGCTGGTGAGTTGGGCAACTTGCTGTGCTGTCAAGGCGATGCCCGGGCGCAAGTTGTATTTCTGGCCAAACGTGATAGCACTGGTCATCAGCGCCTTGTATTCTTGTTCGTCGCTGGTGTAGTCAGCTAAGAAGCGGCGGCCTGTCAGTTCTGCCACCTGCTCGCGGATAAGCTTTTGTTCATAGAACCCATCACCTAAGCGTTTTTGAGTGACTGTGGGATCAAGGCTTAAGCTCTGAGTAATGTAGTCGCTGCCTAGCCAAAGTTTTCGGTCAATGAAACGGGTGTCTGTTTCAATCAGATAGGCCGAAGTGAGCGATGGGTTGTTCTTGTACAGGCTGCTTGTGGGCAGTGTGGTCGGAGGCACGGCCCCATTGCGTGCATTGGCAAACCCTGCGCCGCTGGTACTACCCGAAACTGCAGCTTGAGTGCGCACGCCCACCTGTGCGCCACTATTGCTGGATGCAGTAATTTGCGCGACCACCACCGTGCTGTTGGCTGTGCTGTCATAGGGGCCTGTTTGCCATTCGTCATGGGCATGAACACAGTTGATTGAGATTTTTCCGCAAATGCCCGAACCTGGCACATGCACCAAGGTGTAAGTCGTCCCAACGTCACGGATGCTCTTGGTTGCCATCACATCCGTATTCGCTAACGTGGATGAACCAATACTCAACACACCACCCGCCAAAATGTGACTGGCATAGTTGGTGGCGTTGGCTGAATTCAAGTTGATGTCACCACCTGCCAAAATTTGCGCTGGATCACTGGCCGTTTGATATGGCAAATAGGTTGTGCGTGTGAATACCCGATATAAACCAGAGTTGATATCTTCTCGAACGTTTAACTCTGTAGTCGCCACTCTGATCTCGTAAGCAAAGTGGTCATTGGTGTTGTTAACTGTGGCACTAGAAAGGCTTAAGTTACGGCCTGCCTCAATCGTTGCGCTGTTGTTATTTAATGTTGCCGTCGATCCTGTTGCTCGACGATTCGCATCCAACGCCCCACCTATTGCCATATCTCCCACGCTGTAGATGAGGGCATGCTCTCGGTTGGTCAATGTGCCGCTGATGCCGAGGTCTAGACGATCACGCGCTGCAATCGTGCCTGCTTTGGTCACACCTGCAATGGTTTCGGTGTTGTTAGTGAGATTGATCGCTGCAATACTGAGGTGGTCGCCATAGATTCGGCCTGTGCCAATATTGGTCACTGTGTTGGCATTGACTTGCGTGTCCACACCGTCAATCAATCCTCGGTTAGTCAAGGTGCTGTTTGCATTGACTTGGGTAGTGTTGGCTGAGATTTCGCCTGTGGCTGTGTTGTCTATGTTGTTGGCCGTGAGGTTGTACACCAGAGCCGTTTTGAAGTTGAAGACGCTGAATCGAAAAGCAAGGTGTTTCGATGGGCAGTGTCTGCGAAGTCGCTTTTTCGGGGACAGACAGTCGAACATCCGAGGTGCGCTCAAGTTGCTGCCTCAATTGCTGGTCTTGTTGCTGCTGCCTCTGCAACTCTTGCCGGTTACGAATGCCAAGATCACCCTCTTGAGCGGAAGTGATTTGAGCTGAAACATTGATGGCCAAACATAAGACAGTCACTAGACTCGCAACTTGGTGTCCGCGTCTTAGTACCAAGAGCTGTGCTAGATAATGAAGCATTGAAGTCATTCTTTAAATTAACTATTTATTACTCATAATATCGAATTAAAATTAACTAATATTTACTTCTAGTTAAATATTAGCTTGGTGTTTAAAACACGACCAAGCCCCCGTGCACGCACAGCAATACAAATCATGCGCATGCCCCAAAACGTGCACCGCATTGGCGCATCAGGCTTGGCGCGTGTTTTGCTAGTTGTAGTTCATGTCTATCCATGCCGCACTCCACCACGTCACCCACTACAGCTACGACCGCTTGGTTGAGTTAGGCCCGCAGGTCATTCGCCTTCGCCCTGCTCCCCACTGCCGCAGCAACGTGATTTCGTACTCACTCAAGGTCGAGCCCGAGCACTTCATCAACTGGCAGCAAGACCCGTTTGCGAACTACCAAGCGCGTTTGGTGTTTCACGAGAAGACCACCGAGTTCAAAGTCACGGTGGACTTGGTGGTGGAGATGGCGGTGTACAACCCGTTTGACTTCTTCCTCGAGCCACACGCCGAAAAGTTCCCCTTCGCCTATGGCGTCACCTCGGCGCAAGAACTGGCCCCCTACTTGGTGACCAACCGCTTCACGCCCAACTTCAAGCACTACTTCAAGAGCATCGACTTCAAAGCACTGAAGCGCGAGCCAATTCGCACCATCGACTTTCTGGTGGAAATCAACCGCAAGCTGCACGAAGATATTGCGTACACCATCCGTATGGAACCCGGCGTGCAAACGCCAGAAGAAACGCTCACCCTGCGCAGCGGCTCGTGCCGCGACAGCGCTTGGTTGCTGGTGAACTTGCTGCGCCACTGCGGCTTGGCCGCACGCTTTGCGTCTGGTTATTTGATTCAACTCGCCCCCGATGTGAAGTCGCTCGACGGCCCCAGCGGCACCGAGGTGGACTTCACCGATTTGCACGCGTGGTGCGAGGTGTATCTGCCCGGCGCAGGCTGGATTGGCCTTGACCCCACGTCTGGCTTGCTGGCTGGCGAAGGCCACATTCCGCTGGCGTGCACACCACAGCCATCGAGCGCCGCGCCGATTGAAGGCTTGGTGGACGAAGCCGAGGTCGAATTTGGCCATGAGATGAAAGTCACCCGCGTTCTTGAATCGCCACGCGTGACCAAGCCCTACACCGAAGAAGAATGGATGGAAGTGCTGGCCTTGGGTGACGAGGTGGACCGCCGACTGACAGAAGGTGATGTGCGCCTGACCATGGGTGGTGAGCCCACCTTCGTCACCGTGCACGACCGCGACGCACCAGAATGGAACACCGATGCACTGGGCCCGACCAAACGCGGCTTTGCCACCGAATTGGTGCACAAGCTGCGTGCCGAATACGGTGATGGCGGCTTCTTGCATTTCGGCCAAGGCAAGTGGTACCCGGGCGAGCAGCTGCCACGCTGGGCGTTGGGCATTTACTGGCGCACCGACGGCCACCCTTGCTGGCACAACCCCGATTTGTTTGCCGACGAGCGCGTGCCCAGCCAATACACCACCGAAGACGCACAACGCTTCACCCAAACCCTCGCACACAAACTGGGGCTGGACGACCAATACATCACCCCGGGCTATGAAGACACCTGGTACTACCTGTGGCGCGAGCGACGCTTGCCTGTCAACGTGGACCCGTTTGATGCCAAGCTCGACGACGAGATGGAACGCGTGCGCCTGCGCCGCGTGTTTGACCAAGGCTTAGACAAAACCGTGGGCTATGTGCTGCCCCTCAAAGCCGGTGAAGTGGCAGGCGGTCCGCGCTGGAGCACGGGCCCTTGGTTCCTGCGCGACGAGCGCATGTACCTCGTGCCCGGCGATTCGCCCATGGGCTTGCGCTTGCCACTCGACTCACTGCCGTGGGTCAGCCAAGCCGACTACCCCTACGCGATTGAGCAAGACCACTTTGCCGAGCGCAAGCCCCTGCCCCACGCGGCGGCTTTGCGCGCGCAGTACTCGCACCACGCACGTCACACACATTACGACCACCACATCAACACCCACGTGGCAGGCGGCGGCTTAGCCCAAGGCGGCACGGTGGGCCTGCAAACGGGTATGGGTGAAGACGGCTTTGTGCCCGGCACCGCACACCCTGTGCCAGCCAAAGACCAATCGGCGCATTGGATCACCCGCACCGCGATTTGCGTGGAAGTGCGCGATCCATCGCGCGCCAACGGCCCTGCCGTTGAGTTGAAGGCGATGGAGAACCCACAAGGTTTGATTTACGTGTTCATGCCGCCGCTCGGCGACTTGGAAGACTACCTAGAACTGCTCAGTGCCATCGAAGCCACGGCAGAAGAGTTGGGCGTACGGATCGTGTTGGAAGGCTATCCGCCCCCACGCGATGTGCGCCTGAAAGTGCTGCAAGTCACGCCTGACCCCGGTGTGATTGAAGTCAACATCCACCCCGCCCACAACTGGCTGGAAATCGTGGACCACACCGAGTTCTTGTACAAGGCCGCGTTTGAATCACGCCTGTCGGCCGAGAAGTTCATGACCGATGGCCGCCACACCGGCACAGGCGGTGGCAACCACATCGTGATGGGCGGTGCCACGCCAGCGGATAGCCCGTTCTTGCGCAAGCCCGAACTGTTGGCATCGCTCATCTTGTATTGGCACAACCATCCGTCATTGAGCTATTTGTTCAGCGGCATGTTCATTGGCCCCACCAGCCAAGCACCGCGTGTGGACGAAGCACGTAACGACCAAATTTACGAGCTAGAAATTGCACTGGCAGAGATCCGTCGACACAGCGAGAAATTTGGTCTGAGCAGCGCCGGGCCGTCCCAAGCTGCGAAAGCCCCCTCGGGGGGCAGTGACCCACACGCAGTGGGGGAACGTGGGGGCGACACATTCATGCCACCATGGATCGTGGACCGCACGCTGCGCAACCTGCTGATTGACGTCACAGGCAACACACACCGCAGTGAGTTTTGTATCGACAAACTCTACTCGCCAGATTCATCCACAGGCCGCTTAGGCTTGCTCGAACTACGCGCTTTTGAAATGCCGCCGCACGAACGCATGAGCATCGTGCAACAGCTCTTGCTGCGCGCCTTGGTGGCTCGCTTTTGGGAAGCCCCCTACCAAGCCCCTGCGACGCGTTGGGGCACCGAGCTGCACGACCGCTTCTTGCTGCCGCATTTCGTCAAAGCCGACTTTGACGATGTGCTGACTGAGCTGGGCGATTGTGGTTTTCAGTTTGACCCTGCCTGGTTTGCGCCGCACTTTGAATTCCGTTTTCCACGCGTGGGCGACTTGCAAACACTGGGCATCAACCTCACGCTGCGCAACGCCTTGGAGCCTTGGCACGTCATGGGCGAAGAAGGCTCGAGTGGTGGCACGGTGCGCTATGTGGATTCGTCGCTGGAACGCATCGAGGTGCATGTGGCGGGCCTCAACCCCAGCCGCCACACCATCACGGTCAACGGCACGCCGCTGCCATTGCAACCCACAGGCACGGTGGGCGAATACGTGGCTGGCGTGCGTTACCGCGCATGGGCGCCGTCATCCGCATTGCACCCAACGATTGGCGTGCATGTGCCGCTGACGTTTGACATTGTGGACACGTGGATGAAGCGCTCGGTCGGCGGCTGCCAGTACCACGTGGCGCATCCGGGCGGGCGCAACTACGACAGCTTTCCTGTCAACGCCTACGAGGCTGAAAGCCGCCGCTTGTCGCGCTTTTTCCCGCTGGGCCACACGCCGGGCAAACTCGATGTGCCGCAAGCCACCGTGGGGGTGCCTGCCAGCAAAGAGTTCCCGTTCACGCTGGATTTGCGACGGGTTTAAAAACATGGCCAAACCCGAAGGCGGTGAGACAATGCAGCCACTGTGCAAAAGCCCTCCTCACCCCCTTCAGCGTCTGTTGCCTCGCCACGTTTGGTTGACGTGGTGAAAGGCCTTGCACATCCCGCCGACAGCGGGCACTTTGATGAGTTGCAAGGCAAGTGTTCGCCTGCCGCTACATCGGTAGCCAAAGCAATGGCAGAAGAGGCAAATGCACATGACCTATCTTCACCTTGGCGCACGTTTTTTGAACAGCTGGGCAACACCGGCCTCGACGACCTAGACCGTCGCACCCAAACTTTGGCGCGCCAAGTGCGCGACAACGGCATCACCTACAACGTGTATGCCAGCCAAGGCGGACCGCAGCGGCCTTGGGCTTTGGATCTGTTCCCCCTCATCGTCACGCCTGAGAGCTGGCAGCACATTGAAGTGGGCGTGAAGCAACGCGCACGTTTGCTCGAGCGCATGATGGCCGATGTGTATGGCCCGCAGCAATTGATTCGCGAAGCCATGATTCCGCCCGCCTTGGTGCAAGGCCACCCGGGCTACTTGCGTGCCATGCATGGTGTGGCACCTGTGGGTGGCACGCATTTGCACATCGCAGCATTTGACTTGGCGCGTGGACCCGACGGCCACTGGGCCGTGGTGTCGCAGCGCACGCAAGCGCCCTCGGGCTTGGGCTATTTGCTAGAAAACCGTTTGCTCATTTCGCGCCAATTTCCGCAAGCGTTTGAGGCCATGAACATTCAGCGCTTGGCGGCCACCTACCGTGTGTGGGTGGAGTCGCTCAAGGCGCACAGCCCCGAAGGTGCCAATGCCCACGTGGCCTTGCTCACGCCCGGACCGTACAACGAAACCTATTTTGAACACGCCTACCTCGCCCGCTACTTAGGCCTCACATTGGTCGAAGGCCATGACCTGACCGTGCGTGACGAGCGTGTGTACCTGCGCACCTTGCGTGGCTTAGAGCCTGTGCATGTGTTGCTCAAGCGCATGGACGATGAGTTCTTAGACCCACTTGAATTGCGCGCTGACTCCACCTTGGGCATTCCCGGTTTGCTGCAAGCCGTGCGCGCTGGCAACGTGGTGGTGGCCAATGCACCTGGCTCGGCGTTTTTAGAGTCGCCCGCTTTGTTGGGCTTTTTGCCCGCACTCAGCGAAAAGCTGTTGGGCGAAGAACTGCAACTGCCTGCACTCGACACTTGGTGGTGTGGCGAGCGTGCAGCCTTGGCTTCGGTGTTGCCACAACTCGAACACATGGCCATCAAGCCCACCTACCCGGGCTCGACCACGCACGGCACGTTTGATGCAACCATTCAGTCTGTTTTAGGTCGCACACTCACCCAAGCACAACGCGACGAATGGGTGGGCCGCATCACCCGCCAACCCGACCGCTACACCTTGCAGGCCTACTCACCACTGTCGCAAATGCCCACGTGGAAAAACACCACCGAAGGCGTGGTGCAACGCTCGGTCATGCTGCGTGTGTTTGCCTTGCGCAACAGCGCTGGCGATGGCCCAGATGCGTGGCGTGTGTTGCCCGGTGGTTTGGCACGCATTGCAGCACCGGATGCACAAATTGCTTCCATGCAACGCGGCGGCAGCAGCGCCGATGTGTGGGTGCAAACCCATGCCGACATTGACCGCAGCAGCTTGCTGCCCAAGTACAACGCCACCTCTGGCTTTAAACACCGCGAGCGCATGGTCACCAGCCGCGCCGCCGAAAACTTGTATTGGCTGGGCCGCTACACCGAGCGCAGCGAAAACATGGTGCGTTTGGTGCGCCTGTGCATCGAAGCCTTGAATGGCGAAGACCCCGCCTCACGCAGCCTGTGGGCATGGCTGCAGTTGCTCACCCAACGCCAAGGCCTCGTGCCTGCGGGCGTGCCATCGGCACACGCTGCTGGCGAAGACAAAGCCAACAGCACCCCCAGCATGGGCGCACGCCGCCGCGTGTTTGAACGCACGCTCATTGCCTGCTTGGACCAAGACGATCACAGCACCAGCGTGGGCTACAACTTGCGCGCTTTGCAGCAAGCGGCCTCGTCGCTGCGCGAGCGCTTGTCGCCCGAGCACTGGAACGCCATCGTGCATTGTGTGGACCAGTTCAGCGCCGATTGCGCACAAGCGGGCTCACCGCGTGCGTTCTCTGCCGTACAAGCCATGCAGGCCCTCGATGCGGCCAGCTCGGCATTAGCCGCCATCACTGGTGCGCAAACCGACCGCATGACGCGTGACGACGGCTGGCAACTGCTGAGCATTGGCCGCCACGTGGAGCGTTTGGGATTTTTGTCATCTGCACTCGACTTGGCTGTCGAAGTGGGTGCGTTTGAACACACCGCCGATGACGCTGACAGTGCAGATGAAAACAGCTCGCACTACGCAGCGCTGTTGTCGCTGTTTGACAGCACCATCACTTTCCAAGCGCAGTACCAACAAAGCCGCGAACTGGCCCCGCTGATTGAGCTGCTGGTGCAAGACAACGACAACCCGCGCTCACTCGCATGGGTGGCGCGCACGCTGCGTGGCCGTTTGTCCAAATTGGCAAACACCCCCATGGGTGAGCCCGATGCCTTGGCCCGTTTGGTGCCCGATTTGAAGCAAACCGATTTAGAACAACTCTGCATGCCGAACGATGTGGGCCACCACCCTAACCTGCGTGCGTGCCTGACCGAGTGCATGCAAGCCGCATGGCAAGTATCTGACGCCATCACGTCGCACTATTTCAGCCACACCGACGACGCCGACAGCGTGGGGGCCTGAACCATGCTGCTGTACATCACCCATACCACCACTTACCACTATGTGCCGCAGGTCAACACCGCGCAGCACATGGCGCATTTGCTACCGCGCAGCGATGCCGCACAAACGGTGCAACACGCCGAGCTGCACATCACCCCCACGCCTGCGGCCACCAGCACGCATGTGGATGTGTTTGGCAACAACCGCACCTTCTTCTCGCTGCCTGTGGTGCACGACACACTCAGCATCACGGCCAACAGCACGGTTGACACCCACTTCATCCCCTACCCACCCGAGCAAGCGCTGACCACCCCCGCTTGGGAAAACGTGCGCGAACACTTTGTGTATCACTCGGGCGCTGCGTGGGACGCTGCGACTGAATATGTGTTTGCCTCGCCCTATGTGCAGCCGCATCCCGACTTTGCCGAATACGCGCGCGCCAGCTTTGTGCCTGCTCGCCCCGTGCTGGCAGCCGC
The DNA here is from genome assembly GCF_027924905.1 of Limnohabitans sp. INBF002. NCBI lineage: Bacteria > Pseudomonadati > Pseudomonadota > Betaproteobacteria > Burkholderiales > Comamonadaceae > Limnohabitans > Limnohabitans sp. INBF002. The sequence goes on from NZ_AP027055.1 coordinate 1,476,769, forward strand.
GTGCGATTTGATGACGCGCATTCACCAAGAGTTCACTTACGAAACCGCCAGCACCGACATCAACACCCCTGCGCTTGAAGCTCTCAAAAACCGCAAAGGCGTGTGCCAAGACTTTGCCCACATCCTCATCGGCTGCTTGCGCACGCAAGGTTTGGCGGCGCGCTATGTGAGCGGCTATTTGGTGACCGAAGTGCCTGAAGGCCAAACCCGTTTGATTGGCAGCGATGCTTCTCACGCCTGGGTGTCGGTCTATGTGCCAGACGTTTTGGACGATGCCGCTGAAACCGCGAAGACAGGTGCACTCGCCACCCACGGCCAGTGGTTTGATCTGGACCCCACCAACAACCGTTGGGGCTTGAGCTCACCCGGCATCGACTACGTGACCTTGGCCATTGGCCGCGACTACGCCGATGTATCGCCTGTGCGTGGCGTGATTCATGGCGGCGCTAGCCACACACTTGAAGTGGCTGTGACGGTGCAACCGGCTTCGGAGTTGATGGCGACATCTGAGCAAACGCAATCTCAGTCGCAATCACAAGAGCAGTCGCAGACGCAGTCCCAAGGGACATCGCAAAGCCAATCACAAAGTCAGAACCAAACCGAAGTGCTTTGAACGCCGTCACACGCGTTGTGCGCTCTTAAAATCGCTGAATTCAAACAAGGAATTCCACATGAGCGTTTACGACAAACTCCAAGCCCTGAACATCACCCTGCCTCCCGTGGCTGTGCCCGCTGCGGCCTACGTGCCATTTGTGCAAACAGGCAACTTGGTGTTTTTGAGCGGCCACATCGCCAAACAAGACGGCAAAGTGTGGACGGGCCAACTGGGCAAGACCATGCAAACCGCCGAAGGCGCGCAAGCCGCACGCGCAGTGGCAGTAGATTTGTTGGGCACCTTACACGCCGCCGTAGGTGACCTGAACAAAGTCAAGCGCATCGTCAAAGTGATGAGCTTGGTCAACTCCAGCCCCGACTACACCGAACACCACTTGGTGACCAACGGCTGCAGCGAACTGATTGGCCAAGTGTTTGGCGACAAAGGCGCACACGCACGCAGCGCGTTTGGCGTGGCGCAATTGCCTCTGGGCGCTTGCGTGGAAATTGAGTTGATTGCCGAACTCGCCTAAGTAGCTTATTCCGTTACCAAATCATTCATCAAAATCCCAGATCTGATGTAGATCTAGACGAATCAACGCCAGCAACTCCACCACCTCGAGCTGCATGCGCTCAGCGGCGTTGAGGTTGTCACTGGCGAGGCGCGCAATCAGCAACACATGCGACAAACTGCCCTCGCCCAAGGTGTAGGCCTTGACCGATTTTTCTGCGGCCAAGGCTTGGCGTTGGGCCGCAGATTTCAAGTTGTCGGCGGCTGTGCGTTTGTGCTGAAACTGAATCCACATGCTGTCAAACATGGCGCCCAGTTGTTGCTCAGCCAGCCGCACGTTGTCGCTGGCCGCTTGCGCATCGGCCACTGCTGCGCTGGCGTGGTGAAAGCGCGAGGCACTGGGGAACGGCATCGAGAACATCACACCCGAAATGGTTTCGGCCCCTGCCCGCTCGCGCCCACTGAACACGCCCAATGTGGGGTCAGGCAATCTGTCACGCGAAGCACGGTCAGCGGCGAGACGCAAACGTTGAGCGTCCACACGCATCATGTTGAGTTCGTGGTTTTTATCCAAAAACTCTTGGCGCATGGCAGCCATGGTTTCAGTCAAAGCGGGCAAGCTAGCTGACGCGTCTATACGCAAGGCCACAGGCATGTGCGTGGGCAAGGCCATGCCCGCATAGCGACGCGTGAAGGCTGACGCACTGGAGGCCAACTGCGCATCGGCCACCGAACGTGCTGCGGTGATGCGCTCAAACTCGGCATTGGCCAGCTCTGCGTCGAGCTGGGAAATTTCACCTTGCTTGAGTTGGCTTTGCGTGAGGCGCTGCATCTTGGCGGCCAAGTCAAAGGTGGTCACCGCATTTTTTTGGTCAGCCAAAGCGCGCAGGTAAGCAAACCAAAAACGCATCAACTCGCGCGCGCCTTCGTGCATGGCATCGGCGTATTCGATGTCGGCAAAGGCTTGGGTTTGTGTGGCAAGGTCCGCGTCCATGCCGCGTTTGCCCCAAAAGCGCACGGGGCGCTCGATGCTCACCATCGATTCGTGCAGCTGTGTACCTGCGGCCACATCACGGCGGCGTTGCGACGTGCTGCGCAAGGTGAACTCGGCGTTGCCTGAGTCAATACCTTTGGCGCGTGCTGTGCCTGCTTCTTTTTTAGAGCGCGCGGCTTGCATCAAGGGGCTGCTGAGCAAGGCATCTTTCACCGCAGCTTCAGCGGGGAGATAAGGCAAGAGCGGTGATGTCACCGTCGAGGCTGAGGCTGATGACGCAGCAGAAGATGCTGCTGTTGCAGAAACAGCAGGCTGCTGCGCCTGCGCTGCCCCTAGCGTCAAAACACAAGTGCAAGCCACAGCAAAGGCCACGACATCAGATGTCACAAAACGTATCATGATTTTCTCCAAGGCAAGAAGCGCGTGAGCGCATGCCACGGCACGCTCTCTAGCCCACCAAAGCGTTCAAACAATTTGGGCAACAACAGCAAGGTCAGCAAGGTGGAGCTGAGTAAACCACCTGTCACCACAATGGCCAAAGGACGTTGAATTTCCGAACCGGGCCCCGTGGCAAACAGCAACGGAATCATGCCCAGCGCGGTGATGACCGCCGTCATCAACACAGGACGCAAACGCCGCTCGGTGCCTAGGCGCACCACCACGTCCATCGCTTCGCCGTCGAGCAAACGTTCGTTGAAGTGCGTGACCATCACCACACCATTGAGCACGGCAATGCCCAACAACGCGATGAAGCCCACCGACGCGGGCACCGACAAATATTCGCCCGAGACCGCGAGTGCGACCACACCGCCCACCAACGCAAACGGGATGTTCAAAAAGATGATGCCCGCCTGAATGGCCGAACCAAAGGTGAACACCAAGATGGTGAAGATGAGCACCATGGCCGCAGGAATGACCAGCCCCAAACGCGCTGCCGCGCGTTGCTGGTTTTCAAACTGACCGCCCCACACAATGCGCACATCGCTGGGCAGCTTCAAGGCTGCCACAGCCTTTTGGGCATCGCCCACAAAGCCCGTCAAATCGCGACCATCCACCGACACTTGAATGCTGGTGAAGCGCGCGCTTTGCTCATGGTCCACACGGATGGGTCCATCGACCAAGCGGATGTCGGCCAACGCACTGGCGGCCCACACGCGGCCATCGGGTGCGGCGAGCTGCAGGTTTTTAAACGCTTCTGGGCTTTGGCGCGTGGCCTCATTGCCGCGCAAGGTGAGCGGCATGCGCACACCGTCTTGCAACACGTAGCCGAGTGATTCACCCTCCACTTGGTTTTTGAATGCTTGCTGCAAGGCCTCCACACTGAAGCCTGCTTGGCCTAGGGTGGTGCGGTTCAAACGGACCGACACGTATTGCAAGCCTTCGGCCTTGGGCGCAATCACCTCGGCAGCACCGGGGATGGTGCGCACGGCATCGGCAATTTGGTGGGCGGCTTCGTTCAAGCTGCCGAGGTCTGTGCCAAAAATTTTGATGGCCACATCGCCGCGTGTGCCCGTGAGCATTTCAGACACGCGCATTTCAATGGGCTGCGTGAAGCCGTAGACCAAACCCGGAAAACCATCCAGCACCACGCGCAGCGCGTCGACGATGTCGTCTTTGTTACCGCGCCATTCGCTTTTAGGCTTGAGCACCAAGAAGGTGTCGGTCTCGTTCAAGCCCATGGGGTCTAGCCCCAACTCGTCAGAGCCTGCACGGGCGACGATGGACTTGACCTCGGGCGCATTTTCCAAAATGGCTTGCTGCACACGGGTGTCAATTTCCAGCGAAGCTTCCAGGGAAATCGAAGGCAGCTTTTGCAGCTGCACCAAGATATCGCCTTCATCCAAAGTCGGCATGAAGGTTTTACCAATGAAGCTGTACAGCACCGCCGCCACCACCAGTGATGCCACCGACACGCCATACAGCCACTGCGGCTTGGCCCACACGCGTTCCCGCAAGCGCAGGTACCCGGCATGAATTTTTTGCATCACCACAGGCTCGTGCGCGCCCTCTTCCTTCAGCACCATGGAGGCCAAAGCCGGAATCACACTGAAGGCCAACAACAGAGACGATGCCAGCGCCATGATGATGGTCACCGCCACAGGCGCAAACAGCTTGCCCTCCAAGCCTTCAAGGCTAAGCAATGGCAAGAACACCACGCAAATGATCAGCACGCCAGACGCCACGGGCTTGACGACCTGACGCACGGCACGCAACAAAATTTCGGTCTTCGACAGAGCGTGACCCTTTGGGTGCGACGCAAATGCGGTTTCGATGTTTTCCACCACCACCACCGCTGCATCCACCAACATACCCAGCGCGATGGCCAAGCCACCCAAGCTCATCAAATTGGCAGTCAAGCCAAAGCTGCGCATCAGCACAAAAGTGCTCAGCAACGACAAGGGCAACGCGACGGCGACCACCACCGCAGCACGCATGCCGCCCAAGAACACATACAAGGTGATGCACACCAACACAGCCGCTTCAATCAAAGCGCGAATCACCGTGTCTGCGGCACGCGTGACCAATTCGCCTCGGTTGTAAAAAGTCTTCACCGTCATGCCTTTGGGCAAGCGCGGGGCCATCTCGGCCAACTTGGCATCGACCGCATTCACCAACTGGCGGGCATTCACACCACGCATGCCTAGCACCAGGCCTTCGACCGCTTCGCCTTGTCCATCGTGCGTCACGGCACCGTAGCGTGTGAGTGCGCCATGCGTGACGGTGGCCACATCGTCGAGCTGCACCCGTGCGTTACGTGTGGTGGTCAAACGCACGGCACGCAAATCGTCCAGCGTTTTCACAGCGCCCTCTACGCGCACCACCAAGGCTTCTTCGCCAGCGGTCAATCGGCCTGCACCGTCGTTGCTGTTGTTGGCGAGCAAGGCTTGTCGCAAGTCGGTCATGCTCACGCCCATGGCCGCCATCTTGGCCGTGTTGGGAATCACCTCAAAGGTTTGCACTTCGCCACCAAGCGAGTTGACCTCGGCCACACCGGGGATGGTGCGTAGCTCGGGGCGAATCACCCAGTCGAGCACGCGGCGTTTTTCGGCCAAGCCGAAGTCGCCTTCAAGTGTGAACATGTACACCTCGCTCAGGGGCGTGGTGATGGGGGCCAAGCCACCGCTCACGCTGGCGGGCAAATCGCGCATGACCGAGCCCAAACGCTCAGACACTTGTTGGCGCGCCCAATACAAATCCACGCCCTCGTCAAAGTCGATGGTGATGTCGGCAATGCCGTACTTGGAGATGGAACGCACGATGCGTTTGTTGGGGATGCTAAGCAGCTCTTGCTCGATGGGTTTGACCACGCGCTGTTCCACCTCTTCGGGTGTCATGCCAGGAATTTTGAGAATGACCTTGGCCTGCGTGGGCGAGATATCGGGAAAGGCGTCAATCGGCAAATTGAGCCAGGCGTATGTGCCTGCGATGAACAGCACGCCAGCACACGCCAGCGTGAGGCTGCGAAAACGCAGACTCAGACGGATGAGGTGTTCAAACATCACTCGTCCTTTTGCAACAAGGCACGCAGAGAGGCAATGCCTGTGACCGCCACTTTGCTGCCCACAGGCAAGGTTGCCTCCACCAACGACAAGTCATCGGTGGAAGAAATCACGTTCACCGTTTGCGCTTCAAAGCCTTTGTCATTCGCCACAAACAACCAAGGCTTGCCACGCCATTGCGTGACGGCACGTGCAGGCACCAGCCATTGCGTATCGGACTTGGCCAAGCCGGCTTTGCCTTTGGCATGCACGGTGACCGACACCAACTCACCCGCTTGCAAGCTACCACGGCTCGTCACTGTGGCGCGTGCGCGGGCCGATTGACTGGCATCCACCGCGCGGCTCACACCAATAATTTTGGCTTTGGCATTGCGCGAAGCAATGCTCACCTCGTCGCCCACTTGCAGCTGCGCGGCTTTGTCGGATGAGAGTTGCACATCGAGCTGCAACTGCGAGCTGTCAGCCAACTTAAACAACATAGCCCCCGCCTCCACGCGTTGACCCACGGCGACAAAAGCCTCGGACACGGTGCCCGACAACGGTGCTTTGAGCGTGCCCGTGGCGTAGCCTGTGTTGGCATCAAAACGCATGCCTGCGGCAACCAGCTCGGCCTCGCGTGCGTGCAGCTGCGCTTGCGCGGCTTCTTGTTTGGAACGGCTCAGCTGCAAACGCACGGCGGGGATGATGCCTTCGTCAAACATGGCTTGGTCACGCTGTGCAGCAGCTGAGGCGTTTTTGTAATCCAACGACGCTTCGTTGAGCAAGCGACGTGCATCCCCCAACAAGGGGCTGGTGAAATGCGCCAAGGCAGCGCCCGCTTTGACTGAGTCACCGACGCCCACCAACAGGCGAGACACTTGGCCTGCATACGGCGCAGACACCGTGAATTCTTTGCCTGGCGGCATCACCACCGTGGCGCTGGCCAGCAACTGCCCGCCTGTAGACGCCTGCACCGTTGCCACTTGCACACCGAGGCTGGCTTGTTGCTTGGCGTTGAGAGGCAACAACAAAGGCGCACTGGCCGTAGATTGGGTCGGTGCAACCTGCGCCAACGCACCCAACACCCATGCAGACAGCGCCCACGCAAAAGCACCACGAACAAACAACTTGAAAAAAGTGAACATCACCAACTCCACACATCACTGACCGATAGACGATGCACATAGACGTGCACACGCGTTAAATATCAGAAGCGAGACGTGGGAGGTGCGTGCGGCAACGGCGGAAAGCCGGCAAGAAAAGAAGGACGGCCAGCACGTTGCGTGTCTGGCGTGAGCAAGAAAGAAACCACACGCTGAATCAGCGCAACCATGACAAAGACGGTGAGAATCAACAGGCTCTGCGGCTGCTCTTGCACATCCAACGCCGCTTGGCGTGCATAAGAAGTTTCGACGCCCACCGCCGCAGACTCTTGCTCATCGTCCTGGCTAAAGCTGGTCATGGCCAATGCTGGCTCGGCCGTGACAGCCACAGAACTCACGCCAGCCACATGCAAACCTGTCACCTTGGAGGTGCCGTAATGCGCGTGCAAAAACGGGCCGATCGCCAACAAGGCGACCAGCGCAATGGCCAAATAAAGGCACATCGTTTTGAATAGGGAGGTTTGCTGCGTCACGGCTGGAATCTTAAACCAAGCCAGCTTAAGCCCCGCTGAAGCGGAGGCCTTATCAATCTGCCGTGAAGATGCCACTGACGCTGTGCAACTGGTCCAACGCCAAACCGCAACCACGGGCCACACAGGTCAAAGGATCTTCTGCAATCAACACTGGCAAACCAGTTTCTTCAGAAATCAGACGGTCTAAATCACGCAACAAAGCACCACCGCCCGTGAGCATGATGCCGCGCTCAGCGATGTCAGAGCTCAGCTCTGGCGGCGTACGTTCCAACGCGATCTTGACCGTGGACACCAAGTTGTTCAACGTGTCAGTCAAGGCCTCCAAAACTTCGGTGGAGCTGATGGTGAAGCTTTGCGGAATACCTTGACTCAAGTTACGCCCAGTGATTTCCATTTCCCTCACATCACCCGTGGGAAATGCAGTGGCAATTTGCTTCTTGATGCGCTCTGCCGTTTGCTCGCCAATCAACATGCCAAAGTTGCGGCGGATGTAGTTGACGATGGCTTCGTCAAACTTGTCGCCACCAATGCGCGCGCTGTTTTTGTAAACCATGCCGCCTAGGGACACGATGCCAACCTCGGTGGTGCCGCCACCAATGTCCACCACCATAGAGCCACAAGGTTCGGTCACGGGCAAGCCCGCGCCAATGGCGGCAGCCATGGGTTCTTCAATCAAATAGACCTCAGAGGCGCCAGCGCCCACGGCAGACTCACGAATGGCGCGCCGCTCAACTTGGGTGGAACCACAGGGCACGCAAATCACAATGCGTGGACTGGGCTTGAACAACATCTGGGGATGCGCCAGCTTGATGAAGTGCTTGAGCATCACCTCAGTCACGGTGAAGTCAGCAATCACGCCGTCTTTCATGGGGCGAATCGCCTCAATCCCTGTGGGCACACGGCCTAACATGGCTTTGGCTTCGTTGCCCACAGCCAAGACCGAAGTTTTGCCATAGATCTTGCCGTCTTTTTTAATCACCACGACTGAAGGTTCATCCAAAACGATGCCGTGTTCTTTGGTGTAAATCAGCGTATTCGCTGTGCCTAAATCGATGGCAATATCAGTCGAAAAAAACTTCGTCAATTTGGAAAGCAAAATAACCTCACATTAAGGAGTCGTCACTGGAAATTATCCGTACGACCACCTGTGCCGTCCATACGCTTCAAGGTGTACAAATCTTCTAATTTAAAGAAAAACTAATTAAATAGGCCCAATAAAAAAGGCGCCATCAAGGCGCCTTTGAAAATAAATTGAGCTTAAGCTTTTACAGCTCTGAAACCAGAATACATGCGCGAAGCGGGACGGCTTCGTTGCTCTGCCTCTTGGGCGAGCTGGGCGCGGATGCGATCGAATGTGGCTTTGATGCCGGTCTTCTCTGAAGACACAATTTTGAAGCGACGCTCCACGGCCACATCTGGCGATTCGATCTGAACAACTGATTTATCCAATTTAGGCTCCTGAGAACTTAGTGAGAAATCAACGCGTCAGACTTTCATTTGGTGTACACAATTTATAAAATAATTAAGATCAAATTAAAAATAAAAAGATAAGTGCTTGATTTGTATAGATTTATTGATTTCAAAAAGCATAAAAAAACCACCCGAAGGTGGTTTTTAAAAATCCCAAATGAGTCAATAAGGATTAACGAACCACTGCAATTTGATCGCGCTTGCCAGCCTTGAAGGTGTACAGCGTCAGGGCGCCGTTCTTGATGTCTCCTTTGGCGTCAAACGAAATCGTGCCGGTCACACCCTTGAAACCTGTGGTTTTGGCCAACTCTGGCAAATACTTGGCAGGTTCGCTGGACTTGGCGCGCTGCATCGCATCGACCATCACATACACGGCGTCATACACATAAGGCGAATACAGCTTCACATCGTCGTTGAAGCGCTTCTTGAACTTGGCGCTGAAGTCATCCATGCCCTTCTTCAACGCACCGTCCACACCGCCCGCCTCCGCACACACCACTTGGCCGTCAGCCATGGCGTCACCTGCAAGCTTGATCATCTCGTTGGTGCAAATACCGTCACCGCCCATGAATTTGGCTTTGATACCGAGGGACTTCATTTGCTTCATCATCGGGCCACCCACGGCGTCCATGCCGCCAAAGAAGATGATGTCTGGCTTCTTGCCTTTGAGGGTGGTCAAGATGGGCATGAAGTCAGTGGCTTTGTCAGTGGTGAACTCGTGGCCCACCAAGTTGCCGCCAGCGGCCTTGACCGCTTTTTCGAATTCTTCAGCCACGCCTTGGCCGTAGGCTGTGCGGTCGTCGATCACGGCAATGGATTTACCTTTAAGTTCGTTCACCGCATAGCGACCCAAAGTGCCGCCCAAATGCACGTCGTCCGCCACCACGCGGAAGGCTGTTTTGTAGCCTTGACGTGTGTACTTGGGGTTGGTCGAAGATGGCGAAATTTGGGGAATGCCGGCGTCGCTGTAAATCTTGGACGCTGGAATGGTCGTGCCTGAGTTCAAGTGGCCAATCACGCCGCTGACTTTGGCGTCCACCAACTTTTGCGCGGCGGCTGTGCCTTGCTTGGGATCGGCGGCATCGTCTTCGGCCACCAATTCGAATTTCACTTTTTTGCCGTTGATGCTGACACCTTTGGCATTGAGCTCTTCAATGGCCAAACGTGCACCGTATTCGTTGTCTTTGCCTAAGTGAGCGATGGCACCGCTGACAGGTGCCACATGACCAATCTTCACCACTTGCTCTTGCGCCAGCGCCAAACTGCTGAGCGCAGCCAAAGTTGCAACGGCTGTCAATTTGAAAGAGAGATGCATCAAGAACTCCTTAAAAGTGGAAAAGAAAAACACAGAAAAATCAGGCCGAAGTGTCCTTCAGCTTTAAATCATGGCGCGTGATGGAATACCCGCGATCCGCGTAGTGCTTCCAGCGCTGACGCGCTTGCTGGCGGTCTTCGTCGTCAAGGGTGACCACTTCAATCGTGCGCTCAAAGCGCTCGTAACCTGCTGCCACCTCGCCGCCCAAATTCAGCAGCACTTGGTGATGCGGCAGCTCAGGCCCACCTTCAATTTGTGCAGCCAACACCACGGGCGATGCCATCAGCTGTTCAGCGGGGCTACCAGCGCGGCAATGCGCCACAAACTCAAGAGGCGAGAAGGTCCACAACAACGTGTCTAGCGCTTGCAGCGAAGCAGGCGCGCCCGTCACCACCACGCGCGCGCCACTGGCCACGGCCTTGCGCAACAAGCGGCAGGCGTAGGCCAGTTTGTCGGGCGCGTTGAAGTGAAAAGCGATTTCGGTCATTTCGCTTTCTTTGCAGGCGTTTTTGACGCGGCCTGAGTCGTGCCCAACAGGTATTGCAACAGCAAGCCCACGGGGCGGCCTGTCGCGCCTTTGGCAGCGCCGCTCTTCCAGGCTGAACCCGCGATGTCCAAATGTGCCCAAGGGTAGTCTTTGGCAAAACGCTGCAAGAACTTGGCTGCGGTGATGGAGCCCCCCTCGCGCCCTGCCACGTTGGCCACATCGGCGAAGTTGGACTTGAGACCTTCGGCATATTCCTCGTCCAAAGGCAAGCGCCAGCAAGGGTCCAACGCAGCTTCGCCAGCGGCAAACAAGGCATTCGCCAAGTCGTCCGAGGGCGAGAACAAACCACTGCGCACATGGCCCAGCGAAATCACGCAAGCGCCGGTGAGCGTGGCAATGTCAATCACCGCACGGGGTTTGAAGCGTGTGGCGTAGGTCAAGGCGTCACACAAAATCAGGCGGCCTTCGGCATCGGTGTTGAGCACCTCAATGGTTTGGCCGCTCATGCTGGTGATCACATCACCGGGCTTCAAGGCTGTGCCATCGGGCATGTTTTCACAAGTAGGAATGAGGCCGACCACGTTGATGGCGGGCTTCAAATGCGACAGCGCTTCAAACGTGCCCAGCACGCTGGCTGCGCCGCACATGTCGAACTTCATCTCGTCCATGCCGGGGCCTGGTTTGAGGGAGATACCCCCCGTGTCAAATGTGATGCCCTTGCCCACCAACACCGTAGGGGCTACTGTTTTGGCGGCACCGTTGTACTGCAACACGATGAAGCGCAAAGGCTCGACCGAGCCACGTGCCACCGCAGCGAACGAGCCCATGCCGAGTTTTTCGATTTCTTTGGGGCCCAACACCTGGCATTGAATGCCCGCCTTCTTGCCCAAATTCTGGGCCACATCGGCCAAATGGGTAGGGGTGGCGTGGTTGGCGGGACGGTTGCCCCACTCTTTGGCCAGTGACACACCGGCCACTTGGGCACGGGCAAGGTCAAACTCGTGTTTGGCGGCTTTGGTCTTTTCAGCCGTTGGCAAAGCTAGCACCACGCGCGTCAAGCCTGCGGCTTTGGCCGAGGGTTTGGTGGCGGTGTACACATAGCTGGTGTCGGCCACAGCTTGAGCCGCAGCTTGCAGGCGATGTGCGCTGGCATCGGCCAAACACACGGTGATGTGGGCGGGCTTAGCCGTCTTGAGCGAAGCCACTGCCGCTGTCACGGCTTGGCGCACGATGCGAGCGCTGCCATCGCCACTGGACACCAAAACCACACGTTGGGCGCTCACGCCCTGCGGGCGCCACACGCTGAGCAGCTTGGCGGGCGACTCGTCTAAATCACCGCTTTTGCGTGCCTCAGAAATAAGTTGCGACAAAACGTCTTTGGCAGGCTTGTCCTTGGCAGATACCAAGATAATCAACGCATCGGTTTTATGCGTGGCTGCAGCGTGTAAATCTAGGGTCTTGAGCTCGAAGTTCATAATTGCGGTTTTCCTCTGTCGCTAATGTTATTCCATTCCTCCATTCGCAAAGAGCTGGCACGCAGTTTTGGCGCCACGCTCATCGTCTTGGTCACCATCGTGATGACCATGATGCTCATCCGCACGCTCGGTCAGGCCTCGAGCGGCAGCGTCAACCCAACTGAAATCAGTTTGGTCATGGGCTACACCATGTTGGGACACTTGCCCACGGTGCTCACCATGAGCCTGTTCATCGCGTCGGTGGGCACCCTGTCTCGCATGTATTTGGAAAGTGAAATGGTGATTTGGTTGGTCAGCGGCCGCGGCTTGCGCGCCATCCTGAAGCCCATGATTCGCTTTGCGTGGCCCACGTTGCTGACGGTCAGTGTTTTGGTGTTGCTGGTGTGGCCTTGGTCCAACCAGCAAATCAGTGAACTCAAAGAGCGCTTTGAACAACGCGGCGATTTAGAACGCGTCTCGCCCGGACAGTTCCAAGAGTCTGCCAATGGTTTGCGGGTGTTCTTCGTTGACAAGGAAAGCGTGGAGAACAAAGAAGGCAAAAACGTCTTCATCTCTTCGAGCGAGCGTGGCAAGCAAGCCATGACGTCTGCCAAAAAGGGCCACGTTGAAACCATCGATGAAGACCGTTTCTTGGTGTTAGACATTGGCCAGCGCGTGGAGCAAACCAACGGCGAGACCGAGCTGAAAGTCAGCGAATTTAAGGTCTACGGCACACGAATCAGCCAAGATGTGAAGGCCGCAGCCGAGCAACCCACCAAAACCATCCATTCGCTGCAGCTCCTGCGCAATCGAACACCCAGCAATTTGGGTGAGTTGGCTTGGCGTTTGGGTCTGGCCATTGCGGCATTTAACTTGTTGGTCATCGCCTTGGCCATCACCAGTGCCAACCACCGAGTGGGGCGCGGCGGCAACTTGGCCTTGGCTTTGTTCATCTTTGTGGTGTATTACAACTTCATCAACCTCAGCCAAAGCTGGATCAGCTCGGGCAAAGTTCAGTTCTTGCCGAACCTGATTGCCTTGCACGGCGGCGTGTTCCTGTTTGCCATGACTTGGTTAGCCGTCCGCCACAACAACTGGAGCTGGCGCAACCTGTTGGTCAAACGCCGCGCCAAGGAAACTGCCGCATGAAAACCTTGCGACGACTGATTTACGGCGAAGTGCTGATTGCCGTGGCGTTTGTGACGCTGAGCTTTTTGGCGCTGTTCTTCTTTTTCGACTTTGTGGACGAACTGCAAAACGTTGGCAAAAACGGCGGCAACTACCAAGTGAGCCACGCGTTCTCGTACGTGCTGCTGCTCGTGCCTAGCCACTTGTATGAATTGCTCCCTATTTCAGTGTTGATCGGCACTATTTTTGTGATGGCACGTTTGGCACAAAGTTCGGAGTTCACCATCCTTCGCACCAGCGGACTTGGGCCTACTTTGGCGCTGCGCAACCTGATGGGCTTGGGGTTGGCGTTTGTGGTGCTGACGTTTGCGGTGGGCGACTACTTGTCACCGTTTTGTGACCGCTACGGCCAGCTCTTGAAATCGCGCTACTTGGGGCAAATCACCGTGGGACAAACCGGTGCTTGGTTGCGCGAGCGTCAAGACGACCGCAGCTACGCTGTGAATGTGAGCACCCTCACGCCTGAAGGCAACCCCAAAGGCATCCGAATTTTTGAATTCAACAAAGACGGCCAATGGGTCGCACTGACGAAGGCTGAGGTGGGCTTGCTGTCAGACGATGAGGCCTGGGACTTGCGCAACATCGAACGCAACGAGGTCGTTCGCCAAAACAATGAATCAGCGTTGGCGCGCAAGCATGCGGACAGCCAGCGTTGGCCCACCGGCATCACCTCTGAAATGATCTCTGTTGCCCTGCTCAAGCCCGAACGCATGGGCACGATTGACTTGTTTCAATACATCCAACACTTGAGCGCTAACGGCCAAACCACGCAACGCTTTGAGATTGAGTTCTGGAAAAAAGTGTTCTATCCGCTGAGTTGTTTGGTGATGGTGGTGCTTGCGCTCCCCTTTGCATACCTGCATTTCCGCAGCGGCAACATTGCCAGCCATGTGTTTGGTGGGGTCTTGGCTGGCATCAGCTTCTTTTTGCTCAACAACGTGTTCAGCTACATCGGCAACATCAACAGCTGGGCACCCTGGTTTGCAGCCGCGGCACCTGGCATGCTCTACACCCTCGCCTCACTGGCAGCCTTTGGCTGGCTGGTGCTGCGCCAATAAGGTTTTTACATGCACGCCATCATTTTGTTTGCCCACGGCTCACGCGACCCGCTGTGGCACAAGCCCATCCAAACCGTGGCCGAACGCATCGCTCAGCGCTCGCCCGGCACCGTGGTGCGCTGCGCCTACCTTGAGCTGACTGAACCCGACCTGCCCCATGTGGCCAACGCCTTGGTCGCCGAAGGCGCGACCAGCTTATGCGTGGTGCCTATGTTTTTGGGGGTGGGCCGACATGCGCGCGAAGATTTGCCCGAACTGATGCACGCCCTCAAAGCCAGCCACCCAAGCATCGACATCACCTGTCAACCCGCCGTGGGTGAGCAAGATGCCTTGCTCGACTTGCTCGCGGAGATCGCACTGGGGCGCGCCAACAGTCAGCCCACATCAAAAGCATAAGAAACTGATTAATTAGATCATTAAGGCATAATGGGTCGCAAATTTAGCCATTGCGCCATGAACTTACATCAATTCCGCTTCGTTCAAGAAGCCGTCCGCCGCAACCTCAACCTCACCGAGGTGGCTAAGTCACTGCACACCTCACAGCCGGGCGTGTCTAAAGCCATCATTGAGCTAGAAGAAGAGCTGGGCATCGAAATTTTCTCGCGCCACGGCAAACGCCTCAAGCGTGTGACCGAACCAGGCCAGCATGTGCTGCGCAGCATTGAGGTCATCCTGCGCGAGGTGGGCAACTTGAAGCGCATTGGCGAGCAGTTCAGCGCCGAAGACAGCGGCACCTTGTCCATCGCCACCACCCACACCCAAGCCCGTTATGTGCTGCCCGTGCCCGTGGCCAAGCTGCGCGAGGCCTACCCCAACGTGAACATCAGCCTGCACCAAGGGGCGCCCGCACAAGTGGCGCAAATGGTGATGGACGAAGTGGCCGAGATTGGCATTGCCACAGAATCGCTCTCGGAGTACCCCGAACTGGTGACCCTGCCTTGTTATGAGTGGGAACACATGTTGGTCATCCCCAAATCACACCCACTGGCGGGCAAAGTACGCATCACGCTCGAAGACTTGGCGGCTGAGCCCATCATCACCTACCACCCGTCGTTCACAGGTCGCACCCGCATTGACAAAGCCTTTGCAGCGAAGAACCTCTCACCACGCATCGCGCTTGAAGCGATTGACTCAGACGTCATCAAGACCTATGTGCGTTTGGGTTTGGGCGTGGGCATCGTGGCCGAGATGGCCGTGAAAGACGGCTTGGACGACGACCTCGTCGCCCGCCCCGCCTCGCAGCTGTTTGGCAAAAACGTGGCGCGTATTGCGTTCAAGCGCAGTGCCTACATTCGCCACTTTGTGTATGACTTTGCTGCCCTGTTGAGCGACCGCCTCGACCGCAACCTCATCATGAAGGCCCTCGACGGCCACCCTACTGACTTCAATATGTAAGCCACGCAACATGACCACACCGCACCTCGATACCAAGTTCCCCAAAATCGGCACCACCATCTTCACAGTCATGTCGGCGTTGGCCACTGAGAAAAACGCCGTCAACCTCGGCCAAGGCTTTCCCGACTTTGACTGCGACCCCAAACTCGTCGCCTGCGTGAACGACGCCATGACCCACGGCCTCAACCAATACCCGCCCATGACCGGCGTGCCCGCGCTGCGCGAAGCCGTGGCAGACAAGATTGAGTCGCTCTACCAATACCGCTACGACGCCACCAGCGAAATCACCATCACTGCGGGTGCGACACAAGCCATCCTCAGCATCATCTTGGCCGTGGTGCGTGCGGGTGACGAAGTCATCGTGCTCGAACCCTGCTACGACAGCTACATCCCCAACATCGACATGGCGGGCGGCGTGGCCGTACGCGTGCCGCTCACGCCCGGCACCTTCCGCCCCGACTTCGACAAAATCTCGGCGGCCATCACCCCAAAGACCCGCGCGATCATCGTCAACAGCCCGCACAACCCCAGCGCCACCGTGTGGACGCGCGAGGAAATGTTGAAATTACAAGAGCTGCTTGCCCCCACCAACATCGTGCTCATCAGCGACGAGGTGTACGAGCACATGGTCTACGCCCCGCTGCAACATCTGAGCGCCTCCAGCTTCCCCGGCTTGGCCGAGCGTGCGTTCATCGTGTCGAGCTTTGGCAAAACCTTCCACGTCACGGGCTGGAAAATTGGCTACGTGGCGGCCCCTGCGGCCTACAGCGCCGAGTTCCGCAAGGTGCATCAGTTCAACGTGTTCACCGTCAACACGCCCGTGCAACACGGCTTGGCTGCATTCCTGCAAGACCCACAGCCCTATTTGCAACTGCCCGCCTTCTATGGCGCCAAGCGCGATCTGTTTCGCCAAGGCTTGGCCCAAACCAAGTTTGAGTTGTTGCCCTCGGAAGGCAGCTACTTTCAGTGCGTGCGCATAGCCAACCTAGGCGTACCCGAGAAAGACTTGAGCGAAGCCGACTTCTGCAAATGGCTCACCTCTGAAATTGGCGTGGCCGCCATTCCCCTCTCGGCCTTTTACGCCGATGGGTTTGACCAACGCGTGGTCCGCTTTTGCTACGCCAAGAAGGACGAAACTTTGAAGTTGGCACTGGGCCGTTTGGCGCGTTTGTAAGCTCCCTTTCAAAACATGACCTCCATTCACCGACGCCAGCTGCTCAGCCTGCTGGCCAGCGCAGCGTTGCCCATCGGGCTCGCTGCACAAACCGCGAAAACACAAGGCCGCTTGGTCATCATTGGTGGCGCGGAAGACCGCAAGCAAGACCGCATCATCTTGCGCAAGTTTCTTGAGCTCAGCGGTGGTGCCAACGCCAAAATTCGTGTCGTCACAGCAGCCAGCGGTGTGCCCGATGTGGTGTGGGCCAGCTACCAAGCTGTGTTTCAAGACCTAGGTGCGCTCAACTGCGAGGTGGTGCCCATGCTCACCCGCGACGATGCATCTGAACCTCATGTGGTCAGCCAACTGGCCGAGGCCGATGGCATCTTCATCACCGGCGGCGACCAAAACAGACTCATGCAATGCTTGTGGGAATCCCCTGCATCGCAGGCCATGCACCGCGCTTTTCATCTGAACAACACGTGCATTGCGGGCACCAGCGCAGGCGCGGCTGTGATGTCGCGCCACATGCTGGCGCAAGGCGCTCCCACGCCCACACCTGAAAAGGACGTGGTATTGATGGACATTGGCCTGAGCTTCATGCCCAACGCCATCGTGGACCAACACTTCTCACAACGCCACCGTCTGAGCCGTTTGCTCTCGGCTTTGGCACAACGCCCCGACCTCTTGGGCGTGGGCATTGACGAAGACACCGCCTTGGTGATTGAGCCCAACCAGTCGGTAGAAATTGTTGGGCGCGGCACCGTCACCTTGGTCGATCCACGACGCATGCGCAGCAACTCAGACACGATTGACGAAGGCGACAAACTCGAAATGCTGGGCCTGCAACTGCATGTGCTACCAGCAGGCAACCGCTATGTGCTGCCCAGCAATCCCAAAAACCGCAAACAACCGGTGTTGCTGTGGGATGCCCTCTCGATGCTGGCCAAAACAGGGCCGATGCGCGGTTAAGACATTCATGCAAGCCTTGCTCAACGCCATCGCCACGATGGCACTTTCAACCGACGCACACCGCGTGTTTCATGGCCGCGGCGGTTTGCACCCAGGCTGTGAACATTGGGCACTCGACGCTTTCCCGCCTGTGTTGGTTCTCACCAGCTTCAAACCCACCACCGACGACGAGCTGGCCACCGTGGGTGCAGCCTTGCATGCGCGCTGGCAACACATCGCCCCTGAACAGCCCCTGAACTGGGTGTTTCAATGCCGCCATGAAAGCCAAACTGAAACTCGGCTGATGAGCGGCGCTGTGCCTGACCCGCATGTGGTCACCGAAGAAGGCGCGCGCTTTCGGGTGCATGTGCTCAAAGGCCAAAACCACGGACTGTTTCTCGACATGGCCGAAGGCCGCCGCTGGGTACGCCACCATGTGGCCGCCCATCCCAAGCTCAAAGTGCTCAACCTGTTTGCCTACACCTGCGCCTTCTCCGTCGTGGCACAACAGGCCGGCGCCAAACACGTGGTGAACGTGGACATGAGCCACGGTGCCATGGCCACGGGCCAGCAAAACCACCAGCTCAACGGCCTCAACTCGGGTGCGAGTTTTTTAGCGCACGACATTTTCAAAACCTGGGGCAAGATCACACGCGGCGGCCCTTACGGACTCGTCATCGTGGACCCGCCCAGCTACCAAAAAGGCAGCTTTGTGGCCACCAAAGATTACGCCCGCCTCATGCGCCGTTTGCCAGAGCTGTTGGCACCTGGCGGGCACGCCTTGTTGTGCCTCAACGCCCCCGAACTGGGCCTCTCTTTTTTGCAAGACCAAATGCAAGAACTCGCTCCGGAACTTGTGTTTGAACAACGCGTCCCCAACCCCGCGGTGTTTGCCGATGTGTCGCCCGAACGCGCGCTCAAAGTGCTGGTGTACAAGGCCCCCGAGCTATGAGATCGCCCATTTCAGTGGTTGATGTGGACCGCCCAGAAACCTGGACACGCTATCGCAATGGCCTGTGCGACACCTGCGCTGCCAACTGCTGCACCATGCCCGTCGAAGTCAAGCTGCCAGACTTGGTGCGCTTAGAACTGGTCGACCCCTTTGAAGCCGAACACGAAGAACCCAAACAGATCGCCAAACGCTTAAGCAAAGCCGGCCTGATTGAGCACTTCAATTTCAAAAACAGCATCTTCACCCTCGCCCGCCGTGCCAGCGGCGACTGCCAATTCTTAGATGCCCAAACCCGCCGCTGCACCGTTTACGACAAACGCCCCAATACCTGCCGACTGCACCCGCAAGTGGGGCCAAGGCCGAATCACTGTCCGTTTGGGGCGGTGAAAAAATCGCGCTAAGTCTTGTAATAACCGGCGATTCCATTTGCATATGCGTGATCGCCGCTTACATAGCCCCAGCCTGTACAGAAGTACAAACTCTGCACGTTCAATAACGAGGGGCTCGGGGCTCGGAGCTCGACCTGACCCAAATTAACTTTTGGGAGATTGCCAAAGGTAGGCCATTGGCCTACACTTGCCATGAATTTCGAATGGGATGAAGCCAAAAGCGATGCTTGTTTTGACGAACGCGGTTTTGACTTTGCCTATGCGGCCCAAGCTTTCTTCGACCCGAAGCGCCTCATCCGCGCAGACCTGCGGCACAGCTACGGTGAAGAACGCTTTCAGTTGCTAGGCGCAATCGACTTGCGGATATTTGTGGTGGTCTATACACCTCGCCCGCAAGCCACACGCATCATCTCAGCTCGTAAAGCCAATGCACGAGAGGTCAAGCACTATGAAAACGGTACGCATGAAGATTGAACCCAACACCCCCAGCACCAAACGCATGGGTCGGGTGAACACGGCCAAGCTTGACGCCACCACAGAAACTCAAATCGCACAGCACGCGGCACAAGACGATGCAGCAGCCATGCAAGACGCTGCCAAATTTGCACGCCGCGTACGCCGCCGCTTGGGCTTTAGCCAAGCCGAATTTGCCACGCGTATTGATGTGTCGTTAGAAACCATCCGCAACTGGGAACAAGGCAAGCGCAGCCCAACGGGTGCAGCCAAGGCCTTGCTCAAAGTGTTGGACAAAGCACCAGAGGCAGCGCTGGCGGCGTTGCATTAAATCAATAACTCAACTGCTGCCAAGCCTTATCCAGTCGCTTCACACTCACCGGCTGAGGCGTGCGCAGCTCTTGCGCGAAGAAGCTCACACGCAGCTCTTCCAATAGCCACCTGAACTCTTGCATGCGCGCATCGGTCACGCCTTTGCGCTCGGCCACCAAGCGCCAATACTTTTGCTCCAGCGGTTTGAGTTCGGCCAGTTTGGCGGCATCGCGTGCGGGGTCGGCGCGCAGTTTGTCGAGGCGTAGCACCACGGCTTTGAGGTAGCGGGCAAAGTGTTGCAGCTGGCTAAATGGCGTGTCGGTGATGAAGCGTTTGCCCACCAAGCGCTGCAGTTGCTGAGCGGCGTCGGCCACGCTGTCGGGACTGGTTTTGGTGTCTTTGACTTTGCGGTTGGCAGCGGCAAATTCGGTCAGCACGGTGGCGGCCAAACGGGCTACTTCGTTGGCAATCAATGTCAATCGGCCTCGGCCTTCGTCGAGACGGCGTTTGAAATCGGCCTCGCTTGTTGGAAGTGGGTCGAGCAAGAAGGCGCGATCCAAAGCCACATCCAAAATTTGCTGTTTCAGTTCTTCGGCGGTGCCGCCGCCTGAGCCGTCAGGCGACTTGCCGACCATCATGTACGCGACCGACATTTTTTGCAGGTCGGGTAAGTTTTTCTCCAAGTACTTGAGCGCGTCTTTGATCTGCATGGCAAACAAGCGGCGCAGGCCCGCACGGTGTTTGGTCGCGGCCACTTCGGGCTCGTCAAACACCTCGATGCACACGGCGTCGCCCACATCCACCAAGGCCGGAAAGCCAATGAGGGTTTGGTTGCCTTTGGTGATCTCCATCAACTCGGGCAGCTCGCCAAAAGTCCAGCTGGTGTAACGCTGAGCAGCAGACGCAGCAACAGACGCCACACGACCAGAAGGTGTTGGCTGATGGGGAGCCGCGGGTGACGATTTCTGTGAGGCATGAGGAACCCGCGGCTCCCCATCAGCCAACGCCGCAGCTCCGTCAACGCCCGCACCAACGCCAGCACTCAAAGTACCCACACCTTTCAAAGCCGCCAACGCCTGAAACGCACCACGCGCTTGGCTGCCCAACTCGGCTTTCAACGCGCCCAAGTTGCGACCGTGGCCCAACTGGCGCCCGTGTTCGTCCACCACCCGAAAGTTCATGAACAGGTGCTGGGCCAGCATGTCGAGCTTGAAGTCGGCGCGCTTCACGTCCACTTGGGTGGCATCGCGCACCAGCTTGAGCAAGGCATCCACCAACGGCCCAGAACCAAACACCACGTCAGCCGACAAAGCCTCGGTCAAGCGGGCGGCGCTGTCAGGCAACGGCACCAAACGCGAGCGAGGGCGTTGGTGCAAGGTTTTGAGTAAGGCGTGAATTTTTTGGTTCAGCATGCCCGGCACCAACCACTCGGCGCGTTCTTCGCTGACTTGGTTCAGCACAAACAGCGGCACGGTCACGGTCAGGCCGTCTTTGGCGTCGCCGGGTTCGTGCAAATAATCGGCCGCGCAGTCCACACCGCCCATACGCAGCGTCTTCGGAAACGCTTGCGTGGTGATGCCCGCGGCTTGGTGGCGCATCAGCTCTTCGCGACTGAGGTGCAGCAGCTTGGGCTGGCGTTTCACCTCGTCGCGGTACCAGCTTTCCAGCGTCACCAAGCCGCACACGTCGGCGGGCAACTGCTGGTCGTAAAAGGCGTAAATCAGCGCGTCGTCCACCAACACGTCTTGGCGGCGCGACTTGTGTTCTAGCTCTTCCACTTGCGCGATGAGCTTTTGGTTGGCAGCCAAGAACGGCAGCTTGGTGTCAAGCTCGCCCGCCACCAAAGCTTCGCGGATGAAGATTTCGCGTGCGCCGGCCAAGTCCACTTTGCTGTAACTGACGCGGCGGCCGTTGTAGACCACCAAGCCGTACAAGGTGGCGCGCTCTAGGGCTTTGACTTCGCCCGCTTTCTTTTCCCAATGTGGGTCGAGCAATTGTTTTTTCAGCAAATGGCTGCCCACTTGCTCTAACCACTGCGGCTCGATGGCGGCGATGCCACGGCCAAACAAGCGCGTGGTCTCGACCAACTCAGCCACCACCAACCAGCGCCCCGGCTTCTTGCGCAAGTGCGCGCCGGGGTGCGGGTAAAACTTGATGCTGCGCGCACCCAAATATTCGTTGCTGCTGGTTTGCCCTGCGGCGGGTTCGAGCTTGCAGCCCACGTTGCCCAGCAAGCCCGCCAACATAGACAAATGCAGCTGCTCGTAACTGGCGGGCAAGGTGTTCAAGCGCCATTTGTGCTCCGTCACCACGGTCAACAACTGCGAGTGGGTATCGCGCCATTCGCGCACACGGCGCACGTTGATGAAGTTTTGACGCAACAGCGCTTCGTATTGGCGGTTGCTCAGCTTGTGCACGGCAGGCACGCCGGTTGCCCCCACTTGGATGGTGCCTTGTTTGTGAGCCTGTGGCTTGCCGCCGAGTTGCAGCTTGCCCATGCTCTGCGCGTTGACGGCAGCGGGTGCATGCGGCTTGCCGCCGCGTGCGTTGTCTAGCCAATGCCAGAGGTTGAGGTAGCCGCTGAATTCGCTGCGGTCGTCGTCAAACTTGGCGTGCGCTTGGTCGGCGGCAGCCTGCGCTTCCATCGGGCGGTCACGCACATCTTGCACGCTCAAGGCCGAGGCGATGACCAACACTTCGTCTAAAGCGTTGCGGTCACGCGCTTCCAAAATCATGCGACCCACGCGCGGGTCGAGGGGCAGTCTGGACAACTCGCGGCCCATGGGCGTGAGTTCGTTGTCGTCATCCACCGCACCGAGTTCGCTCAAAAGTTGGTAGCCGTCGGCGATGGCTTTGGGGCGTGGCGCCTCCAAGAACGGGAACTGCTCCACGTTGCCCAAATGCAGCGACTTCATGCGCAAGATCACACCGGCCAGCGAGCTGCGCAAAATTTCGGGGTCGGTGAATTTCGTTCTGCCGTTGAAATCCACTTCGTCGTACAAGCGAATGCAAATGCCGTTGGCCACGCGACCACATCGGCCTGCGCGTTGGTTGGCCGCGGCTTGGCTGATGGGCTCGACCATCAACTGCTCCACCTTGCTGCGCCAGCTGTAACGCTTCACGCGGGCGGTGCCTGCATCAATCACATAACGAATGCCAGGCACGGTCAGCGAGGTTTCAGCCACGTTGGTGGCCAGCACAATGCGGCGCCCGCCACGCGTGTCGAACACGCGGTCTTGCTCGGCGCTGGACAGGCGCGCGAACAGCGGCAGCACTTCAGCGCTGCGCATCACGGGCGAGTGGCTCAGGTGCGCGCGCAGGTGGTCGGCGGCTTCGCGAATCTCGCGCTCGCCAGGCAAAAACACCAAGATGTCACCTTGCTGCGAGGGGTTGCTCCACAGCTCGTCCACGCCGTCAGAAATGGCGTTATTCAAGTCGTAATCACGGCTTTCTTCGAAGGGGCGATAGCGCATCTCCACGGGAAAGGTGCGGCCCGAGACCATCAAGACTGGCGCGGGGCATAACACCATGCCCCCACGCTCCCCCACTTCGTGTGGGTCGCTGCCCCCCGAGGGGGCTGAGCCCGCCTTGGGGCGGCCCTGCGCCGGCCTCATCGACGCAAAGTGCTGCGCAAACCGGTCGGCGTCAATCGTGGCCGAGGTGACGATGATTTTGAGGTCCGGCCTGCGCGGCAAGATTTCGCGCAAGTAGCCCAGCAGAAAGTCGATGTTCAGGCTGCGCTCGTGGGCCTCGTCAATGATGATGGTGTCGTAGGCTTTGAGCAGCGGGTCGGTTTGGGTTTCGGCCAGCAAGATGCCGTCGGTCATCAACTTGACCGAAGCGTCTTTGCTCAGTCGGTCTTGAAACCGCACCTTGAAACCCACCACATCGCCCAAGGGCGTGTTCAGCTCTTCGGCAATGCGCTTGGCCACCGAACTGGCGGCAATGCGGCGCGGCTGCGTGTGGCCAATGATTTGTTTGCGTTGCCCAGGCTTGGGGTTGGCCCCCAATTCGCGCCCTTGCCCGCGGCCCAGAGCCAGCGCCATTTTGGGCAGCTGCGTGGTTTTGCCAGAGCCCGTTTCGCCACACACGATGACCACTTGGTGGGCCTGCATGGCGGCCATGATTTCCTCGCGTCTGGCCGAGACGGGCAACGATTCTGGAAATTCAATCTGGAAGGGAACGGACGTGGACAAAACAGGCACTAACTTGATAGACAATCCGCAATTATCCCCGTCCGGCTTCCACCGAACACGCTCACCCACTTACCCGCCACAAACCAGCCCACATGTCCGCCGTTTTTGACTTCACCTTTGTGCCTTGGTTCCGTTCGGTCGCGCCCTACATTCACATGCATCGCGGCAAGACCTTTGTGGTCGGCATCGCGGGCGAGGCCATTGCCGCAGGCAAGCTGCCCAACTTGGCACAAGACTTGGCGCTCATCCAAAGCATGGGCGTGCGCATTGTGTTGGTGCACGGCTTTCGCCCACAGGTGAACGAGCAACTGGCCGCCAAAGGCCACGTGCCCCACTACTCACACGGCATGCGCATCACTGACGGCGTGGCCCTCGACTGCGCACAAGAAGCCGCAGGCCAACTGCGCTTTGAGATTGAAGCCGCTTTCAGCCAAGCCCTGCCCAACACGCCCATGGCAGGTGCCACGGTGCGCGTGATTTCTGGCAACTTCATCACCGCTCGCCCTGTGGGCATCTTGGACGGCGTGGACTTTCAACACTCAGGCCTCGTGCGCAAAGTGGACGTGGCGGGCATCACCCAAACCCTCGCCTCGGGCTCCATGGTGCTCATCTCGCCGTTTGGCTTCTCACCGACCGGCGAAGCGTTCAACCTGACCATGGAAGAAGTAGCCACGTCTGTGGCCACCGCTTTGCAAGCTGACAAACTGCTGTTTGTGACCGAAACCCCGGGTATTCGCATCAACCCTGCGGAGCCTGCCAGCGAAGACAACCCCATCGACACCGAGTTGCCTTTGGACGCAGCCAAAAAACTGCTGGCCACCCTGCCCCACACCACAGACCCCTCCGACATTGCGTTTTACTTGCAGCACTGCGTGAAGGCCTGTGAGACGGGCGTGGAGCGTAGCCACATCTTGCCGTTTGCGGTGGATGGTTCGCTGCTGCTGGAGGTGTACATGCATGACGGCATCGGCACCATGGTGGTGGACGAGAAGCTGGAAGAACTTCGCGAAGCCACACACGAAGATGTGGGCGGTATCTTGCAACTGATTGAACCCTTTGAGAAAGACGGCTCGCTGGTCAAACGCGACCGCAATGAGATTGAGCGTGATGTGGGCCAATACACCGTCATTGAGCATGACGGCGTGATCTTTGCCTGCGCCGCGCTGTACCCCTACCCCGAAGCCCAAACCGCTGAGATGGCGGCACTCACCGTGTCACCCCAATCGCAAGGTCAAGGCGATGGTGAAAAGATCTTGAAGCGCATCGAACAGCGCGCCCGTAACAAAGGCCTCAAGAGCATTTTTGTGTTGACCACGCGCACCAAACATTGGTTCTTGAAACGCGGTTTTATGCAGGTCGACCCCGATTGGTTACCCGAAGCCCGCAAGCGCAAATACAACTGGGACCGCAAGAGCTTGGTCTTGGTGAAAAAGCTGTCATAAAAAACGGGGCTAACAAGCCCCGTTTTTATTTAGCAAATGTCAGTTTATGACGCCACGTCTTCGGTCGCGTTTTCGTCAGTCGTCACCGGTTGATACAGCAAGAGAGCTACGGTGGCCAAGGCCAACAGCCCCAAACCCACAAACGCCACAAACGACCAGTTGGCAATCGAGCCACCCAAGAAAGTCCAATCGACTTTTGAGCAATCACCACCACCTTTGAAGATCATGGGAATGGCGCGTTGCAGTGGGAAAGTTTCAATCATGCCGTAGAAGTCGCGGCCACACGACACCACCTCGGGCGGGTACCACTGCAGCCATGTTTGGCGTGCTGCCACATAGGCACCGCTGCCTGCGAGCAACACCAACCAGCTGCCCACGACCAGCGAGGTTTTGCGCCCGGACAAGCCTGCGCCCAACAAGGCCACCAAACCCATCAACACCATCACATAACGCTGCACGATGCACATGGGGCATGGCTCTAAACCCACCACATGCTGTAAATACATGCCAAAGCTCAGCAAACCCGCACACACCAAGAAGATGAACAAGCAAACGCGGCGAGGACTATCCAAAAGTTTTACAAACACAACTGTCTCCAAAGGGGCTAGGCTTGATTGTCGCTGTGAAACAATCAGAGCAGACGCGACCAGCGCACATTACACGATACAAAGCCATGACTTTACGCACGCCACAGCTCGCCGATACACCCCGTTTACACAACTTCGTCACCCAGCTGGATGCCTTGCTCACCAGCACCTCTGACGAAGCCGCCATTTTGGCGAGCGGCAAAACCCTGCTGGCCGAGCTGGTGACCCAAGACGATTGGCTGCCTGACCAGTACGCCCAGCCCAACCCCGAGCGCTACCAACAGTTTTTGCTTTATGCCGACCCTGATGACCGTTTTTCGGTGGTCAGCTTTGTGTGGGGCCCCGGCCAAGCCACACCCATCCACGACCACACCGTGTGGGGCTTGATTGGCATGTTGCGCGGCGCTGAGCTGTGCCAGCCTTTTGCCAAAAATGCGCAAGGCCATTGGCAACCCAGCGGAGAACAAACCCGCCTGGAGCACGGCCATGTCGAAGCCGTGTCGCCCACCATTGGCGATGTGCACCGCGTGTGGAACGCGCTGAGTGACCAAGCCTCCATCAGCATCCATGTGTATGGCGCCAACATTGGCAAGGTGAGCCGCCATGTGTTCCATGAAGACGGCACGGTGAAAGAATTTATTTCTGGTTACAGCAATGCCAAGGCTGAAGCGCCGCTTGAGTTTCCCCTCGCTGCCTACGCCCGCATTCGCGAAACCCTCTTGCAACGCCAAGAAATCGCGATCCTCGACGTGCGCGAGGAAGACCCCTTCGCCCAATGCCACCCACTGTTCGCAGCCAACTTGCCACTGGGCCGCATCGAAGCCGATGCCTGGACGCGCATCCCGCGTCTCGACACCTTCATCGTGGTGTACGGCACCGCGTTCAATGGCGACGACCTCGCCCTGCCCGCAGCCCGCACCTTGAAACGCATGGGCTACACCAACGTGCATCTGCTCGCCGGTGGCCTCAAAGGCTGGCAAGACGCAGGCGGCGAAGTGTTCCGCGATGTCAACGTGCCTAGCAAGTCGTTTGGTGAGTTGGTCGAGTCCAAGCGCCACACACCGTCTCTGTCAGCGCAAGAAGTCAAAGCCCTCATCGACGCCAAAGCCAATGTGGTGGTCATGGACGCACGCCGTTTTGACGAATACCAAACCATGAGCATTCCCAGCGGCATCAGCGTGCCAGGCGCTGAGCTGGTGTTGCGTGCCCGCGCACTCGCGCCCAATGCCACCACGCGCATCATCGTCAACTGCGCGGGCCGCACACGCAGCATCATCGGCACGCAGTCGCTCATCAACTCGGGCATCCCCAACCCCGTGAGCGCCCTGCGCAACGGCACGATTGGTTGGACACTGGCCGGCCAAGAACTGGTCAAAGGCGCAAGCGAGCATTTCCCCGAAGTGGACGATGCCACCCGCACCAAAGCAGCGGCCAGCGCATTTGCCGTGGCCATGCGAGCCGGTGTGAAACGCGTGCGCATGGATGAGCTCAACACTTGGCTGGCAGACAACACACGCACCACCTATTTCTTTGATGTGCGCACCCCCGAAGAGTACGCAGCAGGCCATGTGGCAGGCGCACGCAGCGCCCCCGGCGGTCAACTGGTGCAAGAGACCGACCACCAAGCCGCCGTGCGCGGCGCACGCATCGTGCTGTGCGACACCGACGGTACGCGTGCCAACATGTCTGCCTCGTGGCTGGCCCAGATGGGTTGGGAGGTGTACGTGGTAGCAGGTCTCACCGCCGAAGACTTCACACACACCGACACACCGTCGCTGCGAGTGCCTGAGACGCAAGGCAAGGTCACGTCCGTCAACGTCGAACAAGTCAAAGCTTGGCTGGCCGACCGCAACAGCCACACCGTGGTGCTGGACTTCAGCACCAGCGCCCAATACATCCAAGGCCACATCCACAGCGCGTGGTGGGTGCTGCGCACGCAGCTCAAAGAATCACTGGCGGCCGCCCACAAAGGCTACCGCTATGTGTTGACCTGCCAAAACGGCAGCGTGTCACGCTTTGCCGTGACCGATGTGCAAGCACTGGCCAAAGCTGGCGTGGACGTGGTGTGGCTGGAAGGCGGCAACGCCGCTTGGCTGGCCGCAGGTGGCAAGCTGCAAACCGGCGACCACCAAATGGCCGTTGAGCGCGTTGACCGCTACCGCCGCCCCTACGAGGGCACCAACAACCCCGTGGAAGCCATGCAGGGCTACCTCGACTGGGAGTTTGGTTTGGTCGAACAACTCGCCCGCGATGGCACCCACCATTTCAGGGTGATTTAAATATTGCTACAGTCTTGCCTGAAGTTTTTAACCCTGATCACAGAAAAGCACATCACATGTCACGCACCGTTCAATGCATCAAACTCGGCACCGAAGCAGAGGGCCTCGATTTGCCACCCTACCCAGGCGAGCTGGGCAAGCGCATTTGGGAAAGCGTCAGCAAACAAGCTTGGGCCGATTGGATCAAGCAACAAACCATGTTGGTGAACGAAAACCGTTTGAACTTGGCCGACCTGCGCGCCCGTGAATACCTGAAGCGTCAAATGGAAAAACATTTCTTTGGCGACGGCGCGGACGCTGTGCAAGGCTACGTGCCGCCGAGCGCATAAACCTGCGTGACGCGTCGCAACGCATGGCACGGCTGTAACAGCTGGTGCCACACCCAAGCCAGCTTTGACGAGCTGGCTTTTCTTGCGTTATGGCACGACTGGGCCGCCGATGCGGCACGCCCCGCCCACTTGCATGTGGTGGCGCACACCACACAGCCGTTAAAAGCAGATGCATTGCTAACAACTGCCGCTGCACACCCAGAGCTTCTTTCATTCGCACAACAACTGGCCGATCAATGCTGGGGCTTGCTGCCTGGCATACATCGCTTGCGGTTTGCGCTGAATGGCGATGCACGCCGCCACACGACTGCAACGTCACAGAATTCGCACAGCCATGCCCGCCTTTCGCTCACGCTGTGCGTGGGTCAACACGAAGACTGGCCCGAGTTTGCCGACGTGCTGCGCGCACATCCCACGGGCCTGTGCACCCCACCTGTCGATGCCCCCGCTTTGAGCGAGCGCACCGTCACCATCATCGGTGCAGGCATTGCAGGCGCAGGCACGGCACGCGCACTGGCCGAACGCGGCTGGCAAGTGACGGTGCTGGATGCAGGGGATGCGCCTGCTGCGGGTGCATCGGGCTTGCCCGTGGGCGTGGTCGCGCCACACACCTCGCACGACGACAGTGGTGTGTCACGTCTCTCGCGTGCGGGCTTGCGACTCATGGAACAAACCATGCGCTTGTTGCTGACCGAAGGTGTGGATTGGGGTTGCACCGGCGTGCGTGAACGCCGCCTGCCCGGCAAAACCCGACGCGGTGGTGTGCCCCTGAGCTGGCTCCACGAGCACACCCACACCGCGAACGACTGGACACACAAAGCACCACCGCCCGCCCCCGATGACGCGTATTGGCACCCACACGGCGCGTGGCTCAGGCCTGCGCAATTGGTGCGTGCGTTGCTCAACCATCCCAACATCCGTTGGCAAGGCCACGCGAAAGTGGATGCACTCAAGTGCATCACACACGAGAAGCACAAGGCTTCCAACGCACCAACACCGCAGACAACAAACCCCGATCACCTTGCAAACACAAGCGCATCAAAGTGGCAAATTCTGCAAGGCGGCAAGGTCTTAGCCGAATCATCACGCGTGGTGCTGGCTGCAGGCCCTGGCTCTGCAGCACTCATCGCCACCGCAACAGAAGACGGCTGCGCGCCGCACATCAACCCGCTACGCGGACAAGTGTCTTGGGGCTTGATGGCCGATGTACCTGCGGGTGCGTACATGCCCGCCACACCGGTGAACGGCAATGGCAGCTTTGTGCACAACATCACCTCGCCCGACGGACCCGCTTGGTACACCGGCGCCACGTATGACCGCATCAACGGCGACGCCCGTTTACTGGATGCCGACCATGCTGAGAACTTAGAACGCTTGCAGGCTTTAGAGCCAGACACCGCTGCAGCACTGGCCCCCTTGTTTGCGACGGTAGGCACAGATGCCCCACGCGTACACGGCTGGGCTGGTGTGCGCTGCGGCGTGCACGACCGCTTGCCCATGACGGGACGCGTGCCCAACACACCCGAGGGCGTGTACATGAATGCCGCCATGGGCTCGCGCGGTTTGACACTGGGCTTGTTGTGCGGTGAATTGCTGGCCGCACAATGGCATGGCGAGCCTTTGCCCATCGAAGCACGATTGGCTAAGTTTTTAGATGCCACGCGGTTCAAAAAATGACACAAACCTCACACGACAAACCAAGCACTGCCGCGTCAGACATGCAAGCCCCTGCCCCTGTCAGCCTGGCCAACGCCTTTTGGTTTTGGCTCAAGCTCGGGTTCATCAGTTTTGGAGGGCCTGCGGGGCAAATTGCCATCCTCCATCAAGAGCTGGTCGAGCGTCGCCGTTGGTTGTCTGAGCGACGTTTTTTGCACGCGCTCAACTACTGCATGGTGTTGCCAGGTCCTGAGGCGCAACAGCTGGTGACCTACATCGGCTGGCTCATGCACAAGCGTTGGGGTGGTGTGGTGGCGGGGGCTTTGTTTGTGTTGCCATCCTTGCTCATCCTCATCGCGTTGTCGTGGGTGTACATCGCGTTTGGCGATGTGCCTTGGGTGGCCGGTTTGTTCTTTGGCATCAAGCCTGCGGTCACGGCCATCGTGGTGCAAGCGGCACATCGCATTGGTTCGCGTGCGCTGAAGAACAACGTGTTGTGGGCCATCGCCGCCGCATCGTTTGTGGCCATCTTTGCACTCGATGTGCCGTTTCCGCTCATCGTGGGTGTGGCGGCTGCCGTGGGCTATATGGGTGGCCGCGTGTCGCCTCACACCTTCCAAACCGGCGGTGGGCATGGTGCCTCCAAGGCTTCGTATGGCCCTGCCTTGATTGACGACCACACGCCCACACCTGCACACGCGCATTTCAGCTACGCAGGTTTGGCGCACGTATTGTTGGCCGGTGCCGTGTTGTGGGCTGTGCCCATGGGTGTGCTGTGTGCGGTATTTGGCTGGGACCAAAGCTTCACGCAAATGGGTTGGTTCTTCACCAAAGCGGCCATGCTCACCTTTGGTGGCGCATATGCCGTGCTGCCCTATGTGTACCAAGGCGCAGTCAGCCAGTTTGGCTGGGTCACGCCCACGCAAATGATGGACGGCTTGGCCTTGGGCGAAACCACCCCCGGTCCGCTCATCATGGTGGTGGCGTTTGTGGCGTTCATCGGTGGTTATGTCAAAGCGTTGCTGGGGCCTGAGAGTTTGTTCGCCGCAGGCACCTTGGCCGCGTGCCTCGTGACGTGGTTCACGTTCTTGCCCTCGTTCATCTTCATCTTGGCGGGCGGCCCGTTGGTGGAGAGCACGCACCGCAACCTCAAGTTCACAGCGCCCCTCACCGCCATCACTGCGGCGGTGGTCGGCGTGGTGCTCAACCTCGCTTTGTTCTTTGGCTACCACCTATTGTGGCCCGAAGGTTTCGCAGGCACGTTTGATGTGCGCTCGGCACTCATTGCCATCGCGGCGGCAGTGGCCTTGTTCAAATACAAACGCGGCGTGATGGAAGTCATCACCCTGTGCGCCTTGGTGGGTTTGGCCGTCAAGCTCATTCCGCTTTAACTCCTTGCGCTGAAGCATGCACACCCTTGAACAACTGCGTCGTGGCGAACTGACAGGCATTCAGCGCTTGCAACTGCGCTGCGGCTTGACCGAATTTCCACGCGAAATTTTTGAACTGGCCGATTCGCTAGAAATCTTAGATTTATCGGGCAACCAACTGAGCGCCCTGCCCGATGACCTGCCACGCTTACACAAGCTACGCGTGATTTTTTGCTCCGACAACCCGTTCACCGAATTACCCGAAGTGCTGGGCCAATGCCAGCAGCTCAGCATGGTGGGCTTCAAAGCCAACCGCATCGCGCAGGTGTCGCCCAAGGCTTTGCCGCCGCTGTTGCGTTGGCTCATCCTCACGGACAACGCGTTGACCACATTGCCTGCTGAAATTGGGCAATGCACGCAGATGCAAAAGCTCGCATTGGCAGGTAATCAATTGCGCTGCTTGCCGCCAGAGTTGGCCAATTGCAGTCGCTTAGAACTCCTCCGTATCTCCGCGAACCAGCTGACTGAATTTCCCAGCTGGCTGCTCAACATGCCACGCTTGACTTGGCTGGCCTACGCAGGCAACCCATTCTGCGAACACTTGGAATCAGCCGCTATCGCTAACGCGCCCATGCAGCACATCGCGTGGTCTCAGTTACAACTGCAACACCAACTGGGTGAAGGCGCGTCTGGTGTGATTCACCAAGCCACTCTGTGGACTCGCGAAGGTGAACAAGCCGTAGCGGTGAAGTTGTTCAAAGGCGCCGTCACCAGCGATGGTTTGCCCGACTGCGAAATGGCCGCGTGCATGCACGCAGGCGTGCATCCGCATGTGGTGTCGGCCATGGCACGGGTGACCGAGCATCCAGAGAACAAGCAAGCCTTGGTCATGCCGCTGATTTCGCCAGAGTTTGGCAACCTCGCAGGGCCACCCAGCTTAGAGAGCTGCACACGAGATGTGTACCCAAATGGCAAACGTTTTGGCTGGCACGCCACACTGCGCATGGCACTTGGCATGGCATCCGCCACGCAGCACTTGCACGCACGCGGCATCTTGCATGGCGACTTGTACGCGCACAACATCTTGCACACGTCTGAAGGCAATGCCCTTTTGAGCGACTTTGGCGCTGCGGCATTTTTTGATGTGAACGATGCAGCACTCGCACAAGGTTTGGAAAAACTCGAAGTGCGTGCTTTGGGTTGTTTGCTAGAAGAACTGGCGATGCAGTGCGATGCCACGTCCGTTGATTCACAGACAGAAGCAAGCGCAGTGACGCCTTCATCACATACCCACCAACGCCAAGCCTTGGCCCAACTCGCGCAACGATGTTTGCACGACACACCATCCCAGCGCCCTAGCTTGGCGCAGGTGCGCGCCGAGCTAGAGGCCTTGAGCCACTGAAACGCTTGAATCGTTAAGCGCCCACCACGCCACCATCGCGACGTGAGATGGCGATGATGGACGAGCGCGGCACTGCATCGCCTCCTTGCGGAAAGTGCGAAGGCGCCAACTTTTCACCTGGGTGTTGAATACCCACAAACATCGTCTTCTGGTCAGGTGTGAACGCAAGACCTGTGATTTCACATGCCACCGGCCCCACCAAGAAACGTTGGATGTCGCCCGTCACAGGATTGGCGCACAGCATTTGGTTGTTGCCCATACCTGCAAAGTCTTTGGCATTGCTGTAGTCGCCATCGGTTTGAATCCACAAGCGACCATCGCGGTCAAATGCCAAACCGTCAGGGCTGTTGAACATGTTGTCGGGCGTGATGTTGGCCGAGCCTGCATAGGCGTCTTTGTGCAGCGTGGGGTTACCCGCCAACGCAAAGATGTCCCACGTGAATGAGTTGGCCGTGTGGTCGTTGCCCTTGGGCGTCCAACGCACGATTTGGCCGTACACGTTTTTGGCGCGTGGGTTGGGACCGTTCACCGCTTGGTTGGGCTTAGCACCACGGTCGCTGTTGTTGGTGAGGGTCACGTACACCTGCGCTTGCGTGGGATGCACGGCAATCCACTCAGGGCGGTCCATGGTGGTGGCGCCCACCACGGTGGCAGCCAAACGCGTGTGGACCAACACCTCGGCTTGGTCTTTGAAACCCGCCTCTGCCGTCAAGCCATTTTTGCCGTGGGTCAACTCTAGCCATTCGCCCTCGCCTTGCGCTTTGCCGTCCACCGTGGTGAAGCGCGCCACGTACAAGGTACCTTCGTCCAACAAGTCGCGATTGGCTTTTGGATTCTTGGCATCGAACTTTTTAGCAGACACAAATTTGTAAATGTGCTCGCCCTTTTCGTCGTCGCCCATGTAGACCACCACATGGCCGTCGGCGTTCACCACCACCTCGGCGTTCTCATGTTTGACGCGGCCCAAGGCCGTGCGCTTGATGGGCGTGCTGGTGGGGTCCATCGGGTCAATCTCGACCACCCAGCCAAAACGGTTGGGTTCGTTGGGATTCTTGGCTAAATCGAATCGGCCATCGAAGGGGTGCCAGTTCAGGCCCGCGCCTTTGGCACTGATGCCGTAGCGTTTGAAAGCGGCGCTCTCAGCCACATTCTGAGGCAAGCTTTCGGCACTGCCAAAGTAACCGTTGAAGTTTTCTTCGCAAGTCAAGTACGTGCCCCACGGCGTGCGGCCATTGGCGCAGTTGTTGAACGTGCCCAAGGCCACGGTGCCTGTGGGGTCGGCTTGGGTTTTCAACAAAGCGCTGCCTGCGGCAGGGCCGCTCAAACGCATGTCGGTGTTGGCCGTGATGCGACGGTTCAGGCGAGCCTGGGGTTGCAGCTTCCACACGCCACCCATGCGACGCACTTCAAACACGCTCACACCATGGGCCGCTTGTGCTTTGCGGGTATCTTCGATGCTGTTGCAACGGCCGTTAACAAACAAGTATTCGTAATTGGCGTATTCGTTGTTGACGGCAATCACACCGTGGTCAGCGCCCAAGCTGAAAAAGCTCATGCCATCGTTGTTATCGCCAATGGATAGGCTTTGGCTGATGGCTGTCCCACGCGTGGCGGGGTCAAACGCAGTGCCACCAGGCAGGATGGCATCGCCCCACGAAGCCAACACGCGCCACTGGTAGCCTGCTGGCACGGTGATGGTGTCCAAAGAATTAGCGGCAATGGGTGTGAAACCAATGCGTGGGCCAGCGCTCGCGCTTGCGGGGGCCGCGTGCGCCAAGCCTTGACCGCCCAAGAACAAGCCCACACCCGCCCCTGCCGCGCCCAGCAATTGGCGACGGCTCAACAGGGTGTTCACCATGCGGCTGAAATCAGTGTCCTCCGGACGTGGATGGTTGCGTTGGTCGTTTTCGTCAAAGGTATTCATAGCAGCCTCAATGAAATAAGTGACGCAAACTTTAAGCGCAATTCATGACAAAGCAATGACATAAGATTGTCATGAATAAACGGTAATATTGTTTTCATGAAACACGGCACACTCCTCGCAGCGATTGATTTAGGCTCCAACAGCTTCCGTCTCGAAATTGGTCGCTATGACCACGGTCAAATTCAGCGTGTGGCCTACCTCAAAGAAACGGTGCGTCAAGGCAATGGCTTAGACGACGACCGTAACCTCACCGAAGAAGCCATGCAGCGCGGTTGGGACTGTTTGGCACGATTTGCCGAGCGACTGGCTGGGTTCAAAAAATCACAGGTCCGCGCTGTGGCGACACAGACGTTGCGCGAAGCCAAAAACCGTGAAGCGTTTTTGGTGAAGGGCTGTGAAATTTTGGGCTTCCCCATCGAAGTCATCGCAGGCCCCGAAGAAGCACGCCTGATTTACCAAGGCGTCGCCCACATGCTGCCAAGCGACAACGAACGTCGATTGGTGATTGACATTGGCGGACGCTCCACCGAGCTGGTGCTAGGCCAAGGCTTAGACGCTAGAGAAACTGCCTCGTTCCGAGTGGGCAGCGTGGCGTGGTCGATGACGTATTTCCCTACGGGCGAGTTCACAGAACAAGCGTTTTACCGCGCCGAAATTGCCGCACAAGCGGTGCTTGAAGAAGCCATCTCCGCTTACCCACGTGACCAATGGCAAAAAGCCTACGGCGCGTCAGGCACGGTAGGTGCGGTGGCCGACATCTTGGCTTTGTCTGGTTTCCCAGAAGGCGAAATCAGCTTAGAAGGTTTGGATTGGTTGGTGAAGTGCTTGGTTCGCGCAGGCCAAGCCAGCAAAGTTCAGCTCGAAGGTCTGAAAGATGACCGCCGCGCCGTGATTGGTGGTGGCGTGAGTGTCTTGCGCGCTTTGATGACGCTGCTGCAAATCACAAAGTTGCATGTGGCACAAGGTGCTTTGCGCCATGGCGTGTTGTTTGAAATGGTGGAACGCGAAGATCACAACACAGACACGCGCGATTTGTCGATTCAACGGTTGGCTGTGAAATTCTCAGTCGATACCACCCAAGGCCAGCGCGTGGGTCGTGTGGCCGTGCATTTGCTGCAATTCATGCACCCCAAGCTGAGCAGCGATGAAGCCACGCACATGGAACGACGTTGCCGCAAACTGAGCTGGGCCGCTCAGCTGCACGAGGTAGGTGTTGCGATTTCTCATAGCGACTACCACAAACACGGCGCTTACATCCTAGACAACGCTGACCTTTTGGGCTTTAGCATGCCCGAGCTTCACCGATTGGGCTTGTTGGTTTTGGGCCAACGCGGCAAGCTCAAAAAATTAGAAACCGAATTAGAAGAAACCGAATTTGCCAAACTGCTGATGGCCTTGCGCCTGAGCCTGATTCTTTGCCACGCGCGCAAAGACCCCGAACACCAAATGTTGAAGTTGCACTGCGATGACCACAAGCAACGCATCACCCTGACCGCTTCTGATGCGTGGGTCAATGACTACCCACAATCGACGCACTTATTGAAACAAGAAAGCGCCTCATGGCAAAAAACACCTTGGGCATTTGAGTTTGTGACAAACAAGTGACATATGTGACACTTGGTGTATTTATTTAAACCGTATAAACTGTTTACTTCATTAATTTTGAAGGAATCAACAAGTGAACACCACTGCTCAAAAGGCCCTCGTTCAAGCTGCCGTTAAAGCACCAACAGTCAAAACTCCAGCAGCCAAAAAACCTGTTGTGAAAAAAGCCGCCACGAAAAAATCTGTCGTTAAAAAACCAGTTGTGAAAAAAGTAACAACGAAAACCACGACAAAAACTGCAGTTAAAAAGGCGCCCATCAAGACAGCCGCACCAAAGCCAGTGAAAGCCGTCAAAGTGGTGAAACCAGCCAAAGTCAAAAAGCCAAAGTTGGTACGCGACAGCTTTACCATTCCTAAAGACGAATACGTGGTCATCGACAGCCTGAAAGTTCGCGCTGGCAAACTCGGTCAAGCTGTGAAGAAAAGCGAATTGCTGCGCGCTGGCGTCAAAGCCCTCGCCGCCATGAGCGACATTCAGTTCAAAGCAGCATTGAGCAACGTACCGACCATCAAGACCGGTCGTCCCAAGAACTCGAAGTAAGTTCTGGACACGCGACGGTCAGCAACACCGTTTGGGGTTGCCCGTCGCGTAGGCGGGTACGCAGCCACCACACACCGCCCTTGCGCACAGGGCATGTGTGCTCTTGCATACCCAGCAACTTGGCCACCAGCTCGCCCAAATAAGGCTGATGCCCCACCAACAAGACAGGTCCCTTGAGTTGCGGTCCTGTTTCAGGGTGCCACTTCAGCAGCGTCAGCACATCCTCCACATAGGTTTCGGGCACTAATTCATCGCGCAATTTGAATTTACGCCCCAAAGGCGCCACCGTTTGTTGCGTGCGCCGTGAAGGACTGACCAACACCCGCGTGCCTTCTGGCAAATGACGGTCTAGCCAAGCTGCCATGCGCATGGCTTGACGCTCGCCTTTCTTGGTGAGTGAGCGCGACAAGTCGTCACCGCCCGCGGGGGCAACTTCTGCTTCTGCATGACGCCACAAAATTAAATCCATGGTTTGCCCTTCGTTGACGGTCTCACGATTTGGCGGCATACAGCGCCATCAGCGCGGCTTGCGCGCCATGCAATGGCACAGGTGTTGTCGGTTGCACCGCCTTGATGGATGTACGTTTAGGCTTGGTAGGTTGCACACGCGTGTACTGCCCGTCGGCATTCAAGCTCCATGCATCCACGTTGTCGTGCAAGTACGCCACCAAACACTCATCAATCACACGTTGGCGCAAGGCGGCATCTTCCACAGGCCATGCCAATTCGACACGGCGCAGCATGTTGCGGTTCATCCAGTCGGCGCTCGACAAATACAAAGACTCATCATTACCTGTGCGGAAATAAAACACACGTGAGTGCTCTAAAAAGCGACCAATGATGGAGCGCACACGGATGTTGTCGGTCACGCCTGGACGAAGTGCAGGCAACATGCATGCACCGCGAATGATCAAATCAATCTGCACCCCGGCCTGCCCGGCATGCACCAGCGCTTCCATCAGCTTTTCATCGGTGAGCGTGTTCATCTTCAAGATGATGCGGCTGGCCACACCTTGCGCAGCAGCCTGCGCTGTTTTCTCTACTTTGTCGATCAAGCTGCGTTGCAACTGGAACGGTGCAATCATCAGCTTGTTCAAGCGTGGAATCTTGCTTTGGTTCGCCAGCAGGTTAAACACGCTCTCCACATCTTGCGTGAGCTTGGGGTCACAGGTGATGTGGCTCAAATCGGTGTAGAGCTTGGCTGTGCGTGGGTTGTAGTTGCCCGTGGACAAATGCGCATAGCGACGAATGCTGCGGCCTTCACGGCGCGTGACCAGCAGCATCTTGGCGTGAGTCTTCAAACCCACCACCCCGTACACCACTTGTGCACCGATGTATTCCAGCTTTTCGGCCCAGTTGATGTTGGCCTCTTCGTCAAAGCGTGCTTTGAGTTCCACCACCACGGTCACTTCTTTGCCGCGTTGCACCGCCTCGCGCAGCAACTCCATCAGCACCGAATCAGCGCCCGTGCGGTAAATGGTTTGCTTGATGGCCAACACATCGGGATCGCGCACGGCTTCGCGCAAGAACGCCAGTACCCCATCAAAGCTTTCGTAGGGCTGGTGAATCATCACATCACCGCTTTGCAAGCGCTCAAAGATAGACCCATTGGTCACCATCTGTTGCGGATAGCTGGCGGTGTAGCGCGGGAACAGCCACTTGGGGTTATCCACCAAATCAATCAGCTGATTCAAACGCACCAAGTTCACAGGGCCATGTACGCGGTACAGCGCCGAGTGCGGCAACTCAAACTGATGCAACAAGAATTCAGACAAATATTCTGAGCAACCTGACGACACCTCCAAGCGCACAGCCTGACCGTAATTGCGATGCACCAAGCCTTTGCGCAGCGCGGTGCGCAGGTTTTTCACATCCTCTTCGTCCACTGACAAATCAGAATGGCGCGTGACACGGAACTGCGAAAACTGCCCCACATCGCGTCCCGGAAACAGGTCTTTCAAATGCGCACGGATCACACTGGAAATCGAGACAAACAATTGACGTTTGCCACAGAGTTTTTCAGGCAAAGCAATCAATCGCGGCAAACTGCGTGGTACTTTGACAATCGCAATTTCGTTGTCACGTCCAAACGCATCTTTGCCCGACAAGCGCACGATGAAGTTGAGCGACTTATTGGCCACTTGTGGAAACGGGTGTGCGGGGTCTAAGCCCACCGGCAACAGCAAAGGACGTACTTCACGTTCAAAAAATGACTTCACCCATTGGTGCTGCGCCAAAGTGCGGTCACCGTGCGACAAGATACGCACGCCCTCTTTGGCAAACGCAGGCGTGAGCACATCGTTGTACAACGCGTATTGCTCCTCGACCAAGGCGTGTGCCACTTTGCTGAGCGAGTGCTGCGCATGTGTGCCGGCGGCATCCAGCGGCGCCTTGGGATGCTCCACGCTGCTGTGCAGCGCGGCGCGCACTTCAAAAAACTCATCCAGGTTAGACGACACGATGCACAGGTAACGCAAACGCTCCAACAACGGCACCTCTGCGCGCTTGGCCCAATCGAGCACACGCGCATTGAAGGCGAGCAAGCTCAAATCACGGTCCAGCCATTCAACCTTTGAATTTTTGTGTGTATGCGGCTCTTTGCCAGTGGCGACTGTCGTCATTTTTTCACCTGGTTAACAGGCATTGAGTGTGACGATTTATCGTGACAAATATGTGACATTTGTGACGGTTGTATTTAATTCACATACATATTTTCAAAAAATCGAGACTCACTAAGATACGCAGATGAATTGGAATGCATCACTTAGTGGTCTGCTAACTGCCTTAGGCATTGGCATGCTCATTGGTACCGTTCGTGAACGTTTGCACAAACCTGGCGTGATGAAAGCAGGTGTACGCACACACGCGATCGTAGGTTTATTGGGCGCACTCACCTTCACCATCGGAGCATCTACTTTCGTTGCCGCCTTGCTCATCACAGGCGTGTTGATTGCCATTGGTTACCGGCATTCGGCACAACAAGACCCAGGCATGACCGGTGAATTTGCTTTGCTTTTAACTTTGGTTCTATCGGGGCTTGCCATGCAAGACGCCTCGTTATCTGCAGCCATCGGCGTCGTTGTCGCGTGTTTGCTATTTGTCAAAAAACCATTGCGTCGGTTTAGCCAAGAGGTATTGACTGAGCATGAATTAGAAGATGCGCTGATGCTGTGCGCTTCCACCTTGGTGGTTTTGCCTCTATTACCAACCACAGCGATTGACCCGTGGCATGCACTCAATCCTTACGCCATGTGGAAAATTGTTGTGTTGATCATGGGCGTTGGCATCGTGGCTCATGTTTGCATGCGCGCATCGGGTGTGCGCTGGGGCTTGCCATTGGCTGGCTTTTTCAGTGGCTTCATTTCTTCCACCGTTGCTGTCGCAACCTATGCAAGAAAAGCACATGAAAAACCTGAACTCGAATCAATGGCCAGCGCCGCCGCATTGCTGTCAACCCTCTCCTCACTCATCTTGTTCACGATGGTGCTTGCAACCAGCAGCCCAGAGTTGATGTTGTCCGTCAAATGGCCGCTCATCTCAGCAGGTCTTGCTTTGTTGAGCTGTGCGAGTTATTTCATACAACAAACAGACACGAAAGAAAGCCTCTTACTCCCATCCACACACCATTCCTTCAAAGCATCGCACGCGTTGATCATTGCGCTCACCATCAGCGCAGTCACACTCTGTTCTGCTTGGCTTAGAAATCTCGTGGGTGATTCAGGCACATTTGCAGCATCAGTCCTTGTGGGGCTGGTCGAAATTCACGCTGCCGCTGTGAGCATTGCGCAACTCAGCCAACAGGACCCCATTCAATCTGCTTATGCACGGTGGGGCGTCATCGCCATCTTGGCATCAAGTGCCCTGTCCAAACTATTCTTATCGTATGCCAGCGGTAGTCGAGGCTATGGCCATCGCATGGCTTCTGGTTTGGGCATGATGCTCATCTCAGCCATTGCCGCCATGCTGATGGTTGAATAACACTCAAAGCCTTTGGAGCAAAGGCTCCCCCATGCGAATTCGCTTGCCACTCTCAATTCCATCGACCAATGCAAAGCCTGGCGGCACAAACACCAAGATGGTGGAGCCGTGTTCAAACCACCCCATCTCCTGCCCTTTGACATAACTCGCATCGCAAGGAATTTCATTGGGGCCTTGGTAACGAAGGTTCAACAGCACATCCACAGCATGAAACCGCATGCTTGCCACCAACACCGCAGCCACAGGCACGATCAAAAACGGCATGCCTTGGGTGGTTTTCATTTGCAACACGGCACGCTCGTTTTTGCAAAACAACTCTTTCACACGCGTCAATGCAATGGGGTTCACGTTCCATGTATCGCCTGAGATGTAGGTCACATGATTCAAATGCGCATCGCAAGGCGCATGGAAGCGGTGGTACATGCTGCTGGTCAAACGCAGGGTGACAAATGTGCCGCCCTCTAACAAGCTGGGCCAGCGTTGCACCAATTCCGCAGAGCTCAACAAGCTGTCGAGGGTGTACGGAAAACCCTTGGCTTGAAACACCGTGCCATTACGAATTTCGCCACAGGCCCCGACGATGCAATCGCACGGTGAAGTCATCACAGCAGGGTCAGCATCAATGGGCCGCAAACCTGGCCGCAGTTCACGCGTAAAACACTCATGCACGCTGGCAAATGTTTGTTGCTTGGACTCACTCAAATCCAAATCGGTGAACCAGCGCCACACTGCGATAGAGCCTTTGACAACCCATGGATGGCGCAGCTGGCTCCACCAGCCCATGAATCGCGTCAAAGTGATACGCGGTATACGGTTTGTGAGTAAAAAATTAAGGTCCTCTTGCAGGAGAAAATTTTGCAATTGATGTCGAATCTTCATCGTCTTGTCACTTAATTTAAATACAAAGGTGAATCTCTTACACAAGGAAATTGACTGTGAACACCACTTGGATGAGCTTGGGCGTATTGGCGACATTGGCACCGTCTATCTATCGACGGCTACAACTCTCACGCGCCAAGCACCGCTCGCTGGCCGGTCATTCGCGCATGGCCAAACGTTTGGCTCGCCTGTTACCCGGCTACCATTTTGATGAGCAAATGTTCTTTAAATGTGACAACGCGCCGTTCGACATACAAAATCTTCGTCGACAAGCTTTTTTCAAAATTGCCGAAGTGCTCAAAGCGCGTCACCCCTTGAGCATTCAAGCCACGGCGGCGGCTAGAGAGAACATCTCGGACATGCAGTTCATTTCGGCTTACCGCGTGCCTTTTCAGTTCAGCCCCTTGGTGCAAGAGCATTTGAAGATCGGTTCCTTCTTGCAATCAGCCACTGGCGTGTACGTGACAGATTTAGACGGTCAGTCGTTTTATGACCTGACAGGCTCATATGGCGTGAACGTGTTTGGTGCAGATTTCTACAAAAAGACCATGGCCGATGGCATGGCAAAAACGCAATCGCTAGGCCCCACGCTTGGCGCGTATCACCCGTGCGTTGCCAGCAATGCAGAGCGACTGAAAAAGATTTCTGGCATGGACGAGGTGTCGTTTCACATGTCTGGCACCGAAGCTGTGATGCAAGCGGTGCGTTTGGCGCGCTACCACACCCAACGTAAAAACTTGGTGCGTTTTTGTGGCGCCTACCACGGCTGGTGGGAAGACGTGCAACCAGGCCCTGGCAACCCCATGCCCCCACGCGAAACCTACACACTCAGCGACATGAGTGAACGCAGCTTAGATGTGATTCGCACACGCAAAGACATTGCCTGCGTGCTGGTGAACCCACTGCAAGCCCTGCACCCCAACGCCAATGCACCGGGTGACACCACTTTGGTCGACGGCAGTCGCAAAGCAGCATATGACCGACAGGCTTACACCGCGTGGTTGCACAAACTGCGTCAAGCGTGCACCGACAACGGCGTGGTGCTGATATTTGATGAAGTCTTCTTAGGCTTTCGTTTGGCCCCCGGTGGCGCACAAGAATATTTCGGCGTCAAAGCCGACATGGTGACTTACGGCAAAACACTGGGGGGCGGATTCCCCGTGGGTGTGGTGTGTGGCAAAAAAGAGTGGATGCACCGCTTCCACGCCGACCGCCCTGCGGATATTTGCTTTGCACGCGGCACCTTCAAAGAGCATCCCGTGGTGATGGGTGCCATGTCTGCTTTTTTAGACCAAATAGAAACCCCTGAAATTCAAGCCGTGTACGAAGGACTGGATGAACGCTGGAATGCTCGCGCACAGCGGTTCAACAGCGTCATGCAAGCCAACGACATCCCGCTGCAAGCCGCGAATATGTCGAGTGTGTGGACCCTCTTTTACACACAACCGAGCCGCTACCACTGGATGCTGCAGTACTACCTGCGCATCCATGGCTTGGCATTGAGCTGGGTTGGCACAGGTCGTTTGATTTTCAGCCTGAACTACAGCGACGATGACTTTGAAACCGTGGTGCAACGCTTTGTCATGGCCGCTACGCAAATGAAAAACGACGGCTGGTGGTGGCATTCACCTGAACTGACCCACAAAAGCATCCGTCGCAGCATCTTGAAAGAAACGTTGTTTCGTTAAGAAAAAGGCGTTCAGGTGAAACACCTGAACGCCTTTCAATCTTCAATGGCGTATTTTACTGAGCGGAGTGCAAAAACGCGTCGTCAAAACGCTGACCACGCAACAGCTGCAAAGGTGCTTTGTGATACAGGTACACGTCGTGGAACGGGTCTGTGAGAATTTTGCTCATCCACACCAAACCTGTTTGCACATCTTTGATGAAGCACAAGTGAATGGTGCGAAACAACAAGCCCCCCACACCCAAGGCCAACCACGAGTAGCCCACAGCTTCTGAAAACTCGACCCATGTTTCATGCGTAGGCACCACATCCAACATGCCAGGGAAGTAATAAATCACCAGAGGCAGCAACACCCAAATGCTGAGCAACACCACTTTACGGCGCAGGTTAAAGCCCACTTTGATTTCTTCTTTGAACTCGTTGGTGGCTTCGTTCACATGGTCATAGCCCAAGGGTTCAAAAAAGAAATGGCCCGATTGCCTCGCCACCATCGACACCAACCAAGCCAGCAAAGCGGCCCAAGCAGGATTCACAAACAACAAGGCATACGAGATCAAAAAACAAATCGCACTGAGCAAATGCAAAGATTGATTGATGCGGCAGTGGTGGTAATAGCGATGGTCATCCCAACGCTGGATGCGCAAGGCTTCTAAAAAGTTTTTCACGTCTGATGGTCCTCATGTGTTTCAAGACTTAGCGATCATGAGCTTGTCATGTGAAAAAACAATGACAACAGATAAGAAATGCAGGTGAAATAAAAACATCAAAAACCTGTCATGTCATCAAGTTGTTAAATTCAACAGCAAACATGGCTGCATGGAACGATCACCCAACATACCCATCACAGTTGAAAACTTTGAACCCGCACAACGCTTCTTGCGCATTGCCGTTGTGACCGAAACCTGGCCACCTGAGGTCAATGGCGTGGCAGTGACGTTGGCCAAACTGGTTCATCATTTGGGTCTGCGACACCACACCATTCAGCTGATTCGCCCACGTCAAGACAAAAATGACGAAGGACATGAACAAACAGGTTGGTCTGAATTGCTGTTGCGCGGGCTACCGATCCCTCGCTACCCACAGCTCAAGCTCGGCTTGCCAAGCAAAAAAGCCCTGCTCAAAGCTTGGAGCACCAAGCGTCCTGACTTGGTGCACATCGCCACAGAAGGTCCGCTGAGTTGGTCGGCGTTGCAAGCAGCACACATTCTTCGCTTGCCTGTGACCTCAGATTTCCGCACCAACTTTCACAGCTACTGTCAGCACTACGGCGTGGGTTGGCTGAGCAAACCCATCGTGGCGTACTTGCGCAAGTTCCACAACCGCACCGCCT
Source organism: Limnohabitans sp. INBF002 (assembly GCF_027924905.1). Classification (NCBI taxonomy): domain Bacteria; kingdom Pseudomonadati; phylum Pseudomonadota; class Betaproteobacteria; order Burkholderiales; family Comamonadaceae; genus Limnohabitans; species Limnohabitans sp. INBF002. Next base: position 1,521,768 of record NZ_AP027055.1, read on the forward strand.
TCACCATGGTGCCCACACAGGCGATGAAGTACCAGCTGGACGCCATGGGTTTTAAAAACCTCAAAGTGGTGGCACGCGGCGTAGACACACACCTGTTCCACCCCGACAAGCGCAGCGACGTGATGCGAGCCAGTTGGGGCGTCACACCTGACACGATGGTGCTGCTGTCGGTCGGTCGATTGGCGGCTGAAAAGAATTTAGACCTGACCATTCAAACCTACCAAGCCCTCATTGCCGCAGGCCGACGCGTGAAGATGGTGTTTGCGGGTGACGGCCCCATGCGCGCGTTGACTCAAACAAAGTGCCCAGATGCCATTTTCATGGGCATGTGTAGCCACGAACAATTAAGCACCTTGTACGCCAGCGCAGACTTGCTGCTGTTTCCCAGCTTGACGGAAACCTTTGGCAATGTCACCTTAGAAGCCTTAGCCAGTGGCACTCCCGTGTTGGCGTTTGACTGCGCCGCCGCCAGCGACTTCGTCACCCATCACAAAAATGGTTGGCTGGTTGACAGCAACGAGCCACAGACCTACATCCAACGCGCCTTAGACATCACCCATGACGCCCACACATTAGGTCTGGCACGTGAATTCACACGTGCCAGCGTGGCGCACTTGGGTTGGGATGAAATTGCGGCACAAGTGGAAGACATCTTCCAGCGCACCATCGAGATGGGGTGATCAGCGGAACTGACGCCAAAGCAGCAGGCAAAGCGGCGCGATGCCTGCAACCAGTAGGACCGCCAACAGCAGCATGATGTAAGTCAACGACATGCCAAAGGCCAACAACGCACTGTAGGCGGCCAACATCAACAGCACGCTGAGGTTTTCGTTGAAGCCTTGAACCGCAATCGAACGTCCTGAGCTGAGCACTTGCATGCCTCGGTGTTGCAGCAAGGCATTCATGGGCACCAACAACATGCCGCCCGCCACACCGACGCACAACAACAGCGCAATGGCGAGCCACAGATTTGAAATAGTCACCATCAACGGCAGCAACACCGCCAACCACAAGCCCCAAGGCAAAGCCTGTCGGGCCGAGTGCAGCTTGAATGACCGTCCAGCCATGTAGGCACCCAAAATCACACCAATGGCCACCAAAGCCTGCAAGTACGCACCGAATTTGAGTGTCATGCCCAGCGAGCCCTGTGCCCATAAGAGCACAGCAAACTGCATGACCGCACCCACCCCCCAATACAAGGTGGTGACATACAACGACACACCACCGAGTGGGTCACGCCACAACTTTTGATTGGATTTCCAAAACGTTCCGATTCGCACCGCATGCCATGTCAATGGCTCGATGGCCCCATGCTTGTCCATGGGCGAGAGCCCGACATTCAACATGGCAGCGGCCAGATACACGCCAATCACCACCGCCATGGCAGGCCATGTTTGGGTGGAAACCGCAAACACCATCGGTGCACTCACCTCAGACAAACCCGTTAACGCGCCACCTAAGGCAATGCCAAAAATCACCGACAGCACCATCGACACTTCTATCCACGCATTCGCACGCACCAACAAACGTGCAGGCACAGCCTCGGTGGCCAACCCATACTTTGCAGGGGCATACACCGATGCGGCAAGCCCGATCAAGGCAAAAGCAAACAAAGGGTGAACACCCGCCAACAGCAGCAACACGCCAACCATCTTGAGTGCGTTCATGCATGCCATCAAACGGCTTTTAGAAAACGCATCTGCCAAAGGCCCCACCACGGAGGCCAACAGCACATACGCCAATGTCAGCGAGAACTTCAACAAAGGTGCCCACCACCCTGGGTAGCCTTGCTCATTCAAAAAGTAAATGCCTAGGATGAGCAGTGCGTTGTCGGCGAGGCCAGAGGCGAACTGGGCACCAATTAAAAAGTAAAAGCCTTTAGGCATTGAGTGCGGGTGTCTCCAGCATCACAGGTTCAACGCTGAGGTTGATCAACTCATTGCGACGCCCGATACCTTGGTACGCAATACCCAAATCAGCCAAGGCATCGGGGTTGTACAAATTACGACCATCCAAGATGTACGGCGTGCGCATGCTCAACTTCATGGCTTGAAAGTCTGGGTTGTGGAAATTTTTCCACTCGGTCAACACCATCAAAGCATCCACACCATGCAAAGCATCCATGTCATGCGCCACCAAGGTGAAGTTGTTTAACAAGGCCTCTTGACCTGCGCAGTCCAGCTTCAAAGCCACCATCGCTTCGTGACCTGCCACAGGGTCATAGGCGGTGACGTGAGCACCACGCTCTAACAAACTCTTGATGACCACACGGCTCGGTGCCTCACGCATGTCATCGGTATTGGGTTTGAAGGCCAAGCCCCACACAGCAATTTTTCGACCCGTCAAGTCATTCCCGAGACGTTTGACCAAACGATCGACGAGCAATGTCTTTTGACGCTCATTCACTTGCTCGGTGGCGTTGACCACGCTCATGAGTTGACCGTGTGCGTGTGCCGTGCTGACCAAGGCCTGTGTGTCCTTCGGGAAGCAGCTGCCACCATAACCACAGCCCGCATACAAGAAGCTGTAACCAATGCGGTTGTCTGCACCAATGCCACGACGAATTTGGTCCACATCGGCACCCAGTGCATCGGCCAAATTGGCAATTTCATTCATGAAAGAAATACGGGTGGCCAACATAGCGTTGGCGGCGTACTTGGTGAGCTCGGCACTGCGTACATCCATCCACACCGTGCGTGAATGATGACGGTTGAAGCTGGCGTACAAATCGCCCATCATCCGTTGGCTTTTTTCGTGATGAATGCCATCATCAATGCCCACCACGATGCGGTCAGGGCGCATGAAGTCATCAATGGCTGCGCCCTCTTTCAAGAACTCAGGGTTAGACACCACATCAAACATTTCGCTGGACATGCCGCGTTGTGTCAGCTCGTGTTTCACCGCTGCACGCACACGGTCAGCCGTGCCGACGGGCACGGTCGATTTGTTCACAATGAGCTTGAAGTCTTTGAGATTACGCCCCACCATGGCAGCCACAGACAACACATGCGCCAGGTCTGCTGACCCGTCTTCTTGTGCAGGTGTGCCCACTGCGATGAACAAAACATCACCATGGTCAATGGCCAGCTGTGCATCTGTAGTGAAACAAATTCGACCCTCTGCGTGGTTGCGTGACAGCAATTCTTTCAAGCCAGGTTCATAAATAGGCACCTCGCCTGCTTGCAGCATCTTGACCTTGTTTTCATCCTTATCAAGACACACCACTTTGAAGCCCAAGTCAGACAGACATGCGCCTGTGACCAAACCCACATAACCAGAACCGATGACGGTGACTCGCATAAATTTCCTCCTGAATGCGTTCATCGTTGCAGAACATGATGAAAGGAATAAGAAGAAATGAAGTCAATTCAATGACGCATAGGCAAAAAAAAATGACTCCAAGAGTCATGCGGAATTTCAATAGTTATTCACGTCGGTTGCCAATGTGCAAGGCCCATCATCAGAATGACACGCAAGTGATTGCTTAAGTTTTCCATCCCCTGCAACTTCGATTCTTGACCGGCTTGCTTAACCACGAATGATTCGTGACGGTGTGGGAACTCAATGTGAATCACATCTGGCACAAAGCCCACAGGCGACTGAATACGTATGGCCGGGAATCGGCCTTCAAAGCGATTGGTGCAAGTGAACCGGCAATGCATGTGTTGAAAGAACTCACCCATGGACTCGAACAGTTTGGGCAACAACTGCGCTTTCACATCGCGGTAATCCATCAAGCGATGTGTGTCGCGTAAATAAGTTTCAAAACTGGGGTCGCTGACACTGTTTGGTAAAAAATAGAGGCCGCTCACGAATGAACCTCCTCGCCCACACAAATGTTTCGGCGAATTCGAACTAAATGCTGCTCAAACAGTCGCGTTGACTCATCCCAACTGAAAGAGAGCGCTTGAACACGCGCTTCTGAGCGTGGCACTTTCAAAGCTTCCAAGCTGGCATAAGCCAAGTCTTCGTGCAACACACCTCCCTTGCGTTGGTGCGGGTAGTCCGCATCAGGACGCAACACCTCTAAGGGGCCATCTACAGGGTAAGCGGCCACAGGTGTACCGCAGGCCATGGCTTCGAGCATGACCAAGCCAAAGGTTTCGTTGCGACTGGGAAACGTGAACACATCAGCACTGGCGTACACACGAGCCAGTTCATCACGGGGCAATACCCCTAACCAACGCACGTGGTGAAACTTGTTTTTCAGTTCTTTCTCAAGAGGCCCCACACCGCATACCACTTTGCTGCCATGCCAAGGCATGGCCAAAAAACTGTCGATATTTTTCTCATACGAGACACGTCCCACATACAAGGCGATCGGGCGTGGCAAATCATTGAGGTCAGGATGTTGAGCAACCGTGTCTGCATAGCTAAACAAACGCATGTCTACACCGTGCGTCCAGCTGCGTAAATTTTTGAAACCCCAACCATCTAACAAACGCATCACACCTTGCGTAGGAACCAATACCCCAGCCGATGGTTTGTGAAAGTGACGAAAGATGGCATAACCCATCCAAAGCGGAATGTGCAAAGCCGCTTTCAAGACTTCTGGGAATCGGGTGTGGAATGCCGTGGTGAATGGCAAACTGTGCTTCAAGCAATACTTTCGCGCAGCCCAGCCTAAAGGTCCTTCGGTGGCCACATGGATCACATCAGGAGCAAACGCATCCAACTGACGTGCCAATTGTGGGTAAGGTTTGACAGCCAAATCAATGCCCGCATATCCAGGGCATGGACGTGTTTTGAATAAGTCTGGATGAATCACCTCCACCACATGACCTTTGGCATTGAGTTGCTCCACCAGTTCAACCAAGGTCGTCACGACCCCATTGATTTGAGGACGCCAAGCGTCTGTGATGAGGGCAATTTTCATGCGACTTTGACCAACTGAGGTTTAGGAATCACCACGGGCTCTGTCTGCCAGTACAGCAAGGACAGCTCCCCTTGTTCGTTTTCCACCAAGGCGCTTCGGCTTTCCACCCAATCGCCATCGTTGCAATACAACACGCCATTCACATCACGAATTTCAGCGCGGTGGATATGGCCGCACACCACGCCTTGATAGCCGTGCTTAGCAGCCTCATGCGCCACTGCATTTTCAAAATCCGTGACGTAGTTCAAGGCTTTTTTCACCTTGTGCTTCAAGTAAGCCGAGAGCGACCAATACGGCAAGCCTAATCGACCACGCATGTTGTTCAGATAGCGGTTGAGCTTGAGCGTGAACTCATACAAATAGTCACCCACATATGCGAGCCACTTGGCTTGTTGCACCACCGCATCAAAGTAATCGCCATGAATCACCCACAGCTGACGGCCATCGGCCGTTTTGTGAACCGCCTCCTCCACCACTTCAATGCCACCAAAATGGTGGTCTAAAAAATGGCGTGCAAATTCGTCATGGTTGCCCGGCACATAAATCACGCGACACCCTTTGCGTGCTTTGCGTAACAACTTTTGAATCACATCGTTGTGTGCTTGCGGCCAATACCAACGGCGGCGTAATTGCCAACCATCGATGATGTCGCCCACGAGGTACAGGTAGTCGCTGGTGTTTTCTTTCAAAAAATCCAACAACGCGTCTGCCTGACAACCCGGCGTGCCCAAGTGCAAATCAGAGATGAAGATGGCTCTGTAATGCATCAAGCGCCCAAGAAGTGCTTGCGATAGCGCGGTGGCATGTCGTTGATTTTCATCAACATGGGTAAATCAGCGGTATTGAAGTCTGGGTCCCATGCGGGTGCACCTAACACTTTGGCACCTAAGCGCAAATAACCTTTGATGAGAGCGGGTGGCTCGAAAGCGGGGTTCACTTCCCACTGATCCACAGGCAAGGCCAAACGTGGTGTCACTTGGTTTTCAACACCCGCCAAATGTGTTTTCTTCAGCTGATGCCAAATGCTGGCGGCCACTTCACCGCTCACCACGCCTTGGTGAAGCATGGGAATGCTGGCACAGCCAATCATCACATCCAACTTGTTGCGGACCATGAACTCAGCCAAGGCGCCCCACAAAGCCATGATGACACCACCATGGCGGTGCTCGGGGTGCACGCAGCTGCGGCCCAACTCAACCATGCGTTCGCGGTATTGACGCAAGCGGGTCAAATCAAATTCCAAATCTGAATAGGTGCTGCCAATGCGTTTGGCTTGTGCAGGTGTCAACACGCGGTAGGTACCAATCACTTGCTCGGTCACATCGTCACGGATGATGAGGTGCTCGCAAAAATCATCGAACAAATCAATGTCGTGACCAGGAATGCTGTCTTTCAAGCGTGCGCCCATCTCGGTGGCGAACACGTCATAACGCAGGCGCTGTGCTTCACGCACCTCGTCTTGGTGCTTGGCCCATTCAACAATCAGGGCTGAGCGAGCTTCAGTTTTTTGGGGCGAGATAGAAACTTTTTGAGCGTCAAGATCGTTTCGATGAAGTGACCCCCGGGGCATATCGATGAACGACAGCGGCATGGTTGGGTTTGGCAGTTCTTTCATGGTTGCTCCTTGGTAATTCAATGCGTAGATTCTTATCAGGGCATGTGAATTAACCGCGAAGATTGCGTGAAATATTCGTGACAACTTCCGTCATCATGTTCACAAATCTGTCATGCAGCATGTCTATGCTTACCCGCCAACTATGCTGCTGAAATACTTAAGACTCATTCACGCCTTTGGTCACGCCTTTTGGATTTTGTGGATCAAATTCCCAAAACTCAGCAAGGAGCGAAAGCTTGAAGCGATCAAAGATTGGTCTCAAAAGACGCTGAAGATCATCGGCATCCAAGTGGTACACGAAGCCACCCCCCCTCAGACAGAGAGCATCAACATCCCGCGGTTGCTGGTGGCCAACCATGTGTCGTGGGTGGATGCACTGATCATTCAAACCATTCAACCCAGCATCTTTATCGCCAAATCTGAAGTGAGAAGCTGGCCCATCGTGGGCAGCATTGCCAAAGCCTGTGGTGTTGTCTTTGTCGATCGCGGTTCACCCAGTTCTGCACGACGCATGGTGGACGATGTCTCGAGTGCGCTGCACCACGGCTATTGCGTGGCTGGATTTCCAGAAGGCACGAGCAGCGAAGGCCATGTGGTGAGTTTGTTTCATGCCAACTTGTTTGAAGCCGCCATCAATCACAACATTCAAGTACAACCTCTGGCCATCCGCTACACCAACCCACAAACGGGTGCTCTGTGTCTCAAAGCGGCCTTCATCGGTGACATTGGTTTTGTCCAATCCCTTCATCAAGTCATGGCATCCTCTGGCATTCACGCCAAGGTTCATGTGGGCGCGCCCCTCTCACCCGAAGGACACTCTCGCAGAACCTTGGCGCATCTGTCGCACAAAAGCGTCAGCAGCCAATTGGAATTGCTCAGCGCATAAATGAAGCCATCAAACTTGGCAGCCCTGTCGCCAGTAATGGGAGCCAAGAAATCAGCAAGGTTCCGACAAAGATCGCCACCAACGCAGGTGCCACCGAAGCGGCCACCGTGCGAATGGGTTGCTTGAACACCGCCGATGCAAAGTAAATGTTCATCCCGGCAGGTGGACACAAGAAGCCCATCTCCATGTTGGCCAAAAAGATGATGCCAAAGTGCACTGGGTCAATGCCGTAGCTGATGGCCAAAGGCAATAACAAAGGCACCAACACCACAATGGCGGCGTAGATTTCCATCAACGCTCCTGCAGCAAACAAAAACACATTGAGCGCCAACAAGAACACCCACTTGTTTTGCGTCACGCTTTGCACCCATTCGGTGGCCAAGTCTGGAATGCCCGCATCCACCAAATAATTGGTCAAGCCCAGCGCCATGCCCAAAATCAACATCACGCCGCCGATGATTTGGGTGCATTGCGACAAACACGCGCCGAGCTTTTGGGCATCCAACTCACGGTGCGCCCAGGCTTGCGTGAGCACGGCATAAATCGCGGTGAGCGCGGCGCTCTCGGTTGGCGTGGCAAAACCAGTGCCCAAAGAGCCAATTGCGACCACAGGTGCTAACAGCTCCCATTTCGCCACCCAAGCGGCATGACGCAACCCAGCCATGTTGAACGCCGGTCCCGCTGTGGACTCTTGACGATTGCCATCGTTGCGTAAATAACCAACAAAAATAAGCAAGCACACCACCATCACCACCGCTGGCACGATGCCCGCCAAAAACATGGTGTTGATAGGCACACGCGCAATGATGGCGTACATGATGAGTGGCACCGAGGGCGCCAACAACACGCCCAGCGCACTGGCACTGGTGACCAAGCTGATGCCTTTGCGCTCTGGGTAACCCACGCCTTGCAACAAGGGCAACAACAAACCACCCAAGGCCAAAATCGTCACCCCACTGCCGCCCGTGAACGCTGTGAAACACGAACACAAGACCGTGGCAGCAATGACCGTTCCGGTTTTTCCACCGCCAAATAGCGCGACAAACACAGCACCCAACCGCTGCGCAGCCCCTGTGCCTGCAAATATCAGCCCAGCCAATGTAAACAGCGGCAACGCTGGCAATGACGGGTTGACCGTGATTTGGTAATGCGACAAAGCAATCGACGCCAATGGCAAACCATCTTGCCAAAACAACGCCAAGGCCAAACCACCCAACACCGCAAAAATAGGCGCACCGAATGACAGCATCAACACCAAGCCAATCACCCAAGGCCAAAGCGGCAAGGCTTCACCATCCAAGCTGTACGCCAGGAAAGCACCCAACACAGGCGCACTTAGGGCGAATAAGAACTTAGCGCCCATTTGCTGGCTGCAACGCGCCCCCAACTTCAGCCCTAAGAGTGCAAAACCTACAGGCATGGTGGCTTGGAACCACCACACAGGCATGCCGTAAGCCAACATTTGTTCAGCCGACATTTCGCTGAACACCAATGCACCACTCGCCCAAGCCAACACGCCACACACAACAGCAGCGCCAAACTGTCCCAGCGCATACAAGCGCGGCACCATCACACCCAGACTCGTCAAATGTCCAAAGCGCTCAGCGGCAATCGCACCCGACATGGCCATGAGCAAACCCAAGTGCTGCACCACCACCGGCGCGTTATCAATGCCCTTGCCCATCAAAGGCCGAGACAAAATTTCGACCAACGGAATCATCGCCATCAAGGCCAAAGCCAAAGCAGCCAAACCGGCATCGGCCTGCGTCAAGCCACGGAGCAGTCGAGCCATCATTTGGCTTTTCCTGCGCGGTAAGCCTTCAAATGGCGAAACACTTCGTCAAAGGTCTCGGCAGGCACCAAGGTGCCGCGAATGCGTGGGTAGAGTTTTTCGGCCAAGTCGTTCCATGCGCGCATTTGCTCGGCATTGGGTTTGTTGACGACCAAGCCACGTTTTTTCATGGCGTCTACGGCCTCTTCCACTTCTTGACGCGCTTTGGTGCGAATTTGTGCACCTGCTTTGTCGCTGGCTGCACGCACGGCAGCTTGTGTTTCGGGCGTCATGTCGTCCCACGATTTTTTGGTGATCACCAGCGCACCGACGATTGGGGCCCAGTTGATTTCCAGCATATTGGGGGCCATGGTGTAGACCTGACTGGCCAAAGCAAAGTAAGGCGTGGATGGCACCACATTGATCATGCCCGTCTGCACCGAAGGCAAGATGTCGTTGGTTTCCAGTGGCACAGGTGTGTAGCCCATGCTCTTCATGATTTCTTGCTGGTCGGCCTCACCGCCCCATGCGAAAAACTTCATTTTTTGATAGTCGTCAGGTTTGAAGGCTGGGTCCTTTGAGAAGAAGCGCACCCAGCCCGCATCACCCCAAGCCAACACCACGAAGCCTTTGTCGAGAAACTTTTTCTCCATGGCAGGGCGCATTTTTTCGCGCACATAGTCGACCTCTTCCCACGACTTGAACAACAAGGGCATGGATTGCAAGGCAGCAATCGACGGTTCAATTTCACGCAAACCTACCACCGACAGCAAGGCCCCTTGCAACTGACCGATGCGCATGCGACGGGCTAACTCGGTCTCACCGCCTTGGCTGCCATCTGGGTACACCACAAACTTGGCATTGCCACCTTGCGCAGCGCGCCACGCCTCACCCACTTCCATCAATTGGCGGTGGTACAACGAATTTTTAGGAGCCAAAGTTCCCAAGCGCAACTGCTTGTCAGGCGCCGCCCATGACGTTGTTTGGCTGCAAAGCAAACTTGCAGCCACACACACTTGTAAAAACGATTTAATCAATGGAGACATTCAAGGCTTTCAAAAAAGTTCATCAACAGATGAGAGCAACCATTGCGCACGCTCGCGCATCACTTCGTTCTGCAAACTGCGGTGCGCTTGGCTGATCGCCAGCGCTTGCTGCAGCAACTGTTCAAACTGCTTTCGGTCTTCAGCGGGCAGTGCCACGCCCTCGGCCTTAGCCACCAGTGGCCCCGCTTCTTGGCCTTGCCCCAAGGCAATGGCTTGGTCGAAATAAGCCTGTGCTTTTGGGCGTGAACCGCCCACCTTGGCCGCTTCTAAAGTGCCCATCAAACTTGCCAACGCACCTTGCCCATACGTGGGGTCGGTTTGCCAAGCCAGCTCAGCCAATCGCATGGACAGCGGTAAATCAGCCACCAAATCTGGGTCATCTTTGGACATCGAAATCCAGCCACCGAGTGAGGCCGCCGCCCAATAAGCCAAAGGCACTTGCGCCTTCGTCAGTTGCAATGGGTTCTTGGTATCGGGCTTTCGCAAGGCGTCCCCAAAACCTGGGTGACTGCGCTCAAGCGCCACCATCGCGTGGCGATGTGCACGCGCATACAAACGTGCAGCACGTTCGCGCATCTGGGCCGCTACTTTCGGATTTTTTGTATCTATCTTTTCGGCATCGAAAGAGACGAAGGCATAAGCGTATTGGGTGAACCCGGCAGACACTGATTCGGCCAACTTCAAATGTCCCGGTGTTTCTTTCAAGATGGACTCTGAAAACTTGAGATAAAAAGCACTGGCTTCACGTGCCAGCTGCAAATCATCTTCACTGGACATGGGCTGCGCCGATAAGGCCTGAGCGGTTTGGTCCACCACAAACGGACGAACGGCACAGCCCGAAAACAAGAGCGAAAGAGCCAAAAGTGGAATTAGGCGGTAGTAAGTAATAAGAACACCTCTTCAGAGTTGGCGAAGAACAGAATTCAAAAAATGTAAATCTGTCATGTGAATATTCGATGACATGGCGTCATCAAACTGAAACAGTGCTTGGCCATGATGTGAGGAAAGGAAAACATCATGTCTGATAAACACCAACTCGATGAAGAACAAATGCAACGCCTGCGCGACGACCTCTTGGACACGTTGGATGAAGAGCTTGAAATGTCCATTGACGAAGAAGGCAGCAACACAGACCGCGTGACATACTTTCGCGAATTGCTGCGTTTGCAAGGCGAATTGGTCAAGCTGCAAGACTGGGTGGTGGCTACCAAACAAAAAGTGGTCATCTTGTTTGAAGGTCGCGATGCCGCAGGCAAAGGTGGCGTGATCAAGCGCATCACACAACGCCTTAACCCACGCGTGTGCCGTGTGGCCGCACTCCCCGCCCCCAACGACCGCGAGCGTACGCAGTGGTACTTTCAGCGCTATGTGGCGCACCTACCTGCTGCGGGTGAAATTGTGTTGTTTGACCGCAGTTGGTACAACCGCGCAGGCGTCGAACGTGTGATGGGGTTTTGTAACGACGACGAGTACGAAGAGTTTTTCCGTACCGTGCCTGAGTTTGAAAAAATGTTGGCACGCAGCGGCATCACACTCATCAAGTATTGGTTCTCCATCACCGACGATGAACAACACGCACGCTTCTTAGGTCGCATTCACGACCCCTTGAAGCAGTGGAAGCTCAGCCCGATGGACTTAGAAAGCCGTCGACGCTGGGAGAACTACACCGTCGCCAAAGAAACCATGATCGAGCGCACACACACACACGAATCGCCATGGTGGGTGGTGCAAGCGGTGGACAAGAAGAGTGCTCGCCTGAATTGCATTCACCACTTGCTCACGCATTTCAACTATCACGAAATCGCGCATCCAGAAATTGACTTGCCTGCACGTGTGCGAAATCCAGACTACATCCGCCATCCCGTACCAGACAACATGGTTGTCCCAGAAATCTATTGATGATCAGCCATTGTCTGAATTTCATGCCAACGTCACAAATCATTTGTAAATTAATAATCCATGAATCAGATTCATGAAAACCTACAAAAGCAAAGACGTGGCTTGAACCGCGTCATCCATGCATTTGGCTATTCCATACAAGGTTTGCAAGCTGCCATGCATGAGCCCGCGTTCAAGCAAGAGGCTTATCTTGCTTTCGTGTTAATTCCGTTGTCGTTTTGTTTAGGCAGCAACTGGGTTGAAATTTCAGTTCTTTCAGGATCGGTGATTTTTGTTTTGACAGTCGAACTTTTAAACACGGGCTTAGAGTCTGCCATCGATCGTGTGGGCCCTCAGTGGCACGATCTTTCTAAGCGTTGCAAAGATTTGGGAAGCGCCGCTGTGCTGCTCAGCATTCTGCTTTGCATGAGCATTTGGCTCACCGCACTTTTCTTGAAGTTTTCTCACTACTTTTAGAAAAGCTCACGCGTGATGGCCTTCATGAGCATTCGTCGTTTATTACTGGGATTGCTTCTCACAACCTCTGAGCCAAGTTTTGCAGCCAGACCATTCGTCACCGATGACGCAAGATTAACCAGCGCCGAAAGCTGTCAGCTCGAAAGCTGGTCGCGTTCTTACCAAAAAAGCCATGAATTCTGGATACTTCCCGCTTGCAATTTGACGGGTAACTTTGAGATCACGGCAGGCACCGGAACAGCAAAAAATGAGGGGGGCATTGCCACGCAAGATTTCATCCTTCAAGGCAAGACCCTATTTCGCGAACTCACCACCAACGGATGGGGGTGGGGCCTTGCCCTCGGCAAAGTGAACCACCCTGACATTGCACCTGGGCCAAACTTATTGGGCAACACATACGCCTATATTCCCGTGTCATTTTCGACGCTCAACGACAAGGTGATTTTTCATACCAATATGGGTTGGTTAAGAGACAAAGCAACAGCTGAAAACCGCGCGACTTGGGGTGGGGGTGCAGAGGTGCAAGCCACATCACGTCTCTTGTTCATCGCCGAATCATTTGGCGACAACAAGAGCACACCTTATTGGCAAATTGGCGCACGCTACACCATCATTCCAAATTTGTTTCAACTCGACACCACCATGGGCCGTCAATTCAATAGCACCAACGACACACGTTGGATTTCGTTTGGGCTGAGGATTACACCCGAGAAAATATTTTGATCCTGTGGATGAGGACGCTATACGTCCCAATATTCATCACCATGTCATAAAAATTTAATAAATTCGTCAGGTAAATAAACCTGTCATTACGTTGCATGTCACTGAAAAATTTAATCGATATGTTGAACAAACAAAAGTTAGTCGATGGCATGGTCCACAGCCAACACATGCACAAGCATGATTTTGTGGAATCCTTGCTTCAAAAACAACACGATGCAGAACTGCAAAACTTTATTGCCAAACAAAGTGCCACCGAAATCGGCAGCTATCTTGACGCATTGCCGCTCGAAGAAGCCCAAAAACTTTGGTACAAGATTCCCGCAGAGCGTGAAAACGATGTGCTGTGGGAAATCTCGGACGAACGCCGCATCGACATTGCAGGCGATCGACAACCTGGTTTTGAAGACAGCAAGATCAATGTTTATGAACTTGTTGACGGTCGACTTAAAAGTATTCCACTGTCTGGCCGCAAAGACCTAGAGGGTGCAAAACCAATTTGGGTTGATTTGGTCAACTCCAGCAAAGCAGAGCGGGTGTTTGTAGGGTCGCACTTTGGCGTTGAATTACCAGATCCCATTGAAGCCACCGATTTGGAAGTGAGCGCCCGATTTCATGTGGAAGAAAACGACGACATCCACTTGCACTCTAACTTTCTGTTGGACCGTGATGGAAGCTCTAAAAGCGTACCAGTGGCCTTCATCTTGCATGGTGGTATTTTGTTTTCTTTGCGCAATGAAGAGCTGTCTGTGTTTCGACTGCAACGACGACGGGCACTCACACAACCAAACTACGTCACCGATTGCATTGACTTGTTGCTAGACCTGTACGGCGCAGATGTTGAGGTGTCAGCCGACTCTTTGGAAAACATTTACGCCAAGCTAGGCGTGGTGGGGCGGCATGTGCTCAGCGAAGCCATCACCGACCAAGAAGCAGCAGGTATCTTGGCAGACATCGCAGAAGAAGAAGATCAAAACGGTCGCATTCGCAGCAACATTCTTGATACACAACGGGCCTTGAGTTTTTTAATGCGCGGTCGATTGCTCACACCGGATCAGATTTCAGATGCCAAGCAAATTTTGCGCAACATTGATTCACTGAACAGTCACACGGCTTTTCTGTTTGACAAGATCAACTTCTTGATGGATGCCACGATTGGTTTCATCAATATCAACCAAAACAAACGCGTGAATCAGCTCACTGTGTTCAGTGTGGTGTTCATGCCTATCAACATCTTGGCTGGCGTGGGTGGCATGTCTGAGTTTTCCATGATGACGGAAGGTACGCCTTGGCCGCTGGCATATGGTGGGTTTTTATTAGGTTCTGCATTCATCGGTTTGATCACGTATGTGTTGCTCAAGCATTTCGAGAAACGACGTCTTAAAAAACAATGAGGAACACAGATATGACTTATCACAAACACGAATCTTCTGAAATCAAAGACGATGGCTTGCGTTACAGCAAAAAGAAAAATGGCTCTCCTTTTGAGGGCACAGGTAGAACCGGCGAGATGATGAGTTGCATCAAATGCGGCACGCACAAGCCAAGATCTAGCGGCTCATTTCGACGCTTTTTAAATGCCAACCATTTTTTTTGCGGAGAATGCCGCGCGGTTCCAGCTTAAGCGGGTAGGCGCCACCGGGTCGATGGAAATACCAATTTAAAGCACGAACCCTGCCCCACTTCACTGGTGATAGACAAGCTACCACCATGGCGCTGCATCACGTGTTTAACGATCGCCAGCCCCAAGCCTGTGCCACCCGATTCGCGCGAACGGCTTCGATCTACACGATAAAAACGCTCGGTCAAACGCGGCAAATGCTCTGCAGCAATTCCCGCTCCCGTGTCACGCACTGAGATAAACAAACTGCCATCCACACCTTGATCAACGTTGACATAGATATGCCCCCCTGCCGGGGTGTAACGGACCGCGTTGCTCACTAAATTTGACAAAGCACTTTGCAGTTCACGTGGCTCCCCCATCAGTGATGCTTGGGCAAGCAAAGGATTCATCTCAAATTGGATGATTTGCGCTGCGGCCCCCTGAGCAATTGCATCTGATAAACCACGCGCCTCTGATTCACACGTCTGCACCAAGTTCGACACGAGCATCGTGTTAGAAAAATTAGGGATGGGGCTGCCCTCTAAACGCGAGAGCGTGAGCAAGTCCTCCACCAAACCTTGCATCCGAATGGCTTGTACCGCCATCAAGGCCAGGTAGCGCTTTTGCTCCTCGACACTCAATGGCAGCGTTTGCAATGTTTCGACAAACCCAGACATCACCGTCAACGGGGTTCGAATTTCGTGCGACACATTAGCCACAAAATCACGGCGCATGGCCTCAGCTTGCTCCAACATCGTGACATCGCGGGTGAGTAACAGCTGCTTACCTTCCCCATAACGATGGCGTTGCACGGAAATGCGCACTGGACGTTCAACCCGGTCTTTGCGACCCGCCATCACGATAGGCTCATTGGGCTGCTCAACTGCCATGTACGCAGTGAACACCGGATCACGCAGCAAATTGCCAATGCGTTGCATGACATCGCGCTCGGGGTGAATGCCCAGCTGCGATGCTGCCGTTTGGTTGCACCATTCAATTTGCGCATTGGCATCCAGCATCACCACGCCGTTGGGTGAGGCTTGAATCGCCGATAAGAAATCTTTCAAGCGTTGTTCGCCAGCATCAATGCTGCGTTCACGTTCGCGTAAAAGCTTGCGCGCACGCTCTAAGACCACCCCCCACCAGCCAGACATTTGCGGCACGATGCCCAAATCCCCATGACGCAACCAAGAGCGCACTCGGTAACCACGCCACGCGTCAACCAGCATCCAGATGACACCTGCAGTCAACGCCCCAACCAACAGATAAATGACAGGTTGCGGCTTGTCGCCGATCACAGCCCATGCAAAACCGATAGCGGCACCAAAGGCTAAGAGAGAGAAAAATGAAAGAAATCGACTGATCACATAAACCTTGCAGGTGCTTTAGGACTGATGAGTGATTCTGTAGCCTACGCCACGAACAGTCTCTACCATGTTACCCGCTGCACCTAAAGCTTCACGCAAACGCTTCACATGCACATCCACCGTGCGTTCTTCGATGAACACGTGATCACCCCACACACGGTCCAGCAACTGACTGCGGCTGTGCACACGTTCAGCGTGGTGCATCAAGTAGTTGAGCAGCTTAAACTCTGTTGGGCCCAGCTTGATGCCTTGGTCGTTGAAGCTGACGCGGTGTGTCGAACCATCCAATTGCAAGCCGCCAATGCGCACCACATCGCTGGCTTGTTCAGGGGCACGACGGCGCAGCACGGCACGAATACGGGCCAACAGCTCTTGGGTAGAAAACGGTTTTGTGATGTAGTCATCCGCACCGGCATCAAGACCTGCAATTTTGTCGGGCTCATCACCGCGAGCAGTGAGCATCAGAATGGGTGTGGTTTTGGTGCGAGGGTCGGCACGCCACCGGCGGGCCAACTCCAAACCACTTTGACCAGGCAACATCCAATCTAACAAGATCACATCGGGCAACACCTCGTCGATGTGCTTCTGCGCTGCTACGCCATCAGAAGCCAACAAAGGCAACATGCCGTTATGACGCAAATTGATCGATATGAGTTCGGCAATTGCAGATTCATCTTCAACCACCAAAACGCGTGCAATTTTCATCTTCTAAAAACCTTCAATTAACTCATCGACGATTCAACATCGGCCAACGGCGTGTGACGCACGTCTTCACCCTTGACGATGTAGATGATGAATTCGGCAATGTTTTTGGAGTGGTCACCAATGCGCTCAATCGCTTTGGCAATGAACAGCAAATCCAAGCTGGCCGAGATGGTGCGTGGGTCTTCCATCATGTAGGTGATGAGCTTGCGCACAAAGCCGTCGAACTCTTTGTCGATTTCGTTGTCTTCACGCAAGATGCTCACCGCCATCGGCACATCCAAGCGGGCAAAGGCATCCAGTGCTTTGCGCAACAAACCTGAAGCCAAATCAGCCGAAACACGCAAATCGCTGGATGGCAAGGAACGTGGTGCAGAGCCTTCAATGATGGACTTGACCATGCGAGCAATCTTGGCCGCTTCGTCGCCGACGCGTTCCAAGTTGGCGGTAGTCTTAGACATGGCCATGAGCAAGCGCAAATCGCGTGCCGTGGGCTGGCGACGGCCAATGACTGAGGCGATTTCGCGGTCGATTTCAACCTCTAAGCTGTTAACTTTGTTTTCAGTCACCAACACATCGTCAGCCGCTTCGGGGCTGAACTGAGACAAAGCAAACACGGCTTGGCGAATTTGTGACTCGACCAAACCACCCAACTCCATCACGTGTGAAGAGATGTTGTTGAGATCGGAATCGAATTGTGAGGACAGGTGTTTTTCTGGCATGGTGATCTCTCCTATTAGCCGAATCGGCCAGTGATGTAGTCTTCTGTGGCAGTTTTATTGGGTTTGAAGAAGATTTGTTCGGTCTCGCCAAACTCAACCAATTCGCCCAAATACATATAAGCCGTGTAGTCGCTACAACGCGCGGCTTGCTGCATGTTGTGGGTCACGATGGCAATGGTGTAGTCGGCCTTGAGCTCATGCACCAACTCTTCCACCTTGCCCGTCGAAATGGGGTCGAGCGCCGAGGTGGGCTCGTCCAACAACAACACCGAGGGCTTCACCGCCACGCTGCGCGCAATGCACAAACGCTGCTGCTGACCACCCGAGAGTGACAAGCCGTTTTGGCCGAGTTTGTCTTTGACCTCGGTCCACAACGCGGCTTTGGTCAAGGCCCATTCAACGCGCTCATCCATCTCTGTTTTACTGAGGTTTTCGTACAAACGCACGCCAAAAGCGATGTTGTCGTAAATCGTCATTGGGAATGGGGTGGGCTTTTGAAACACCATGCCAATGCGGGCACGCAGCAAATTCAAATCTTGCTTGGCGTCCAAAATGTTTTGGCCGTAAAAGTTGATTTCACCCTCGGCACGTTGACCTGGGTACAGGCTATACATGCGGTTCAAGGTGCGCAACAAGGTGGATTTGCCGCAGCCCGAGGGACCAATGAATGCGGTGACCTTGCGTTCTGCGATGTCCATGGTGACATTGCGCAAGCCTTGAAACTTGCCGTAGAAGAAGTTCAAGTCACGAACTTCGATGGCGTTTTTGGGTGCTGTTTTGATTTCAGACATTTGTAAATCCAATTGAAATTAAGCGCTGACTTTGTCGCGGAAAAACACACGTGCCAAGATGTTGAGCACAAGGACAGTCAAGGTGATCAACAAGGCACCAGCCCAAGCCAAACGCACCCAGTTGTCGTAGGGGCTCATGGCGAACTGGAAAATCACCACTGGCAAGTTGGCCATGGGTGCCCCCATGTTGGTGCTGAAGAATTGATTGTTCAAAGCGGTAAACAGCAAAGGCGCTGTTTCACCGCTGATGCGGGCCACCGCCAGCAACAAACCCGTCATCACGCCGCTCTTGGCCGCGCGCAAAGTGATGAAGGTAGAGACCTTCCAACGCGGCGCGCCCAAAGCAAATGCGGCTTCGCGCAAGCTGCCAGGCACCAAGCGCAACATGTTTTCGGTGGTGCGCATGATCACGGGCACAGCAATGAGTGACAAAGCCAAGCTACCGGCGTAGCCTGAAAAGTTACCCACCGTGGCCACTGCAATCGCGTACACAAACAAGCCCAGCACAATAGATGGCGCTGACAACATGATGTCGGTCACAAAGCGGGTGAGCTCAGCGGTTTTGCTCTCGTCACCGTACTCGGTCAAGTACACCCCCGCCAAGATGCCTACGGGGGTAGAGACCAACACGGTCAAACCCACGATCATCAAACTGCCCACAATGGCGTTGCGCAAACCGCCACCTTCGGTGCCAGGTGCTGGCGTGTCGCTGGTCAGCAAGTTCGCATCCAATGCCGAGAGGCCGTTGGCAAACAACACATAAAGAATCCACAACAAGACGGCCAAGCCAATGGCCATGGCGGCCATGGAAAACACCAAGCCGAGCATGCTGGTGATGCGGCGTTTTGTATAAAGTTGATTGTTCATTTCCATAGGGTTCTCTTAATTGCCTTTGGCTTTTTCAGCACGCAGAATCATCATCTTGGCCATGGCCAACACCACAAAGGTGATGACAAAAAGCAAGAAGCCCAGTGCAAACAAGGTGGAGAAATGCAAGGCCTCAGCTTCACCAAACTCGTTGGCCAAAACAGAGGCAATCGAGGTGCCGGGAGAAAACAACGAGGTGGGCATGCGGTTGGCGTTGCCAATCACAAAGGTCACGGCCATGGTTTCACCCAAAGCACGACCCAGCCCCAACATGATGCCGCCGATCACACCTTTTTGTGTGTAGGGCAACACCACCTGGCGCACCACTTCCCACGTGGTGCAACCCAAGCCATAAGCAGATTCACGCAGGATGGGCGGTGTGATTTCAAACACATCGCGCATCACCGCTGCGACAAACGGCAGCACCATGAAAGCCAGCACAATGCCCGCCGCCAAGATGCCCATGCCGTTGGTCGCACCGCCAAACAAAAAGCCCACCAAAGGCATGCCGCCCAACACTTGCTGTAACGGCACTTGCACGTAATCCGCAAACAAAGGGGCAAACACAAACAAACCAAACATGCCGTAGATGATGGAGGGCACGGCCGCCAACAACTCAATCGAAGTACCCAGCGGGCGACGCAACCAAGTTGGGCATGTCTCGGTCAAAAATACGGCCACGCCAAACGCCAGAGGTACGGCCAACAACAGCGCGATGCCTGCACTGGCCATGGTGCCAACGATGGCAATGGCGGCACCAAAATCTTCATTGATGATGTCCCACTCGACATGCCACAAAAATTTAAAACCAAACTTTTGGAAGGTGGGCCATGCATTCACAAACAAGGAAATGATGATGCCCAACAAAGCCGCCAGCACAAGCAATGAAAACGCTTGCGTGATGCGGTGAAAGAAGAAATCTTGCGTGCGCTGCTTCTTGGCAACTGCCACCATGTCAGCACTCACGGCTTGACCTGATTCTTCTTTTAGAAAATTGTGTGAGCTCATGACGGACCCTAGACTCATAGAAACACCCTACTTCTTAAAAACTAAAAATCCGTCGGCATGTACAAACCAAGCCGACGGAATTGATTAGCTCAATTCAAATTACTTTTGAATTTGTGTCCACACCTTGGCGCGGATTTGAGTTGTCAAACTCTCAGGCAAAGCCACGTAGTCGAGGTCTTGTGCCATCTTTTTGCCATGTGTGAAAGCCCAATCAAAGAACTTCACTGCTTCTGCAGCAGCCGCTTTGTCGGTGGGTTGCTTGTACATCAAGATGAATGAGGCTGTGCTGATCGGCCAGCTGTTAGCGCCTTTGGCGTTGACCATCGACACGCCCATACCTGGGACACTCATCCAGTCAGCACCAGCCGCAGCCGCAGCAAATGTCAAATCATCGGGTGCCACGTACTTGCCATCGGCGTTTTGCAACTGCATGAAAGTCATGTTGTTCTTTTTCACGTAAGCGTATTCCACGTAACCCAAAGAACCTTTGACACGGTTGACGTTTGCCGCCACACCTTCGTTGCCTTTGCCACCCACGGAAGAAGCAGCTGGCCACTTGACGGCAGCGCCCTTGCCCACTGTAGAAGACCAGTCTTTGCTGACTGCAGTCAAGTAGTCGGTGAAGTTGAACGTCGTGCCAGAGCCGTCAGCGCGGTGCACGATGGTGATGGCTTGGTCAGGCAATTTTTTGCCGGGGTTCAAAGCGGCAATTTTGGGGTCGTTCCAGTTCGCAACTTTGCCCAAGAACATATCAGCCAGCACAGCACCCGTGATACGCAACTCACCAGGCTTGAAGCCCTCCAAGTTCACAACTGGCACAGTGCCGCCAATGATGGCAGGAAACTGGACCAAGCCTTCTTTGTCCAAGTCCTCACCGGACATCGGTGCATCAGTTGCACCAAAAGTCACTGTCTTGGCTTTGATTTGGCGGATACCACCAGAAGAACCAATGGATTGGTAGTTCAAACCGTTACCTGTGGCGGCTTTGTAGCTTTCAGCCCACTTGGCATAGATAGGAAATGGAAAGGTTGCGCCTGCGCCAGTGATGTCGGCAGCGAAGGCAGAACCCATGGCCAAAGTTGCCATTGCAGCAGCGGCCACGGATTTGATGAATGTGCGTTTCGTGTTCATGTGATTCCTTCAATTGGTTAGAACAGCTGTGACTTTAGCTAGCCATTGTGACGAAACTGTGACAAATATGACGCTTGATCAATTCAATATTTCAAGTATTATTGAAACATGAAAAAGCAAAAGATTCTCGAGACACAAGTGGTCGAAGCCTTGGCAGCGCTGGCACAGGGCCAGCGTTTACGGGCATTTCGCGCTTTGGTAGTCGCTGGCAAGGAAGGATTGACACCGAGCGCGCTTGCCGCTTTGTTACAAATCGCACCCAGCGCTTTGTCCTTTCACCTTAAAAATCTGAGCCATGCAGGCTTGGTCAGCGCGGAGGCCAGTGGTCGCAACCTGATTTACCGTGCCGAGTTTGCACGCATGAACGACTTGCTGACCTACCTCACCCAAGACTGCTGCCAAGGCCAATCGTGCGCCGTGGTGCCCGAGACATCGAAAACCTGTTGTTAATTTTTCAAAGGAAACGCCATGAATGTTGATCAATTTTTAGGCCTCTTAGAAGCCCACCCACACCAAGCCCTGCGCATTGTGTTGCCCAACGGCGAAGCGGTGGCCCCGCACTTTCACATCACCGAAGTGGGCCATGTCACCAAAAACTTTCTCGACTGCGGCGGAACAAAGCGCAGCCAAGAGAGTTGCCTGCTGCAAACCTGGGTACACAGCGATGTGGACCACCGCTTAGAAACCAGCAAGCTCGCCAACATCTTGCGCATCGCAGGTGATGTGCTGCCCTCGCTCGACTTGCCCGTAGAGATTGAGCACGAAGCGGGTGTGGTGTCGCAATACCCCGTGACCGCAGGCAGCAGTGATGGCCACACCTTGACCTTGACCACGGGGCTCAAACACACCGCTTGCTTGGCGATGGATGTGTGCTGCGCACCCGCCGCTGCGGTTGCGACAACTGCGCCACTGACCACTGCCGAAAAACCACGCGTCAAAGCAGGCTCTTGTTGCTCGCCCACCAGTGGCTGCTGTTGAGTCTGACACACGTTTGAAAAACTTCTTCTTTATCTTTCACACCTTTACCCCGTCACATCAACCATGACCACCTTGAACGTTCTCTTTTTGTGCACGCACAACTCTGCGCGCAGCATCTTGTCGGAAGCCTTGCTCAACCACATGGCCACAGGCGCCAGTGGCACACGCTTCAAAGCGTTTTCGGCGGGCAGCAGCCCACGCGAGAACCAACAGCCCAACCCACTGGGCCTGCAAGTGTTGAAGTCCGCTGGCATTGACACGTCTTACCTCAGCAGCAAAAGCTGGGATGAATTTGTCAAGCCCGATGCGCCACACATGGACTTGGTCATCACCGTCTGTGACAACGCCGCTGGTGAGGTGTGCCCCTATTGGCCAGGCCAACCCGCCACCGCCCACTGGGGCTATGCCGATCCATCCGCGGTAGAAGGCAGTGATGAAGACCGCATGGTCGCATTTCGCAACACGCTCTACATGATTCAGAAACGTTTGCAACTGCTGGTGGACTTGCCCGCCGACAAGCTACAAAAAACCATGTTGCAACACACCGCACGCGAACTGAGCCAGGACCACGCATGAATTTCTTTGAACGCTATCTCACCGCTTGGGTGGCTTTGTGCATCGTGGTTGGCATTGCTTTAGGACAGTGGCAACCTGAACTGTTTCAAACCATTGGCAGCCTGGAATACGCGCAAGTGAACTTGCCTGTGGGTTTGCTGATTTGGGTGATGATCATCCCGATGCTGGTGAAAGTTGACTTTGGTGCTTTGCACGAAGTGCGGCAGCACATCAAGGGCATTGGCGTGACGCTGTTTGTGAACTGGTTGGTCAAGCCGTTTTCCATGGCCTTGCTGGGTTGGTTTTTCATTCGCTACTTGTTTGCACCGCTGCTACCAGCCGACCAGATTGACAGCTACATCGCAGGCCTGATTTTGTTGGCTGCGGCGCCCTGCACGGCCATGGTGTTTGTGTGGAGCCGCCTCACCAACGGTCACCCTTTGTTCACCTTGTCACAAGTGGCCTTGAACGACGCCATCATGGTGGTGGCGTTTGCACCACTGGTGGCGTTCTTGCTTGGGCTATCGGCCATCATCGTGCCCTGGGACACGCTCATCACGTCGGTGGTGTTGTATATCGTCATTCCAGTGATCTTGGCGCAGCTGATTCGCAAAGCATTGCTGACCCAAGGCACAGACAAATTTGAAGCCGTCATGGCGCACATCGGCCCTTGGTCCATCGCGGCACTGCTCGCCACGCTGGTGCTGTTGTTTGCGTTTCAAGGCGAAGCGATTTTGAAGCAGCCTCTGGTCATTGCTTTGTTGGCAGTACCCATCCTCATCCAAGTGCTGTTCAACTCCGCTCTGGCTTACTTCCTGAACCGCGCTGTGGGCGAAGCCCACAACGTGGCCTGCCCTTCGGCGCTGATTGGCGCGTCTAACTTTTTCGAGCTGGCCGTGGCTGCGGCCATCAGCCTGTTTGGCTTTGAATCCGGCGCTGCACTGGCCACAGTGGTGGGCGTGCTGATTGAAGTGCCGGTGATGTTGCTGGTGGTGCATGTGGTCAACCGCAGCAAAGGTTGGTACGAGCGCACACCATCCGAACGGACTTGATGAGTGTGAACATAACGCGGCAATAAATACCCACAGCGCTTGATGTTCCTAACGGGGAGCAAGTCGTGGCTGATCTTTTTGCGCAGCCGGTGAATGTAGACCTCGGCAGCCGTGGTGTTCAAGGCCATGTTGTCTGGCGCGATGTCTTGAATGATGCGTTCTTTGGAAATGATTTGCCCCGCGCGCTTAAGCAGCATCTCTAAGACCTGCGCCTCACGAAGTGTCAGATCTAAGACAACACCCGAGATCCACGCTTGCTGAGTGACGTGGTTAAAGCTCAACGCACCGTAGTGAGACACCGAAGCTGTCATGCCTTGCCAGCGTCGTGTCAAAGCACGTAGCACGGCACAAAGACTCGCCTCATCCAAGGACATAGGCAAGCACCGATCAAACCCTGCGTCTAGCAAGGCGGGCGCAAAGGCCATGTGGTTGTCAGGCACAAGCACCAAGGTTGCCCTGAACAATGGCTCGCATTTAACGTTCATCAGGGTGTGGCCTAAGTCCATCACAGACGTCGATTGATGAACGACCATCAAATCAAATTTTCGCGATTGCCATGACCTCGCGTCATCCGACAAGGTTGCGTAGCGCGCCACCCTCGCACCCATCCCTTCGAGGGTATGACGCAGCTTGTGCGCCAGCAAGTCGTCTTGCACAAAGAGGGCCGCATCAAGCATGCTGGCCGCCTCCCTGCACACGCTGGCGTGCAATGGCTGACACGCCTTGTTGGTTGAGCATCCATTGCACCGGTTCAGCCGACAACTGCACCGCCAAACGCGTGGCTTGTTTCTGTACTGCACACGCAGGCGCTTGGCCCATCAGCGCCAGCACCCACAGCGGCATGACATCAAAGGCGCATTTCAAAATCAGCGCCATCCACGGCTTATCCAACACATCCACGGGGTAAGCCTGAATGAGTTGCAAAATTTCTTCGGCACGCGCATCAAAGCTGAGCGCATCGGCAAACCCCAGCAACTCGGCCTGCGTGGCGGCGTAGGTCAAGGGCAAGTTGACCGCACCCAACAAGTGCCCCACTTGGGACATTTCTGCAATGTATTGGTCACAGGCCTGGGGTGACAACGGCTGTTTGGCCAAGTGTTGATAGGCGGCTAAAAACGAGGTGACCTCCACCAAGTGCACCCACCGAATCAGCTCGGGCTCATTGGCCACATAGGGCCGACCTTGCAGATCTGTGCCTCGGATGTTGGCGTGAATGGTGTTCACGCGGCCAATGGCACTGAGCGCCAGGGCTTCGCTGCCGTAGGTGGTGGCTGCCACAAAGTAAGCTGTTCGTCCCAAACGCTCCTTGAGTTTGTGACGAAAGTCCGAGTGATCCCACACTGCGGCCAAGGCACGCGGGTGCAAGGACTGCACGATGAGTGAAGACAAACCACCCACCATCATGGCGGTGAAATTGGCATGCACCTGCCACGCCACAGAATCGGGCCCAAACAAGCCAGCATCCCCCTTGGGCTTGGTGAAATCGTCGAGGGATGCGGTCGAGCCAGTGATGGCACGCACACGTTCACCGATGGCGTTGAGCGCCAAGGCTTTGAGTGCTTGGGCGAAAGACATGGTTTTTAAAGTGACCGAATCATGGACTGTGGTCAGATGAAACGTCTGGCGCTTGTGACGCATTGGCTTTTTCAACAGACGGTGCATCTAACTTTGGAAAACACATCTTTTCACCATCCCAGCGTTGGCCGCACCAGCACATGCCATCGGCATTGATGATGCAGGTTCCGGTGCCGCAGCACCTTGGGTCTTCACTCATACAAATCCTTCAGGGTTTAGCAGTTGGCGCGGCGGTTGTCGGCAATGGCGTGGTCATCAAACTTCATCTCGGGGCTGCGCAGCGCACGGTGTTTGGTGGTGCGACCCCGCACGCGCATGCGCCACAAGCGAAACGAGCTAGGGTTGAGTTCGGCACGCATGAGACGGATCACCTCCGGTTCGGTCAGGCCCATGCGCTCGAAGATGGTTTCAAACGAGGTGCGGTCTTCCCACGCCATTTGAATCACCGCAGACACATCGCCTGGACTCAAGCTGGCAAGACGTTGGCTAGAACTGAGTTGCATGGGATAGGTCGTGCGTGAAGCGCTTCAGGCCATCATCATGGACAACTGAAACACCGAGTTAGGGGCCTTGGGCATCAGCGGCGCCACCATGGGTTTGAACTTGAAACGGCCCATGGTTTGCACAAACGAGCGGGCTTCTTCGTCGCGCGATTCGTCCACAAAATCAGCCAGCGTGAAGTTGCTGAGCGTTGCCTTGACGATTTGCTCAAGGCCCAGTTCGTAGCTGGCGGGCGTTGATGTGTCATCACACATGTCCGCATCTTCAGAGGGCGAAGCGTTAAGCGTGCACTCCAACACCGAGGTGATGTCCCAGATGGAAATCAGTGACATGTCACCCTGAATCATGTAGCCACCGCCTGGACCTTTCATGGCGCTCACGATGTGGTGGGCTTTCAGCGGCTTGAGAATGTTTTCAAGGTAGGAGATCGACAAATCGAGTCTGGGCGACATTTCGGTGGTGGTGACGTAGCCTGCGTGGCGTTGACCTGCCAAATACACACAGACCTCGATCGCGTTGATGGTTTTCTTTGAGATCATGGTTCAAACTCCTGTTGCATAGGATTTTGACGCAGCAATCTACTCAACAGTTGATTTAATTTGATAATTTCTATTTTTCGACACATAATCTACGCAACTCCTACTCAAAAAGCCACTTTTGAACACCAGCGCCCTCACTTCGACTGCCCTGTACCGCATTGGTGCAGTGTCTAAAACCACGGGTATCCCTGTGTCCACCTTGCGCGTTTGGGAAACCCGCTACGGCGCATTCACCCCCGTCAAGACCGAGGGCAAGCAGCGGCTGTTTGCCGAGCACGATGTGTCAAAAGCCTTGTTGCTCAAACAGCTTTCGCAAAACGGGCACGCCATCAGCACCATTGCCAACCTCGACCTTGCGCAACTGCGCCGCATGAACAACCCGCCGCACCCCACGCCCCAAAGCTTGGCCGTACCAGGCCAGCCCGTGTCGCTGGCGGTGGTGGGGCTGAGCATGGCCAATCGCATTGAGTCCAAAAAATTTGCAGCAGGGTTGAAGCAAAACCAAATCAAAGTGACCGATGTGTTGGCTGATTTGGCCACCGCGGCCAACGCTGAATTGGCACAGCAACCGCAGGTCTTGTTGGTCAAGGTGAACACCTTGCAAACTGCAGTGCACACCGACATTCAGGCGCTGATCAACACGCATCAATTTGCACAAACCATCGTGGTGTACAACTTTGCGCCCGAGAGCGTGGTGCAAGCCATGAAATTCTCGGGCCTCATCGTGCGGCGCGAGCCCATCTCGGACATCGAGCTGGCCGAATTGCTGCAGTCGGTGTTGTTTGTAGACCCTGCACGTGCGCAAGAGTTTGGCACCACGGGTGCCGTGATTGCCGCCCGTAAATATTCAGACGCCACTCTCAGCCGGGTAGCAGGCATTTCAACCAACGTGCTGTGCGAGTGCCCGCGCCATGTGGCCGAATTAATTGCCCAGCTGGCCAGCTTTGAGGAATACAGCCAAGAATGCCTCAACCGCAATGCAGAAGACGCGCATTTGCACGCTTACCTTCGCTCCATCTCGGGATCAGCACGCTCGTTGTTTGAAAACGCTTTAGAAAAAATTGCGGCCCATGAGGGGATTGATCTGCGCGAAGGCGCAGCCACCAATCAACGCCAAGGGGCCGTCTAAGCCGCCCGCATCGCCTGCAACCACAAGCTGTCGATGTCACTGAGTTTAGTTTTATCAAACTCAGCCGCGTGCTCCCAATAGCGCCCCGATGCGACCATGTAGCCCAAGTCTTTTTCAGCCTGCAACGCGCGTGCTACGCCTGCGGCATTCAGCAGTTCACCCTGTTGTTGCAAGCGGTTCTGACGCACACAAGGCGAGCCCAACGCAACCCCAGACACACGCGGAAACAACAAACGCGACTCGGACAGCTCTGACAAATTCACCACCGCGCATCGGTGCGCCTGCGCCAACGCCATGAAGCGCACCGACTTGGCTTCAAGCGACTGCAGGGTCACATCCACCCGCAAAGGGTCTGGTGTGCCTTGGCCATAAAAGTGGCTGCTCTCGCCCGTGGCTGTGCCGTACACCATGTCGCATCCTAGGAAAGCGATCAGGTCAGGCTTCAAAGCGCCCAAGGCCCAATACCCTGCCGTGAACGCCATGGTGCCGCCCGCATACACAAAACCACCAAAGTTGTTTTGCTGCGGCACAAATTCGGGTGCGGCAATCAGTTGCTGCGAGGGCTTCAACGGTGTGGGCGGCAAGCGCTCGGGCGCAAAGTCCTCGGGGTACACCAAGTAGTCCCAGTCAGGCGTGATTTGCCATGCGTTGTTGATGGCCACGCGCTGGGTAAAGATCGACAAGTCCCAGTCTTTGGCCTGCACGGCGTCGGGTGCACTGCCAATGAGCAGCACCATTTTCAAATCCTCTGCCATGCGGTGTCCGTTTCTTGAGCGCTTTTAAAACAGCCGCGATCCTAGAGCCTTGCGATAGCCATTGCCAACCAAAGGTTGGAATGCATTTCTAAAATCAAAAGATGACACAACACACAGGTCGACGACAACCAAGGCTATTCGCTGTACCTGAGCGGTTGCGGCACTGCTCCCCGAGGGGCAAGGTGCTTCGACCCAGACAAGCAAGCGCACGACTACGCTGCAGACAGCGCTTAGCGCGAACTTTGGCAATAAGCTCAACGAAAGACCGACCATGACCACCGAAGCACGCAACGTTTTGGGCACTGCCCTGGTGCCCTGCTCCTACGACCCGCTCACGGGCTACTACCGTGATGGTTGTTGCCACACTGACGCGCACGACCAAGGCAGCCACGTGGTGTGTGCCAAAGTCACGCAAGCATTTTTAGATTTCTCGCTGCAAAGGGGCAACGACCTGATCACCCCGCGTCCCGAATACCGCTTTGCGGGTCTCAAAGCCGGCGACCGCTGGTGCTTGTGTGCCCGCCGCTGGCAAGAAGCCTTTGAGGCTGGCATGGCTCCGCCTGTGGTGCTGGAATGCACACACGCCAAAGCTCTTGAGTTCGTCACGCTGGAGCAATTGCAGTCATGCGCTTGAACACACGCACGCCCCAGCTGTCGCGCTATGACCCGCCCTGGACGCTGCCCATGTTCAGGCGCAACGAAATCATGGTGGAGGTGGCTGCACCATGACCACGCAACATCCCACCTCACGCCAAGCTTGCGTCGAACTACGCGATCTGCGCCTGAACACCCACATTGGCACCTACGGCCCGCACGATGTGGTGCCCGATGCCCACGTGCTTGACCTCACGCTGTGGCTGTCGCCTGTGCTGGTGTTGATCGCGCAAGACGGCATGTCCCATGTGTTTGACTATGACCCCTTGGTGGCCGAAATCGACCGCCTCGCCGACGATGGCCACTACGAAACGCAAGAGCGCCTCATCACGCGCATCGTCCATGCGTGTGCGGCCTACCGCGAAATAGAGGCCTTGGACATCGGCTTGCGCAAGTCACCCGTGCGCCAAGGCTCGGGCGCGCTGGGCGTGCGCGTGTCGGTGGATGCCCACACCCTCAACGCCCTGCGCCACATTGAGTCCACAGACGTGCAACAGGCGATGACGGCCCTCTCGCAGTGGACGCTAGAGATCCACCCACAGCACCACACGTTGTGCCTCTTCAAAAGCTGGACACTGCCCAGCTTCGAGGCGGCGGTGGCACGGTTCAACCAAATCGCCCAACTCGCCCAAACCCAAGACCACCACCCCGAGGTGCTGTCGAGCTACACGCAGCTGCAGGTGCGCATTTGGACCCATGATGCGGCAGGCCTGACGCACAAAGATTTCACCCTTGCCCAAGCCATCGACCAACTGAGCACCACCTCATGAAGTACCTCAAAAAACTCGATGGCTTTCAACGCTCACCCGCAGGCCTGGAGTGGCAAATTTGGAAAAGGCTGCATGTCATTTTGGCCGCAGGTACAGCGCTGCCTTTGCTGGCCAGTGCTGGCGCGTATGTGTTGGATGGGCTGGATTCCGCCACACAAAACGCACGCGCGGTGGAACAGTTTTTTTATGTGATGCTTGGCGTCGTCATGCTGCACTGGACACTGGTGCTGACACTGGCGATTGGTTGCTTGATCGTGATGTTGATGAAAGGCCCAGCCTACGTGGCCGACGCCTACGAGATGGAGGAGCTGCCCCTTGGCTCAGACAAACACATTCAAAGGTAACAAGCAAAGCCTGCCCAGCAAGCCCTGCAAAACCTGCGGGCGTGACATGACGTGGCGCAAGGCTTGGGCTAAAAACTGGGAGCAGGTGTTGTACTGCTCGGACGCTTGCCGCAAAAACAAATCGCCCACACCCCCATGAGTTACGACCTGGTTTGGTTCAAACGAGACCTGCGCTGGCAAGACCACGCGGCCTTGGCGCAAGCAGCGCTGCGCGGGCCTGTGCGCTGCATTTACGTGGTGGAGCCCGAGCTGTGGCTGCAACCCGATGCCGCCTTGCAGCACTTTGAATTTGTACGTGAATCATTGCAGGCCCTCGATGACGCGCTGCGTTTGCAAGGTGGCTGCGTGGAAGTCCACATAGGTGAGCTGCCCGATGTGCTGAGCCGCATTTGGAGCGAAGCGCCTTTTCGGCAACTGCATGCACATCAAGAAACGGGCAACGGCTTTACCTACGCACGCGACCTGAGGGTGGGCGCATGGTGCCAAGCGCACAACGTGGGTTGGCACGAGTACCCACAGTTTGGCGTGGTGCGTGTGTTGAAGAACCGCAACCTCTGGCAACCAGCTTGGGAGCGGCACATGTCGGAGCCTGTGCAGGATGTGGGCGAGTTGCGGTTTTGGCGGCAACGCGCATCCCACAGCGAGATACCCACTGAAGTGCGCAGCGCTTGGTGCACACCCTCGCAGATGCAAGCCCCTGAGCACCTGCAACACAACCCGCCCCTGCGCCAACGCGGTGGCCGCCACTTGGCCTTAGACACCTTGCACAGCTTTTTGCATGCACGCAGCTTGGGCTATCGCGGCGGCATTTCGTCGCCGTTGTCGGCACCCGATGCATGCTCGCGTTTGTCGGCCTACTTGGCGTGGGGCTGCATCAGCATGCGCGAGGTGGTGCAACACACGCGGGCACACATCGCCCGACTGCCGCCACAAGCAAGCCGCCACCGCGCAGGCTTGACCGCCTTCATCAGCCGTTTGTACTGGCACTGCCACTTCATCCAAAAGCTCGAGAGCGAACCCGCCATCGAATGGCAAAACATGCACCGCGGTTACGACGGCTTGCGCGAACACGATTTCAACGAAGCGCATTTTGAAGCCCTCAAAGCCGCGCGTACCGGCTGGCCCATGGTGGACGCGTGTGTGACGATGTTGCGCGAAACCGGCTGGCTGAACTTTCGCATGCGCGCCATGCTGGTGTCGGTGGCGGCCTATCCGCTGTGGCTGCATTGGCGGCCCGTGGGCGAGTGGCTGGCCACGCAGTTTTTAGACTATGAGCCAGGCATCCACTGGAGCCAACTGCAGATGCAATCAGGCACCACGGGCATCAACACCACGCGCGTGTACAACCCCATCAAACAAGCGCAAGACCACGACCCACATGGTCGCTTTGTGCGGCAATGGCTGCCAGCGCTACGGCAAGTGCCCGACACTTGGCTGTTTGAGCCGTGGCTCATGCCGCACACGATGCAAACGCACCTCGGCGTGTTTGTGGGCGGCGACATGGACAGCGCGTTGTCACAGCCCGTGGTCGACTTGGCGCAAGCCACGCGCGAGGCCAAACAGTGGCTGCACAGCCGACGCCAAACCGACGAAGTCAAAGCAGCTAAAAAAGCCGTGGTCGACAAACATGCCTCTCGTAAAAACTGGGGAAAACAAACCCGCACTCGCCGCACATCAGTTGCCCCCACCACCGACAAAAAACAGCTCGGTTTTGATTTTTAAAAAGCGCCTCACATGACTCCCCCACGCAAACGCCTCATCCTCATCTTGGGTGACCAGCTGGATGAAGATGCCTCCGCCCTGACCGACTTCGACCCAGCGCACGACACCGTGTGGATGGCCGAGGTGCTGGAAGAGTCCACGCACATCCCGTCGTCCAAACAACGCACCACGGTTTTCTTAAGTGCCATGCGGCACTTCGCCGAACACCTGCAAGCACGGGGCTGGCCGCTGATGTACAGCCAGCTTGATGACGCGAACAACACAGGCACCTTGGCCGGTGAGCTGAGCAAGGCCATTGCCCAAGTGAAGCCCCAACTCTTGGTGATGACAGCCCCCGGCGACTGGCGTGTGTTGCAAAGCCTTCGCGCTGTCGCGCAACAACACGACTTGCCGCTAGAGATCAAAGACGACACGCACTTCTTCAGCACCGTGCGCGACTTTGCCGCGCATGCCAAAGACCGCAAGCAGTTGCGCCTTGAGTATTTCTACCGCGAGCTGCGCCAGAAAAATGGCATCTTGATGGAGGGCAAAAAGCCCATCGGCGGCCAATGGAACTTTGATGCAGACAACCGAGGCAGTTTTGGCAAACAAGGCCCCGGCTTGCTGCCCGCCCCTACGCGTGTAGCGCCCGACACCATCACCCAAGACGTGATGCGTTTGGTCAACGACAAACTGGCGCACCACCCCGGCGCCATCACGCAGTTTGGTTGGCCTGTCACGCGCGTACAGGCCTTGGTGGCGCTGGATGAATTCATCACCCATCGACTGCCCAGCTTTGGTTTGTACCAAGACGCCATGTGGGAAGGCGAAGTGTGGCTGTACCACTCGCATCTGTCGTGCGCGTTGAACCTGAAGCTGCTCAACCCGCGTGAGGTGCTGGCTGCGGCAGAGGCTGCCTTTCACAAAGGCCACGCACCGCTGGAAGCCGTGGAAGGTTTTGTGCGGCAAATTTTGGGCTGGCGTGAATACGTGCGCGGCATTTACTGGACCCAGATGCCCGACTACGCCGAGGGCAATGCCCAGCAAGCGCACGAAGCGCTGCCCGAGTTTTACTGGACGGGTGACACCGAGATGGCCTGCTTGCGCGATGCCATCACGCAAACCTTGCAACATGGCTACGCGCATCACATCCAACGCTTGATGGTCACTGGCCTTTACGCCCTGCTACTGGGGGTAGAACCCAAGCAAGTGCACCAGTGGTACCTCGGCGTGTATGTGGATGCGGTGGAATGGGTGGAGCTGCCCAACACACTGGGCATGAGCCAGTTTGCCGATGGCGGCCTGATGGCCAGCAAGCCCTATGTGGCCAGTGGCAAATACATAGCCCGCATGAGCAACCATTGCAAAGGCTGCCGCTTCAACCCCGCAGAAGCCACGGGCGACACAGCCTGCCCCTTCACCACTTTGTATTGGGACTACCTCAACCGTCACAACGAGATGCTGGCCAAAAACCCGCGCATGTTGATGCAGCTGAAAAACCTCAACCGCCTCACGCCTGAGCAACGCGAGGCGATTGCCACTCAGGCACAAACACATCGCGCCCAACAAAAAGCCCCCCAAGCTTGAAGGCTTGGAGGGCTTTGATCGCTAAGCGACCTGAGGCTTAGACGCTAGCCAAAGCCGCGTTGAACGTGGCGCTTGGGCGCATGATGGCTTCGAGCTTCTTGGCATCGGGCAGGTAATAACCGCCGATGTCCACAGGCTTGCCTTGAACGCTGTTGAGTTCGTCCACGATCTTCTTTTCGTTCTCGGTCAGCGTTTTGGCCAAAGGCGCGAACTTGGCAGCCAAGTCCTTGTCTTCGGTTTGCGCTGCCAATTCTTGGGCCCAGTACATGGCCAAGTAGAACTGGCTGCCACGGTTGTCGAGCTGACCTGTTTTGGGCGATGGGTTTTTGTTGGTGTCCAACAATTTGCCAGTCGCGGCATCCAAGGTCTTGGCCAACACGCTGGCTTTGGCGTTGCCGTTTTTCAGACCCATGTCTTCGAAAGACACAGCCAAGGCCAAGAACTCACCCAGTGAATCCCAACGCAAGTGGTTTTCTTCCACCAACTGTTGCACGTGCTTAGGTGCTGAACCACCCGCACCTGTTTCGTACATGCCGCCACCCGCCATCAAAGGCACGATGGAGAGCATCTTGGCCGAGGTGCCGAGTTCCATGATGGGGAACAAGTCGGTCAAGTAGTCACGCAAGATGTTGCCGGTCACCGAGATGGTGTCCAAGCCACGGCTCACGCGCTCCAAAGTGAAGCGCATGGCGCGCACTTGAGACATGTGCTCAATGTGTAAGCCTTTGGTGTCGTGGTCTTTCAAGTACAGGTCGACCTTCTTGATCAACTCGTTCTCGTGGGGACGGTAGGGGTCCAACCAGAAGATGGCAGGCATGCCAGAGTTGCGTGCGCGGGTCACAGCCAACTTCACCCAGTCACGGATGGCCGCATCTTTGACTTGGCACATGCGCCAGATGTCGCCTTCTTCCACGTTTTGTGTCAACAAAACTTCGCCTGTGGCCAAGTCGGTGATGTTGGCCACGCCGTCTTCTTGAATTTCAAAGGTCTTGTCGTGTGAACCGTATTCTTCGGCTTGTTGCGCCATCAAACCCACGTTAGGCACCGTGCCCATGGTCTTGGGGTCGAAGTTGCCGTGCCACTTGCAGAAGTTGATCATCTCTTGGTAGATACGGGCAAAGGTCGACTCAGGCATCACAGCCTTGGCGTCCTTCAAGCGGCCATCGGCGCCCCACATCTTGCCGCCGTTGCGGATCATGGCGGGCATGGAAGCGTCCACGATGATGTCGTTGGGTGAGTGGAAGTTGGTGATGCCTTTGGCAGAGTCGACCATGGCCAACTCTGGGCGGTGCTCGTGGCAAGCGTGCAAGTCGCGCTTGATTTCGTCTTGCTTAGATTGAGGCAAGGCGGCGATCTTGTTGTAAAGGTCGGCCATGCCGTTGTTCACGTTCACGCCCAACTCTTCAAACAAAGCACCGTGCTTGGCGAACGCTTCTTTGTAGAAAATTTTCACGCAGTGGCCGAACACGATGGGGTGAGACACCTTCATCATGGTGGCTTTCACGTGCAAGGAGAACATCACGCCTGTTTTGTGTGCGTCTTCGATTTCTTTTTCATAGAACTCGACCAGCGCTTTCTTGCTCATGAACATGCTGTCGATGATTTCTTTGTCAAGCAAAGAAACTTTGGGCTTCAACAGAATGGTTTTGCCACTCTTGGTGATGAGTTCCATCTTCACGTCACGGGCTTTGTCCAAGGTCAAAGATTTTTCACCGTGGTAGAAGTCGCCGTGGTGCATGTGTGACACGTGCGAGCGAGAGGCTTGGCTCCACTCAGCCATGCTGTGTGGGTTCTTGCGTGCGAACTCTTTCACAGCGCGAGGTGCGCGACGGTCAGAGTTACCTTCGCGCAAAACAGGGTTCACCGAGCTACCGATGCACTTGGCATAGCGAGCTTTGATGGCTTTGTCTTCGTCGGTGGTGGGCGCATCTGGGTAGTCGGGCAAGGCGTAGCCTTTGGCTTGCAACTCTTTGATGGCGGCGGTCAACTGGCCCACGGAGGCACTGATGTTGGGCAGCTTGATGATGTTGGCTTCTGGCTTCAGAGTCAGTTTGCCAAGTTCGGACAAGTTGTGCGGCACGCGCTGAGCTTCTGGCAACAGGTCTGAAAACTCACCCAAGATGCGGGTTGCCACAGAGATGTCGCTCGACACCACATCAATGCCTGCGGGTGCAGCAAAGGTACGAATGATTGGCAAGAACGAAGCCGTTGCCAACAAGGGCGCTTCGTCAGTCAGGGTGTAAACAATTTTGGATTTTTCAGCAGCCATTGCTCGGTCTCATTCTTTGTTTGGATAGGGTGAAAGAAATACGGGTTGAACCCTGCATTATCCACGGCACTTTAGCCCACCTGCCCCTGCGCTTTGCTTACGGCTTAGACCCCGCTCAATTCCTTATTCCGATTTGGCATATATGTAGAACAAACAAATCGTTTGTTTTGGCATAAAGACCGCCTACAGTCCACGCCTATGCAAGATTTTGGTTTCGTATTCGCTGGCTTTTTTGTGGGCTTGGTCGTGGGTTTGACCGGGGTGGGCGGCGGCTCGCTGATGACGCCCATTTTGATTTTCTTCTTCGGCGTCAAGCCCTACATGGCCGTGGGCACTGACCTGCTGTTTGCAGCCTTCACCAAGGCGGGCGGCACGTTCAGCTTTGCGCGTCAGCGCATCGTGCCTTGGCGCGTGGTGATGGCCCTGTGCGCTGGCAGCATTCCCGCCTCAGGCGCCACGCTTTGGGTGCTGCACAACATCGGCCCTTCCGACCCCGCCGTTGAAAAAGTGATGAAGCTCACTTTGGGCCTCGCTCTGCTGCTGACAGCCAGCGCCATGCTGTACAAGGTCATCCGCGGCAAACAAGTCCCAGTGGTGTTGGCCGAAGAGAACTTGCGCCAAGCCACACAGCCCGGCCATTGGGCCCTGCCCGTGTTATTTGGTGCAGCCATTGGTACCTTGGTGACCCTCACCTCGGTGGGCGCAGGCGCCATTGGCGTGACGGTGCTTATGATCCTGTACCCACAGTTGCCGCTGTCACGCATCGTGGCGGCTGACATTGCCTATGCCGTGCCGCTGACCATGGTGGCTGGCTTGGGTCATGCCTCCTTGGGCTCGGTCGATTGGTCTTTGTTGAGCTTATTGCTCGCAGGCTCCTTGCCTGGTATTTGGTTAGGCACTCGCCTGATGCACAAAACACCAGAGCGCGTGATTCGTTCGATTCTTTCTGTGTTGCTGGCTTGGGCTGGCAGCAAGTTGGTTTTTGCTTAATTTTTTCGTTTGAGTTCTTAGATGTATCAATACACCGCCTTCGATTCAGAGTTTGTCAAAGCACGCGCTGCGCAGTACCGCGACCAACTCACCCGCAACTTGGCTGGCAAATTGGCCGACGATGACTTCCGCCCTTTGCGTTTGCAAAACGGCTGGTACGTGCAACGCTACGCCCCCATGCTGCGCGTGGCCGTGCCTTACGGTGAACTCAACAGTGCGCAACTGCGCGTGTTGTCCAAAATCGCTCGCGACTACGACACGCCTTCGACTGAGCTGCTGGCCCGCGCGCAAAGCACGCAGGACAAAATTGGCGGCATTGACGCCCCCAAGCTCACGGTCAACTACGGCCACTTCACCACCCGCCAAAACGTGCAGTTCAACTGGATTCCGTTGGAGAAAAGCGCCGATGTGATGGAGTTGTTGGCCAGCGTCAACCTGCACGGCATTCAAACCAGCGGCAACTGCATTCGCAACATCACCAGCGACGAGCGTGCTGGCATTGCGGTGGACGAAGACGTCGACCCACGCCCCTACGCCGAAGTGCTGCGCCAGTGGAGCACCTTGCACCCCGAGTTCGCTTACCTGCCCCGTAAATTCAAAATCGCCATCACGGGCGCGACCGAAGACCGCGCAGCCATTGCATGGCACGACGTGGGCTTGCGCGTGTTGCGCAACGACGAAGGCGAAGTGGGCTTCCAAGTGTTGGTCGGCGGCGGCATGGGCCGCACCCCCATCACGGGCAGCGTGATTCGCGAGTTCTTGCCTTGGAACCAAATCATCAACTACCTCGAAGCCGTGGTGCGCGTGTACAACGGCTGGGGCCGCCGCGACAACATCTACAAAGCGCGTATCAAGATTTTGGTGAAGGCCGAAGGCCAACGCTACTTTGACGAAGTCGAAGCCGAATACGAGCGCATTTTGGAAAGCGGTGCACACCACACCATCCCGCAAGTCGAGCTCGACCGCGTGAGCGCCTGCTTTGTGTCTCCGCCTGTGGACGTGGTACCTGACGACGCCCAAGAAAAAGCCGAACAAGCCTTGCTGGCACAAGCCAAGGCTGACAAAGAATTCACCCGCTGGTTGCAACAAAACGTGACCAGCCACCAGAACCCTGGCCTGCGCGTGGTGACCTTGTCGTTCAAACGTTTGGGCCAAGCCCCAGGCGATGCCACCGCAGACCAACTGGCCACTGCCGCTGACTTGGCCGACCAATTCAGCTCAGGCGAAGTGCGCGTGAACCACGACCAAAACTTGGTGCTGCCTTGGGTGCGCATTGATCAGTTGGCCGATCTGTACCAAGCGGCACGAGCCGCTGGCTTTGCCCGCGCCAACGTGCACTTGCTGACCGACATGATTGCTTGCCCCGGCGGCGACTACTGCGCCTTGGCCAACGCCCGTTCATTGCCGATTGCAGCCGCCATCACCGAGCGTTACCAAGACCTCGACGAGTTGTTTGACTTGGGCGAGATTGACTTGCACATCAGCGGTTGCATCAACTCATGCGGCCACCACCACAGCGGTCACATTGGCATCTTGGGCGTGGACAAAGACGGCCAAGAGTGGTACCAAGTCACCCTCGGCGGCTCAGACGGTTCGTTCTTGAGCGGCCCTGCCAAAGCAGGCAAAGTGGTCGGCCCATCGTTCGCCGCTGCCGAAGTGGTAGACGTGGTGGAAGCCGTGCTGGACGTGTACCGCGACAAGCGCGAAACCCACGAAACCTTTGCACGCACCCTGAACCGCGTGGGCTTTGATGTGTTCAAAGCGGCGGCCAACTCGGCCCGCAACACCACCGCACGCGCTGCTTAAGCCTAAAACAGATACGAGATAAATATGAGCTTGCAAATCATTACCCAACACAACGCCGACGGCGCTGATAAAGAAATTTCGGCACGCGCGTTGGCCAACGACGTGGACGTGCAAACCCTGGACCTCGAAGGCTTGGAGCGCATCGATTTGAACTTCCCCAAGTTCACCGATGGCCGCGCTTTCAGCCAAGCGTTTGTGCTGCGCCGTCGCGGCTTTGGCGGTGACATCCGCGCCCATGGCGACGTGTTGATTGACCAGCTGCTGCAAATGCAACGCAGCGGTTTTTCCAGTGCTGTGCTGCGCGACGACCAAGACGCGGCACACGGCGAAAAGCTGTTGACGCACTACAAAGCCTTCTACCAAGGCGATGCCGTCACAGCTGACCCCAAATTTGCCCGCGTGGGTTAAGCAGGCATCCATATGCGCACCAGTTCATTCCTGTCGGCCAACGGCCAGTCCAAGGCCACCACCTTGAACGCCCGCGCCAGCGACGACTTCACGGCCAAGCTGGCCGAAACCCAAGCCTTGTTGCAACGCGCAGCGGCTGAGTTTTCGCCCGTCACACAAGCATCCAGCTTGGGTGCGGAAGATGTGGTCATCACCCACCTCATCAACAGCTTGCAGCTCGACATTCCCGTGTTCGTGCTGGAAACCGGCGCGCTGCACACCGAGACTTTGGCTTTGCTGGAGCGCACCGAGGCCACCTCACGCGCCCCCATCCACGTGTATCGCCCTGTGCATGAGTCGGTCATCCAATTTGTGCGCGCTGAGGGCCAAGACGCAATGTACAAAAGCATTGAGCTGCGCAAAGCGTGCTGCGGCATTCGCAAGATGGAGCCTCTCGCTCGCGCCCTCAAAGGCCAACGCGCTTGGATTACTGGCTTGCGCCAAGAGCAATCGAGCGCCCGCGCCGATGTGCCTTTGCAAGACGACAGCGAAGTGGCCACGAAAAATTTGACCAAGTTCAACCCATTGGCCAAATGGACATGGGGCGATGTGTGGCACTACATCGCCACCAACAACGTGGACTACAACCCACTGCACGACCAGTTTTTCCCCAGCGTGGGCTGTGCACCTTGCACACGCGCCATCAGCCTAGGCGAAGAGTTTCGCGCTGGCCGCTGGTGGTGGGAAGACGAAGCCGCCAAAGAGTGCGGCTTGCACGTGAAGAAATAAAAATTAGATACCGAGAAACGTCATGAACGCTACCACCCAAAACGAGTTGCACCACTTAAGCAACACCCACCTCGATGCGCTAGAAGAAGAAACCATCTTCATCTTGCGCGAAGTCGCCGCTGCCTTTGAGCGTCCCACCCTCTTGTTCTCGGGCGGCAAAGATTCGCTCGTCATGCTCAAGTGCGCTGAAAAAGCTTTTGGCGCTGGCCGCATCCCCTACCCTCTGTTGATGATTGACACGGGTCACAACTTCAAAGAAGTGACCGATTTCCGCGACTCACGCGCCAAAGAACTCGGTGCTGAGCTGATCGTGCGCAGCGTGGAAGACTCGATGAAGCGCGGCACGGTGCGTTTGGCTCACCCTGGTGAAAGCCGCAACGTGCACCAATCGGTCACCTTGCTCGAAGCCATCGAAGAATTCCGCTTTGATGCCCTCATTGGCGGCGCACGCCGTGACGAAGAAAAAGCCCGTGCCAAAGAACGCATCTTCAGCCACCGCGACAGCTTTGGCCAATGGCAACCCAAGGCACAACGTCCTGAACTGTGGACCTTGTTCAACCACAAGTTGCAGCCCGGCGAACACTTCCGCGTGTTCCCCATCTCCAACTGGACCGAACTGGACGTGTGGCAATACATCGCCCGCGAAAAAATCGCGCTGCCTTCGATTTACTACACGCACAAACGCGAAGTGGTGGACCGCCGTGGCTTGCTGGTGCCCGTGACCGAACTCACACCACCGAAGGACGGCGAAGAAGTGGTGATTCGCGACGTGCGCTTCCGCACCGTGGGCGACATCACCTGCACTTGCCCTGTCGAGAGCGATGCGGCCACGCCCGAACAAATCGTGATCGAAACTTTGGCCGCCGATGTGAGTGAACGCGGCGCGACCCGCATGGACGACAAAACCTCTGAGGCTTCGATGGAGAAGCGCAAAAAAGACGGCTACTTCTAAGACGGTGAATTTGATGACTACAACAAATACAGATACACAAAACGCACTGAAATTCATCACCTGTGGTTCAGTCGATGACGGCAAAAGCACCTTGATTGGCCGCTTGCTGGTCGACACCAAAGCAGTGTTGCAAGACCACTTGGCAGGCGTGCAACGCTCAGGCGAAACCGACCTGGCTTTGCTCACCGACGGCCTCTCTGCCGAACGCGAACAAGGCATCACGATTGACGTGGCCTACCGCTACTTCAATACCGAAGCACGCAAGTTCATCATCGGCGACGCCCCCGGCCACGAGCAGTACACACGCAACATGGTGACCGCTGCCTCTAGCGCTGACGCTGCCGTGGTGTTGGTGGATGCCATCAAGCTGGACTGGAAAAACCCTGCGCTTGAACTGTTGCCCCAAACCCGTCGCCATTCGCTGTTGGTCAACCTGCTGCGCGTGCCCTCCATCGTGTTCGCCATCAACAAACTCGATGCGGTGGACGACCCCGCTTTGGCTTACCAAAACATCGAAGCCGCATTGCGCAAGTTCGCAACTGAAGCAGGCATCACCATCACGGCCATGGTGCCCGTGTCCGCCCTCAAAGGCTGGAACGTGGTGGACACCACCAACGCCGACCAAGCTGCTTGGTGCGGCTACACCGGCCCAAGCCTGTTGAGCATCTTGGAAGCCTTGCCCAACACGCCCGCTGAAACCGAGGTGGCCTTCAGCTTCCCCGTGCAGTGGGTCGAAAAATTCCACGACTCCGGCGTGACCACCCAAGGCCGTCGCGTGTTCTGGGGCCGTGTGGCCACGGGCACCATCGAGCCAGGTCAAACCATCAAAGTATTCCCAAGCGGCCAAACTGCGGTGGTGTCGCAAGTGCTGTCGGCCACACGCGAGCCACAAAACAAAGCTGCTGGCCACAGCGCAGGCATCGTGCTGGACCGAGAAGTGGATGTCTCGCGTGGTGACTGGTTGCTGGCCGCCGAAGGCAGCACCGAAGGTCAACGCCAACTCAACACCACCATCGCTTGGATGGACGACGAGCCCTTGGTGGCTGGCCGTGTGTACTGGGCTTTGCACGGTCACCGCTGGGTCAAAGCCAAAGTGCAACGCGTGGTGCACCGCCTGAACGTGAACACCTTGGCCGAAGAAGAAGCCACCGAGCTGGCCCCCAACGCCATTGGCCACGTCACTTTGGCCTTGCAAGAGCCTTTGGTGACGCTGCCTTTCAAGCAGTCGCGCATCTTGGGTGCTTTGGTGTTGGTCGACACGGCCACCCACAAAACCTCGGGCGCTGTGTTGGTGAACTGACCCAACTTCTAGCCCCGTATTGAATCCCGTTTAAAATCAAAGGCTTGGCGCACAGCTCCCGCTGTTGCGCCCTCTTTTTTACCCATCGATTGAATTGTCATGACGCACGTTGTCACCGAAGCCTGTATCCAATGTAAGTACACCGACTGTGTGGACGTTTGTCCCGTCGACTGCTTCCGCGAAGGCCCCAACTTCCTCACCATCGACCCAGACGAGTGCATCGACTGCGCAGTGTGCATCCCCGAGTGCCCTGTGAACGCCATCTACGCCGAAGAAGATGTGCCAGAAGGCCAAGAACACATGACCAAGCTCAACGCTGAGTTGTCCTTGATCGGGTGGCCCAGCATCACCAAGCGCAAAGCGCCTATGGCCGATGCTGACGCATGGAAAGACAAAACCGGCAAGCTCGCCGAACTCAAGCGCTAAGCACCTCGTCCTATGACGGCCTCCGCGATTCACACCGATGCCGTCATCGTGGGCGCAGGCCCTGTGGGCCTGTTTCAGGTTTTTCAGCTCGGGCTACAAGACATTCGCAGCCACGTCATTGACGCACTGCCCCATGTGGGCGGCCAGTGCGTCGAGCTGTACGCCGATAAACCGATTTACGACATTCCCGGCATCCCCGTGTGCACGGGCCGTGAGTTGGTGGCGCAGCTGCAAACCCAAATCAAACCGTTTGAGCCTACCTTTCACCTCAATCAAGAAGTGACCGAGGTCGAACGCTTGGACGACGGCCTCATCTCGGTGCGCACGTCTGCGCAACAGCATTTCATTTGCAAGGTCTTGGTCATCGCCGCAGGCGTGGGTGCTTTCCAAGCGCGCAAGCTGAGCGTAGAAGGTGCAGCAGAGCTAGAAGGCACGCACGTGCATTACCGCTTGGGCGAAGCCTCGCGCTTTGCAGGCCAAGACGTGGTGGTGTTGGGCGGTGAAGAATCTGCCGTTGCGGCGGCGTTGAAACTCACGCTCGAAACAAAAGCAGCACGCAGCGTGACGCTGATGCACCGCCGCGATGTGTTTACCGCCGAACCTGTGCTCTTGCAAGCCATGCGCGATGCGGTTGCCAGCGGTAAGCTGCAACTGCAAATTGGCCAGCCTACTGCCTTGTTAAGCACATCGAACCAGCTTCACGCCGTGCAAGTGGCCACGCCCGATGGTCAAACCATGGAGCGCCCAGCGCAACATGTGGTGGCGTTCTTGGGCCTCTCGCCCAAGCTTGGCCCCATCACCAACTGGGGCTTGGCCATGGAGCGCAAACAACTGGTGGTCAACACCGAAACCTTTGCCACCGATGTACCAGGCATCTTTGCCGTGGGCGATATCAACACCTACCTCGGCAAGAAAAAACTCATCTTGTGCGGCTTTCACGAAGCCACCCTCGCCGCTTTTGGCGCAGCGGCTATCGTGCATCCCACACGAAAAACCCTGCTGCAATACACGACAACGTCGACCGAATTGCATCGCCTTCTAGGCATCGCTTAAAATCTGCATCGCGTTAGCAATAACGCATCCGCTAGGGGTGTTGAAGCCGTCACCGACTTCGACTGAGAAAGTCCCTTTGAACCTGATTGAGGTAATCCTCGCGCAGGGAAGCTTGGTCTTACAACGAGGCTCTTCACTCACAAGAGCATTCACTCGTTTAGAAATCAGCCGACCTGTCATACGTTTAAGGAAACGTCATGGCAAACCATTCGCCATTCTTGAAAGCAACGCGCGTTCACGCGGCCGTTGCACTGTGCATTGCATCTTGCGCGTCCGCTTGGGCGCAACAAAATCCCACCGAAATCACCATCACCGACAAACTGCCTGCGCGCGTGTCTGGCTTTGGTGATGTGCCCGCGCACGAGTTGCCGTTCAACACCACCACCATCGACAGCGCCACACTGAAAGACATCGGGGCACAACGCCTATCGGATGCTTTGCATTTGGATGCTTCTGTCACAGATAGCTATAACGCACCTGCATACTGGGACATGCTCAGCGTGCGAGGTTTCACATTGAACAACCGCTACAACTATCAACGCGAAGGCTTGCCCATCAGTGCCGAAACCATGATTCCGATGGATAACAAAGAGCGCATTGAACTACTTAAAGGAACAAGTGGCATGCAAGCGGGCACTAGTGCACCCGGAGGACTGGTGAACTATGTGGTCAAACGTGCCCCCACAGGTGTGGAGCAAAAAATTCGCAACGTCACCATTAGCTACGGTGACGGGAATAACCGTTTGGTAGCGGCCGATTTGGGTGGACGCTTCGGTAATACCTCAGAGT
This sequence comes from Limnohabitans sp. INBF002, assembly GCF_027924905.1. Classification (NCBI taxonomy): domain Bacteria; kingdom Pseudomonadati; phylum Pseudomonadota; class Betaproteobacteria; order Burkholderiales; family Comamonadaceae; genus Limnohabitans; species Limnohabitans sp. INBF002. The sequence goes on from NZ_AP027055.1 coordinate 1,566,129, forward strand.
TTGGCTACCGATTCAATATAGCCCATGAAGACCTCAATCCTTATATCAAAAATGCGACAGGTCATCGCGATTTAGTCGCGTTAGCAATGGACTTTCGAATTAATTCGGACAGCAAATTGGAATGGGAAATTGAGCAAAGCCATCGAGAGCAAATTGGTGTGAACGCATACAGCTTACTGGGGACAAGTGACCCATCTACTGCGGCTTTCCCTTCTTCTGTCAATCCGCGTTTAAATTTCACCTATCAACCTTGGACACAACCCCAAGTATTTGATGCGTTCACGAGCACTATCAGATTCAAACAAAACTTGAACAATGGATGGCTCTGGACAACACAAGTCGGAACGCAACATCTACGGATGGATGATCGGCTGTCATATGCATGGGGTTACGACTGCCACAGTATTACGTGCGTCAACTGGGACAGATTCAGCCCACAAGGCAATTTTGACCTATGGGATTACCGAAGCGAAAACGAACGTAGAAAGACAGAAGTTATTCAAACTGAGTTGACTGGAACATCATCGCTATCTGGCTTTCAACACGATTTGACTTTCAGCGTCATGCGATACCGTCAACTCAATCGTCTACCTCCGATGCAAGCATATAACTATGCAGGCACAGGCAATATCGACGGAACGGGTACCAACACAGCAGTCCCAACCCCATACGACTTAAATACGGAACGAAGCGACTACACGAATGAGTTCGGTGTTAAGGACCGGATACATCTGAGTAAGCAAACCTCAGCTTGGTTGGGTTTGCGTCATATTCAAATGAATCGCCAAAGCACCAAAACAGATGGAAGCGTCCCCGTTCAAGATCAACGTAACGTCACAACACCATGGATTGCTTTCAGTCACTCATTAGACGCATCCATGACGGTGTATGCCAGTTATGGTGAAGGCATCGAGACAGAGGTCACACCCAACAAATCAAGCTACACCAATCGAGGACAAGCACTACCGGTCCTGCGCAGCCATCAACAAGAAATTGGTATCAAAAAACAGACGCTTTCAAGTAGCTGGCAAATCACTTGGTTTGATATCACTCGCCCTGTATCGGGATGCGATCCAATGGCAACACCCTGCACAAAACAAATTGACGGCGAGGCACACCACAAAGGCATAGAACTTAGCGGCAACACTTCGGTAAAGAACTGGAACTTGGGCGGCGGCTTGACATGGATTGATGCAAAACGTGAAAACAGCAACCTTACGCCAGAGCTGAATGGTCAGCGCCCTGTCAACGTACCCTCATACATCTTGCGCGGCATGGCTGAATATCGGTATACCTCGGTCCCAGGGTTGCGCGCAGGCGTTCGCTTTTCTCACGAGGGAGAGCGAAACGTAACCGGCATAGGCGACATCAAGCTCCCAGCTTGGACTACCCTAGACGCCACGGCACATTACGACACAAAAATAAACGACATCGCATCGACTTGGACGTTGGGTATCAACAACGTGGCTAATAAACAATATTGGCGTGAATCCCCCATGCAAGATGGCCACTTCTACCTCTACCCCGGCGCTCCGCGGACTTTAAGGGCCAGCGTTCAATTCCGTCTTTAAACATCAAGTAAAGTCAAGGGCATGAATCGGAAATCTAGATTTTTGGAAGTTTCTCGCACAAAAAGGGCGATTGCACTTTGTATTACGGCGACTTCCACAGTCTGGGCGCAACAAAATCCGACGGAAATCACCATCACTGCCGAGCCTCCCATTCGGGTATCCGGCTTTGATGGTGCGCCCTTGCAAGAGCTACCCATCAGTGTCAGCACCATCAACCAAACCACCTTACGCGACATAGGTGCACAACGCGTCACCGACGCTTTGCGCTTAGACGCATCGGTGAGCGACAGCTACAACCTCCCCGCCTATTGGGACAAACTGAGCGTGCGTGGCTTTGCGCTTGACAACCGCTACAACTACCGCCGCGAAGGTTTGCCCATCTCCGCCGAGACCATCATTCCGATGGACAACAAAGAGCGCATTGAGTTGCTCAAAGGCACGAGCGGCATTCAGTCTGGCACCAGCTCGCCAGGCGGTTTGGTCAATTACCTGGTCAAACGCGCACCCACCAGCGCAGAAAAAAACATTCGTGATGTCACGCTCAGTTACGGCCCTGGAAACAACCGTTTGGTAGCCACAGATTTGGGCGGACGCTTTGGTCAAGACGCTGATTTCGGCTACAGGTTCAACGTGGCTCACGAAGACCTTGATCCTTATATTCGTGACACCAAGGGTTACCGTAATTTGGTGGCCTTGGCCATGGACTGGCGCATCAACAGAAACAACCGATTGGAGTGGGAGTTTGAGCAAAGCCACCACACGCAAATTGGGGTGAACTTTTACAGCTTGCTGTCATCCGGACCAACTCAAAAGGTACTGCCGCCAACCGTGGATGGCACACGCAACATCACGCGTCAGCCCAACTCGCAACCTGGCGTGTTCGATGGTCTGACAGGCACGGTGCGTCTGAAACATCAGTTAAACAACGGCTGGATGTGGAATACGCAATATGGTTCGCAACGTTTGCGTGCCGATGACCGATTGACCTATGCATCCGGTTGCAGCAGCGCCATCAGCGATAGCTTTTGTCTTTCGCCGATGGGTAATTTTCAAATTCGGGATTACACCAGCGAGAACGAGCGACGCATGAGCGACGCGATTCAAACGGAACTCCGCGGTCAAGTTCAATTGGGGGGGCTGGAACACAGCGTTCAGCTCAGCCTCATGCGACAGCGCCAAATGAACCAAATGCCCTACTCGTACAGCGACAACCTGGTGGGCATGACCAACATCAATGGGGGCTTAACCCCAACCCCCGACTACAACACTTACCGACAAACCAGCAGCACTGACTACAGCACCGAAGTGGCCGTCAATGACCGCGTGCGATTAACTGATCGCACACAAGCTTGGTTTGGCCTGCGTCACACCCAACTGAGCCGCCAAAGCATGCAAACCGACGGCAGTGCGGCGGTGCAAGACATACGGGGTGTCAGCACGCCTTGGTTAGCTTTGAGCCATCAACTGACCCCGCATCACTTGGTCTATGCCAGCTACGGTCAGGGCCTAGAAGCACGTGCAACGCCCAACACACCCAATTACACCAACGCAGGTCAACCCTTGCCAGCGCTACGCAGCACCCAACGCGAAGTTGGTATCAAAAGTCAAGGCACGCACGCGAACTGGCAAATCACTTGGTTTGACATCACACGCCCCGCCATTTCCGACTCTGGTGCTTGCAACACAAACACGGCCAGCTGCACACAACAAATCGATGGCCAAGCCCACCACCAAGGCATCGAACTCAATGCCCAAAGTCATTTGGGCCGATGGTCGATGGGAGGCAGCGCCGCATGGCTAGATGCCAAACGTGAAAATGCCACCGTCCAAACAGATCTGAACGGCCAACGCCCGATCAACGTGCCCAAGTACATCTTGCGTGGCATGGCCGAATACCGCTCGGCCAGCCTGGTGGGATTGCGCTCTGGCCTTCGCCTGTCACACGAGGGCAAACGCAATGTCACCGAATACGGTGACATCATGCTGTCAGCATGGACCACGGTGGACGCCACCACACACTACGACACCAAAGTCAACCATGTCGCATCCACCTGGACATTGGCTATCAACAATCTGGCCAACAAACACTATTGGCGTGAATCCCCGAAACAATATGGGCAGTACTTTCTCTATCCAGGAGCACCTCGCACAATTCGCGCAACAATTCAGTTTCACCTCTGAAAAACGCGAAAAAAATGCGCTATAATTTTTGTATTCCTCGATAGCTCAGTTGGTAGAGCGCCGGACTGTTAATCCGTAGGTCCCTGGTTCGAGCCCAGGTCGAGGAGCCAATTAATAAGGGCCTTGCAGTGATGCAAGGCCCTTTTTCTTTGCTTTAGAAGGAATTATTGGACATGGTTTTGACCCCCATTGAGCTGATTTTTGGTTTAGTCGGCTGTATTTTGGCGATGCTGATTGGCGCTTGGATGGCAAAAAAGCAAGCGCGTGCGTTTAGCCATCAAAGTCATGCCAACGCAGATCAAACGGTGCAGCAAAACGGCGATTTGCCTGTGGTCACTTTTGCAGACTACGGTGACATGCGTTTTTTGCATTTGGGCACCCCCGCAGTGCAGGGCTCTATGAAGGTGAGCAAGCCGTTTGAAATCCACCTCGAATATCAACAACGCATGATGGGCTGGTTGTTATTGACAGATTTAGATCAAGTCAGTCATAAACACGCCATGCAGCTGGGATTGGGCGCTGCATCACTGACCAAGTTTTGTTATCAGCATTTAAAGATGCGGACCATCGCCATCGAATTAAACCCACAGGTGATAACGACATGCAGGCAGTGGTTCAACTTACCCAAGGACAACGACAAATTGCAGGTGGTATTGGGCGACGCCGCCGAAATTGCAGGCGACGACCAATGGCGCGGAAAGATCGATGCTTTGCAAGTTGATTTGTATGACCAAGATGCTGCCCGCCCAGTAATCGACAGCGAAGATTTTTACCGTGATTGCCGCAGCTTGCTCACCCACGAAGGTTGTATGGCGGTGAACTTATTTGGCCAAGCCTCCAACTATGACGAAAGCTTGAAAAAAATCACAACAGCTTTTGGCAAAGACGCCGTGTGGGCATTCAAACCCACCCCAGCAGGCAATGCGATTGTTCTGGCTTTGCGTACACCTCGCGTGTTTGACACAAACACATTGCAGGCCCAGGCGCAAACGATTCAAACACGTTGGCCTTTGCCTGCAACAAAATGGCTGAAGACATTAGCCCCAATCAGCAAGACCATGACCCTAGATCGTGCAAGCCTCAGTTGAGAAGCCAGCCTCCCCCAGCATCAGGGGCGACGTTTGACTTCACGCTGCGTGCTTTTATCAATCGCCGCAACCAACAAACCAAACTCTTGCGCAAGTAGTCTCAACACATCGTCGAGCGTGACAAGCCCGACAAGATCTTGTTTCTCATTCACCACAGGGACACGACGGATGCCGTTGGTACGCATGGTCCGCATTAAATCGATCAGCGAATCATCCTCTTGCACGGTGATCACTGGCGCGCTCATGATGTCTTCTACAAATAACGGACCAGGGTCAATCCCTTGTGCAATCACACACGTCACGATGTCTCGATCCGTGAGAAGGCCCGAAACCTTGCGCTCGCCATTGAGATGGTCCACAACCACCAAGGCTCCCACATGATCGCGGCGCATCAACTGTGCAGCGGTGACCAAATTTGTATCTTTGTCGGCAAAAGTCACTTCACGCGTGCAGATCTCGCCAACCGTTAAACGTTCGCCCATAGGGAGCTCCTTTGATGTCAATCGAACAAGGCATCCGACCTCGACAGGTCCGGGTTTGTCGAGGTTGGATGTATCAAACTTATGAAATCTTCAACAGCTTTGAATGGTTGCCTGGCTTCTTTGGCAAGGTGAGTTCCAGCACGCCGTCTTCATACTTGGCAACAGCGGTTGCCTGATCAATCGCTTGTTCCAAAGTGAAGCTGCGGAAAATCTTTCCGTAATAGCGCTCACTGCGAATCGTCTTCGCACCTTCTTTTTCTTCCTTTTGTTTTTTTATCTCAGCGGTCACTGACACTTGATTGCCATCAATCATGACTTTGATTTCATCTTTGTGAACACCTGGCATTTCCGCTTTGACGAAGTAGGTTTTTTCATCCTCATTCAGGTCTAACTTCATCTGTGGATGGTCATCCGTCATACGGTAGATAGGTCGAAGCGCAAAGCCTTTGAAAAAGTCGTCACCAAAAGGTTCCGTCAATTCACGAAAAGGGTTGAAACGGGCTAAGTTAGTCATGGGAAATCCTCCATATGTTGATCAATCGTGGCGCCTAATGCCCCACCTAAATAGCACCTTGAAGCAAGATGCCTATCCGCTAGTTTCTAAGTTAACGGCTTGTACGTTTGTGTCAAAACACACGCTAAGAGGCGCATTAAGGTTTAAAAATTTTTAACGTTCTCTACCGTACGTCTTTCAATGTGTGAAATAGAACAGAAGATAAAAGGAAAAGAAAAGATCATTCACTTTCATTTTTGAAAGGACTCTTTATGACCCCCCACCGTCTTCTTGCGGCATGCATCTTGACAACGCTTGGCATCACCGCAGCCCAAGCGCAAACCAGCATCTACCCCTCAGATATTGGCTATTACGGCGAAGTTGCCTATACCCCCATTGAACTAAAAGTAGATGGTGGCGAAACATCAAACCCACAAGCGATGCGATTGATCGTTGGCAAGGAAATACATAAAAATTGGGCTGTGGAAGCCATGTACATAACCACGGTTTCCAAAGACAACAAAACTTTGTTTGATGGAGAAATCACCAACTACGGCATTGCCATCAAACCCAAAGTTGCATTGACCGAAAGCACTGAACTTTTCGCACGCGTGGGGCTCACGCACGCCAACATCACCGCGACCACCGGCAGCGAACGAACAGGCGCAGATGTCAGCTATGGCATGGGTTTGCAAACAAAGTTCACACCCGCCATTTATGGACAGGTGGACTACATGAACTACTACCACAAGGATGGCATCCGAGCACAAGGCTACGGCATCTCACTGGGATATCGGTTCTAAATACAAAGCGGCTGATCTCATCAGCCGCTTTTTTTATACCTCGACAGATTTCGTCACGACAACAGCGCCATCACATCCGCATCTGACACCTCGTTGAATTCTTGGTAGTACTGGCCAATGAAATGAAAATCAGCAGGCGCATGCAAGCAAACCACCTCATCTGCCAAAGGCCGCACACGCGACAAAGCGTCAGGTGAGGCAACCGGCACAGCGCAGATCAATTTGCGAGGCTCTGCTCGACGTAAGCTGTGCAGCGCGGCAATCATGGTGGCCCCTGTCGCCAGTCCATCGTCCACCACAATCACCCAACGGTCCATCGGATCAATCGGTTTTCGAATGGGCGTGTAGCGGTGACGCCGCTCAGAAATGACCGCCATTTGGATGTGTTTCTCAGACGCGATGTAATCTTGATCTGCACCTTGACTGGCCGCATAGGGTGACACGTAAGTCCAGCCACTTTCATCCACAGCGCCCACGGCCACTTCTTCAGAATAAGGCGCGCGCAGCTTTCGCACCAACACAACATCCAAGTCACCTTGCAAGTGGTTGGCAATGATTTTTCCCATGGGCACAGCACCACGCGGAATTGCCAAAACCAAAGGATGTTTGTCTTTGTAGGTCGCCAAATACTTGGCCAACTGTTGCGCCGCATCTGTTCGATTTTTAAACATCATGTCGCGCGCCTAGGCTGAACCAAATCGATTTGAAACACGGGCTCATAAGGCGGCACATGACACGCCACAATGTCTGTAGGGGCAACATCCAAATGAACCCCGACAACATCACCATGCACAGGAAATCGCGCAACGCCGCGATCCACCAGCGCAGCAAACCGAACCGAGGCCGGCTGCTTGGCCATCAAATACTCAAGCACCTTGAGCAAAGAATGTCCGGTGTACAACACATCATCAACCACCCAAACGCATGTATCAGACAGATCCAAGTTCACGTTTGACGCATCCTCTGCAAGCAGGGTTTTTGGATGAAGCAAGGTCAAATCGTCGGCATACCGCTTGACCAACAAATCAAACCGTGCGGGTGCAGGCAAGCCACACAATGCCGTCATGCGCTGGGCCAAAAGATCGGCCAATGGCGCGCCTCGACGGCGCACGCCAAGAATGAGCATCTTGTGGTTTTTCTCTCTCACAAATCCAGCCATTTGGTAGGCCATCTGGTCCATGATGACACTCAGTTGCTGGCTGTCATAGAGGCATGTTCTTTGAGACTCAACCGTCGTCATTGCCATACAACGCGTGAGAATGTGATGTCGCTTTGAATGAACCCTTTAAGCCCTGTGAGACTTGGCACACAGATGTCACTTCGGTCTTCCCCCTCAAACTCAATCGCCCCATGGAATGCCAAGTTCGACAGTGCACGATTGATGGCTTCTAAGTCCAGCCCCATCAAAAGCCCAAGGTCCGCACGCGTCATACGCATGGTGAATGGCCCCGCCTCACGTCCCTGCGCCACCAAAGACTGCCCCCATTGGAGTAAGAAATCAGCCACACGGCCATCGTTGGACAGTGCTTTCACAGAAACCGGCGAATGACGCCGCCTTAGCAATTGCTGACTGAAATCAGTCAAAGCACCTTGAATCAACGCAGGCTCGTAACCACTTGCGCGCAACAAATCGTCATAACGAATAGACCACGCCCTGCCTGAACCCAAAGAAATCGCCGTGCAGCTGTAGCAGCCAATCGGGATGCCATCAAACCCAACCCAGTCGCCATCGAAGATGACGTCAATGGTGCTTTCACGGCCATTTGAAATCAGGTTGATTCTTTTCAGAAGCCCAAGGTTCATGAAATAAAGCGTGTCGAAGGCTTGCACATCGACCTTGTCATGAACGCTAGATACGTCGATTGCCTTTGCTTTTTCTGATCTCATCTTTACCTCGGTGTAGCCATGATTCCGTTTGAAAAGCATAGCTTTCAAACGTTCGATGACCAATACCCGAATCTGATGAAATCTTTACCCGCAAACAGGTAGAACGTTATTTGCGTGCGTGCGGCAAGCCTTGGCGATCAATGCGTACTTCATGCGTTTTCCAATCTCGCACACCACGTCGATCTATCGCTAAGCGCACCACCCAACCGATGTTGTTGACCTTGTCTGGAAAGCCGTCAAACACAAAGTTACCTAAGCTGTAAAAAATAGGTTTGCCTTTGTACTGCTCTGTGTCTTGCACGCGATGCGGATGCCCGCCAATGACAGCGTCAGCGCCTGCGTCAATCATCAAGCGCGCCAACTCGCGTTGTCGGGCATTGGCAACCGACTCCTCCCAGCCCCAATGCATGACAGGAATCACCACATCCGCCTTCCAGACATGGCGGGCTTGCGCAATATCGCGCACCACTTGTTCGTCTTCACTCCAAGCAATGCCTGCGCGGTCATGGTCGGCCTCAAAATTACGAGGCTGAAACTCGTTGTAGCCTAAAAATGCAATGCGAATCCCGTGTCGTTCCAGTACCAACGGCGTGTGTGCTTCTTGCAAGTTGTGCCCGCCACCGTAATACCCCAAGCCCGACTGCTTGAGCAGGCCCAGCATTTGGGTCAATGCTTTAGGGCCAAAGTCGCCCGAATGGTTGTTGGCCAAACCCACGGCATCAAAGTGACGGCGCAGGTACGTCAACCCTCTAGGATGCACGCGAAACGTGTTGGGCTTTTCTGGTTCCACAGAACCCACGGTGGCAACCACGCACTCTAAGTTGCCCAAACGAAGGTCGGCGTTTTTGAACAAATTTGCCACGCCTGCAAATGGATCGCGTCCACGCCGAATCGCGCGGTCTGCACCGCCTTCCAGCATGATGTCGCCCGCAAACACCACCGACACCACCGGCTCCACAGAGGGCGTCTGTGCAGAGACCGTCACGACAAACCATGACAAACACCATGCCGAAAGAAATTGAAGTGGGTATTTCATGGCGCTACCTCATGCAAAGCACAGCCATACAACAGCTCTTTACCTAAGAACGGGGAATACAAGGCAACGCGCCCCGTCAAGGCATCTGGCGTTGGCTGTTTGAGTGCCACAGGCGCCGCAAACTTGACGTGCTGCAACACCATGGGCTGACGTTCGGTTTGGTAAGAAACATAAAGATTGATAGATTCAACCTGTGTGTCGTTGCCCAGCACCACGGCCTTGAAACGAAATCGGTTTTCCAAATCCACACTGCGCACCGCATAAGGGTCATGGGTTGGCGAAAACGTGTGCTCCGATCGCGACGCATTGACCTCAAAGTGGCATTTCAGCAAAGGCACCGCCTGTGCCGCCATCGGAACAACTGCACCAAACACACACAATGCAGCCCACGTTTGTCGCCAACACCCCATACATCACGCCCTTTCTGTTTGCGGTACAGCCTACAAGATGGCCCGCTGGGTTGATCCGTGGGTTTCCCCTTGTAACTGGCAAAATCTAGGTCTACGTCGAAAAGCATGTTTATGACCACTTCAAGCACACCGCCCCTCCCTACCCAGCCTCGCCTGACCAGTTTGTCCCATGGCGGTGGCTGTGGCTGCAAAATTGCCCCGGGCGTGTTGAGCGAAATTCTCAAAAGCACCAGCGCCATGCCCATCCCGCCACAGTTGTTGGTGGGCATTGAAACCGCGGACGATGCGGCGGTGTACCAGCTCAACGACGAGCAAGCACTGATTGCCACCACCGACTTCTTCATGCCCATCGTGGATGACCCGTTTGACTTTGGTCGCATCGCCGCCACCAACGCCATCAGTGATGTGTACGCCATGGGCGGCACACCCATCATGGCCTTGGCTTTGGTGGGCATGCCCATCAACGTGTTGTCACCCGAAACGATTGGCAAAATTTTGGATGGCGGCCAAAGCGTGTGTCGCGAGGCGGGCATCCCCATCGCGGGCGGTCACACCATTGACTCGGTCGAGCCGATTTACGGCTTGGTCGTGATGGGCTTGATTCACCCCAAGCGCATCAAACGCAACGCCGATGCCCGCGTGGGTGACCGCTTGGTTCTGGGCAAGCCCTTGGGCGTGGGCGTGTTGTCCGCGGCCCTCAAGAAAAACGCGCTCAGCCCAGAGGGCTATGCTCAGATGATTGCCAACACCACCCAACTCAACACACCGGGTGCGGCGCTGTCAGCCTTGGCTGGCGTGCACGCCATGACCGATGTGACAGGCTTTGGTTTGGCGGGCCATGCGCTCGAGATGGCACGAGGTTCTCAAACCACGGTGCAACTCCACATGAACCAAGTGCCTCTGCTGCACGGTGTGCGCGCGCTGGCCGAGCAAGGCATGCTCACCGGCGCATCAGGCCGCAACTGGTCGGCCTACGGCAAAGAGATTGAACTCGCACCTGAACGTGACGCGATCGACCAAGCGCTGCTGAGCGACCCCCAAACCAGCGGCGGCTTGTTGGTGGCTTGTGCACCAGAATCCGTCGCAGACGTGCTGGCCATCTTCCGCCAGCACGGCTTTGCCAACGCATGCGAAGTGGGCGAAATCACAGCAGCCTCAACCAATGGCATCAAGCTGCAAGTGCGTTAAATACCAGCCGCTTGACCCCGCAAATTTATACTGCTCTCCTTTGAAAGAAAACAACAACATGTCCACCATTCCAGCCTGCCCCCAATGCGGCCAAGAAAACACCTACCAAGACGGCGACAACTATGTGTGCGCCGATTGCGCGCATGAATGGCCCATGGTGGCTACCGCTGCTGCAGACGACGAAGACGAGGCGGTGGTGAAAGATGCCAACGGAACGGTATTGAAAGACGGCGATGCCGTGGTGCTCATCAAAGACCTCAAGGTCAAGGGCTCATCCACCACGCTCAAGATGGGCACCAAGGTCAAAAGCATTCGCTTGGTTGGCGGCGACCACGAAGTGGACTGCAAGATGGATGTGGGCAACTACATGTTGAAGGCTTGCTTCTTGCGCAAAGCCTAAAAGCACACTGCTGTTAAAGCACCCGACCTCGGTTCGATTTGATCGCCGAGGTCTTTTTTTTGCTGTCCAAGCGGCGCAGCTTAGAGGCATAGGTAGGCTTGGTGGGTTTGCGCTTTTTGGGCGGCTTGGCCACGCTTTGCACCAAGTCCAGCAAACGCGCAAAGGCCTCGATGCGGTTCATGTCTTGGCTGCGGTGTTCTTGCGCTTTGATCACCACCACGCCTTCGTTGGTGATGCGATGGTCTGGCAAACACAGCAGCCGCTCTTTCACGTCATCTGGCAAAGACGACGCCATCACATCAAACCGCAAATGAATGGCACTCGAGACTTTGTTGACGTTTTGCCCACCCGCGCCTTGGGCACGAACTGCGGTGACTTCAACTTCAGACTCGTTGATGTGCATGGTGTGTGCTTAAACGTGCCAGCCGGGCAACTCGCCCATGGCCCAAACAATCAGACTGACAGTGAAGAAGGACGCGACAGTGGTCACCAACAACGCGGCAGCACAAAACCCCTCTTCCCCGTGACGTTGCGCCAACAAGGGGTAGATGCCCAGCATGGGCATCCCCGCCAGCAACACCGCAGAAATTTTGAGGCTCGGCTCGATCGGGCCCACCACCATCAACATCAGCCCAACAGCCAAAGGGTGCACCACCAATTTACCGATGGCAATCCAGCGCACCTCTTGAATCAGGCCCAGCACACGCATACCCACCAAAGAACCGCCGTTCACAAACAGCGCAATCGCGGCAGTGGAGGCGGCAAATAAGTTCACGGTCTTCGACAACACCTCTGGCAAATGCCAACCCAAGATGGAGAACGCAAAGCCCAACACAATCGCTTGCATCATGGGAATCTTGGCCATGCGCTTCAAGCTTTGAAGCACGGTGTGTCGCCAGGACAAATGGGCGGTCTCACCGCTTTCAGCCATGGCCAGCGCCAACGGAATCGTCACCAAGTTTTCAACCAACACGGTCAAGGCCAAACCCACACCTGCAGCAGGCCCCAAGAGCTGCAACAAGATGGGGTAGCCCACGTAGCCACTGTTGGCCGAACTCACCCCCATCGCCACCAGGCTGCTTTGCGTGAGCGATTTTTTGCGCCACACACGCCACACCCCAAAGCCCACCGCAAAAGAAAACACCGAACCCACGCCATAGGCGATTAAATACCTTGGGTTCATCACCTCGGCAAAGTCGCGTTGCGTCAGCGTGTTAAACAGCATGGCGGGCAGCGCAAAGTGCAGCACAAAACGCCCCAACACTTGACCATCAAGCTTGCTGAACAAGCCGCGATGCGTGGCGGAAAATCCCAGCGCGATGACCAAATAAATAGGGCCAGTGATGGTGAGGATGTTGAGCATTGAGTCTATGGCTTATTGTTTTTGAATGCCTGCGCGTTGAATCACATCGCTCCAACGCTTGATTTCCGTTTGCAACCAATCGTGTGCTTGCCCCACCGTGCTGGGGTGCGGCTCGACATTCAAGTCCAGCAACTTCTGACGCACGGCTGGGTTTTGCAGCGCGGCGTTCACTTCTTTGTTCAAACGGTCCACCACCGCTTGTGGTGTTTTGGCTGGCACGCCCAAACCATTCCACGAGGTCGATACGAAATTAGGTACGCCGCCCTCTTTGGCTGTCGGGACTTGTGGCAAAGCCGTGTTGCGTTTTGGGCCTGTCACGGCCAAAGCACGCAGTGCCCCACCCTTGATTTGCGGCAGCACAGGGCTTAGCACTTCCACCGCAATATCAATTTGTCCACCACGCAGCGCGTTCATGACAGCGGGGGTGCCATTGAAAGGCACCACTTGGGCATCTAAGCCCGCCACCGATTTGAACAACTCAGCCGTCAAATGTTGGGTGCTGCCGATGTTGATGCTGCCAATGTTGAGCTTTCCTGGGTTGGCTTTGGCCCATGTCAACAACTCGGGCAACGATTGAAAACGCGAATCAGCGCTGGTGACAACAGCTAAGTCAAACGTCCCCATCAACGAAACGGGTGTGAAGTCTTTCACGGGGTCAAATGGCAAAGCCTTGAACAGACCAGCACTCACCGCGTTGGCGTTGGACATCAGCAAAATGGTGTAGCCGTCAGGCTCGGACTTGGCCACGATCTCCGCCGCCACAATGCCACCGGCGCCGGGGCGGTTGTCAATCACCACCGCTTGACCCAAACCTTCCGACATCTTTTGTGCGACCGTGCGTGCAGTCAGGTCAGCCACACCGCCTGCACCAAACGGCACAACGATGCGCAAAGGCTTTGTGGGGTACGACTGGCCATGCGCACTCACGGCAGTCAAAGCGCAAAACGCGGTCGCAGCAACAGCGACGAAACGGGACGACACCAAACGACGAAGGGACATAACGCATCTCCAAAAAAGGGAACTGATGCGCAGATTGTCCTAGATCGTCAAACTCGCTCAAGAATCAGTGCAATTCCCTGCCCCACACCAATGCACATGGTGCACAGCGCGTAACGGCCGCCTGTGGCGTGCAAGCGGTTCACTGCGGTGGTGGCCAGGCGTGCGCCTGATGCACCCAATGGATGCCCCAACGCAATCGCACCACCCCAAGCATTCACGCGCGGGTCGTCGTCACGCAAACCCAGACCGCGCGTGACGGCCAAACCTTGTGCCGCAAAAGCCTCGTTCAATTCAATCACGTCCATCTGGGCAATGGTGAGACCCGTTTGCACCAACACTTTTTGCGTGGCTGGCAAAGGGCCAATGCCCATGATGCGCGGCGCCACACCCACCGTGGCCATGCCCACCACGCGCGCCTTAGGCGTCAAACCATTCTTGGCAGCATGGGCTTCATTCGCCAAGAGCAGCGCGCACGCCCCGTCGTTCACACCGCTGGCATTGCCTGCGGTCACTGAACCATCGGGACGCACGATGGGTTTGAGCTTGGCCAAGGCTTCCAAGCTGGTGGCGCGGGGGTGCTCATCGGCGTCCACCACCGTGGGCTCGCCCTTCTTTTGCGGAATCAGCACAGGTGTGATTTCGCGTGCCAAATGGCCGGCTTGCTGCGCGGCGACTGCGCGCAGTTGGCTGTTCATGGCCATCAGGTCTTGGGCCTCACGCTCGATCTTGAATTCCACGGCCACGTTCTCCGCCGTCTCTGGCATCGAATCCACACCATACTTTTCTTTCATCAACTTGTTGATGAAACGCCAGCCAATCGTGGTGTCGTACACCGCGTTGTTGCGGCTAAAGGCGCTCTCGGCTTTGGGCATGACAAAGGGCGCACGGCTCATGCTCTCCACGCCACCGGCAATCATCAACTGCGCTTCGCCCGATTTGATGGCACGCGCGGCTGTACCCACCGCATCCAAGCCCGAACCGCACAGGCGGTTGATCGTTGCGCCTGGCACGTCGACGGGCAAGCCCGCCAACAAGCTGGCCATGTGGGCCACGTTGCGGTTGTCTTCACCCGCTTGGTTGGCGCAGCCATACAGCACATCGGTGATTTGCGCCCAATCCACGTTGGGGTTGCGCGCCATCAACGCTTTGATGGGGATGGCCCCCAAATCATCGGTGCGAACAGAAGACAAAGCGCCGCCGTAGCGGCCAATGGGTGTGCGAATGGCATCGCAAATGAAAGCGTGTGTCATGGGATGTAAACGTTATTGATCTTCAAACAAGACAGATAAATCTGCCAACACAAAACCATCGCCGCATTGGCTGGCGAGGTCTTTGATTTCTTGGGTCAAGGCTTCTCGGTTTTGCTGACGGGCCCAAAACACGGGGCCGCCTTCCCAACGCGGAAAACCATAGCCATGCACCAACACCACGTCAATGTCTGTGGCACGGCTGGCCACGCCCTCGCCCATCAAACGAGCCGCCTCGTTGACGATGGTCAGCAACGCACGGCGTTGAATCGTGGCACTGCTCAAGG
This sequence comes from Limnohabitans sp. INBF002, assembly GCF_027924905.1. Classification (NCBI taxonomy): domain Bacteria; kingdom Pseudomonadati; phylum Pseudomonadota; class Betaproteobacteria; order Burkholderiales; family Comamonadaceae; genus Limnohabitans; species Limnohabitans sp. INBF002. Next base: position 1,581,564 of record NZ_AP027055.1, read on the forward strand.
GCTGGCGTTGGATGCCGCGACGCTGCGACGCATCTTCAATGATGTGGCGCACCGCCTCATCGGTCGTCGCTTGTTGCTTGCCATCCACATAGGTGTAGTAGCCCGCACCTGTTTTACGACCGAGGCGACCGGCTTCGCACAAGCGATCCAAGATGTCCACGTAGCGCACCCCCGGCGCGCGGCTGGCAGCCTGCGCCTGACGCATGCGCCAGGCAATGTCCAGCCCCGACAAATCAGCCACCGCAAATGGCCCCATGGCCATGCCAAACTGTTTGAGCGAGGCATCCACATCCTCGGGCCATGCACCGTCTTCCAACATGAATTCACATTGGTTGCGGTACGCGTTGTAAATGCGGTTGCCAATGAACCCAAAGTGGTTGCCCGCCAGCACCGGCAGCTTGCGCAGGCGCTTGCCCAAAGCCATGCCTGTGGCCAACACGTCGGGACGCGAGTCTTTGCCGCGCACCACCTCTAGCAGCTTCATCACATTGGCAGGACTGAAAAAGTGCAGACCCAACACGTCTTGCGGGCGTGAGGTGGCTTGCGCGATCGCATCCACATCCAAGTAAGAGGTGTTGGTGGCCAGCACTGCACCTGCACGTGCAAATTGGTCAATTTTTCTGAACACGTCTTGCTTGACTGCCAAGTCTTCAAAAACGGCTTCAATCACCAAATCGGCTTTGGCCATGTCCGTCCAATCGAGCGTGCTGTGCAAACACGCTTCGCGTGCTTGGGCCACGTCGGCTTTCATTTTTTGTGCCGCCACGCGATCACGGTAATGCGCAACCACACGGTCTTGTCCACGTTGAAGCGCAGCCGCATCTTGCTCAAGCAAGATGACTTGCATGCCCGCATCCAACACGCTGATGGCAATGCCCGTGCCCATGGTGCCCGCACCGATGACGCACACGGTTTCAAAAGGAATGGGTTTGGCGCTCAACTCAGCAGGCAGCTTGGCGCTGTCACGTTCGGCAAAGAACACATGGCGCAAGGCGTAGGCCTCACGCGACAAACGCAGCTGCAAAAACACAGCACGCTCATCGGCCAAGCCATCGTCAATCGACAGCACCGCCGCCGATTTGATGGCCTCCATCGCGGCCTCGACGGCTGGGCGGCGTTTGCCTGCACGCATCGCGTCCTCTGCGGCTTGCTGAATCAGTGCAGGCCCTTCGGCAGGCACCAGTTCATCGCGGATGCGGCACTTTTTGCCTTGCATGCGGCGGGCCAATGCTACGGCGGCATCCAGCAAATCACTGGCCACCACCTCGTCCAACAAGTTAAGGGATTTGGCCTCTTTGGCTGAAATGCGTTGTGCGCCGCAAATCATGCGAATGGCACGCGACACACCCACGCGGCGCGGCAGCATTTGTGTGCCACCTGCACCAGGAATGATGCCCAGCGACACCTCGGGCAAACCCACCACTGTTTTGGCATCGGCCACACGGGCATCGCAAGCCAGCGCCAACTCGAAACCGCCACCCAAGGCAGCACCATGCAACGCAGCCACCACGGGCTTGCCGCAGTCCTCAATGGCACGGATGACCTCGGGCAAGATGGGCTCTTGCATGGGCTTGCCAAACTCACGGATGTCAGCACCTGCGACAAACGTGCTGCCTGCCCCCACGATGACGGCAGCTTGAAAGTCTGAATTGGTTTTGAAATCAGAAATGGCCGCCATCAAACCTTGACGCACGGCCAAGGACGTGGCGTTGATGGGCGGGTTGTCGATGGTGATGACACACACATCGCCCCTGGCCTCGACATGCACGCATGCAGCAACATCCATCACAACGCTCACAATGCAGCGACCAACTCTGGCACCGCGGTGAAGAGGTCTGCCTCCAAGCCGAAGTCGGCCACGCTGAAGATGGGTGCTTCTGGGTCTTTGTTGATGGCCACGATCACCTTGCTGTCTTTCATACCGGCCAAGTGTTGGATGGCGCCGCTGATGCCGCAGGCCACGTACAACTGAGGTGCGACGATCTTGCCAGTTTGACCCACTTGCAAGTCGTTGGCGGCATAGCCTGCATCCACCGCCGCACGGCTGGCACCAATGGCTGCACCCAGCTTGTCAGCCAAGGGAACCATGACTTCGTCAAACTTCTCTGAGCTGCCCAAGGCGCGGCCACCGGAGACGATGATCTTGGCTGCGGTCAGCTCTGGGCGGTCACTCTTGGTGACTTCACGGCCCACGAAGCTGCTCTTGCCTGAGTCTGTGGCTGCTGCTGTGGTTTCCACTGCGGCCGAGCCACCTGTAGAAGCGGCTGCATCAAAACCTGTGGTGCGCACGGTGATGACTTTGACAGCATCTGTACTTTGCACGGTAGCAATCGCATTGCCCGCATAGATGGGGCGCTCAAACGTGTCTGGGCTGTCCACCTTGGTGATGTCGCTGATTTGGCCCACGTCCAGCTTGGCGGCGACTCTCGGTGCCACGTTCTTACCCGCCGCTGTGGCGGGGAACAAGATGTGGGTGTAGTTGCCAGCGATGGCCAGCACTTGCGCTGCGACGTTCTCGGCCAAGCCAGCTTCCAGCGTGGCGCCGTCGGCGTGGATGACTTTGCTCACGCCTGCAATTTGCGCTGCAGCGGCTGCGGCAGCACCCGCGTTGTGGCCTGCGACCAGCACGTGCACGTCAGCGCCCATGGCGGCTGCGGCTGTGACGGTGTTCAAGGTTGCGCCTTTGATGCTGGCGTTGTCGTGTTCTGCAATCACGAGGGATGTCATGTGTGTTTCTCCTGCGCTTGTGTTCTTTAAATGACGGGCTTAAATAACTTTTGCCACGTTTTTGAGCTTGTCCACCAAAGTGGCCACATCGGGCACCTTGATGCCCGCGCTGCGCTTGGCAGGCTCCACCACTTTGAGGGTCTTGATGCGGGGGCTCACGTCAACGCCCAAGTCTTCGGGCTTGAACACATCGAGTTGCTTCTTCTTGGCCTTCATGATGTTGGGCAAGGTCACGTAGCGAGGCTCGTTCAAACGCAAGTCAGTCGTGATGACGGCGGGCAGGCTGATCGAAATGGTTTCCAAGCCACCGTCCACTTCACGGGTCACGCTGGCTTTGTCGCCCGCCACTTCCACTTTGGAAGCAAAGGTGGCTTGAGGCATGTCTGCCAAGGCCGCCAACATTTGGCCGGTTTGGTTGCAGTCGTCGTCAATCGCTTGTTTGCCCAGAATCACCAAGCCAGGCTGCTCTTTGTCGACCAAAGCTTTGAGGAGCTTGGCCACGGCCAAGGGTTGCAGCTCTTCAGCGGTCTCGACCAAGATGCCTCGGTCTGCGCCAATGGCCATCGCGGTGCGCAAGGTTTCTTGGCACTGGGTGACGCCGCAAGAGACAGCGATCACTTCAGTGACCACACCCTTTTCTTTGAGGCGCACGGCTTCTTCCACCGCAATCTCATCAAACGGGTTCATGCTCATCTTGACGTTTGCAATGTCAACGCCCGAGTTGTCCGACTTCACGCGGACCTTGACGTTGTAGTCCACCACGCGTTTGACTGCGACCAAAACTTTCATGACGACTCCTTAGTTACTGAAGGCGGCGATGCCAGTGATGGCGCGGCCCAAAATCAAAGCGTGCACATCGTGCGTGCCTTCGTAGGTGTTGACCACTTCCAGGTTCACCAAATGGCGAGCCACACCGAACTCGTCAGAAATGCCGTTGCCGCCCATCATGTCGCGCGCCACGCGTGCGATGTCGAGCGACTTGCCACAGCTGTTGCGCTTGAGGATGGAGGTAATTTCCACTGCGGCAATGCCCTCGTCTTTCATGCGACCCAAGCGCAGGCAAGACTGCAAACCCAAAGAAATTTCGGTCAGCATGTCAGCCAACTTCTTTTGCACCAATTGGTTGGCAGCCAAGGGGCGGCCAAACTGTTGACGGTCCAACACGTATTGGCGTGCACGGTGGTAGCAGTCTTCTGCCGCACCCAAAGCACCCCAAGCAATGCCGTAACGTGCACTGTTCAAACACGTGAACGGACCTTTGAGGCCGCGCACATCAGGGAACGCGTTTTCTTCTGGCACAAACACTTCGTCCATCACGATTTCGCCCGTGATCGACGCGCGCAAGCCCACCTTGCCGTGTACCGCAGGGGCGGTCAAACCCTTCCAGCCTTTTTCCAAAATGAAGCCGCGAATCGCGCCTGCATCGTCTTTGGCCCAAACCACAAACACATCCGCAATCGGGCTGTTGGTGATCCACATTTTTGAGCCAGACAGCGAGTAACCACCCGCCACTTTTTTGGCACGCGTGATCATGCTGCCGGGGTCAGAGCCATGGTTGGGTTCGGTCAAGCCAAAGCAACCAATCCACTCGCCGGTGGCGAGTTTGGGCAAGTACTTTTGTTTTTGGGCTTCAGAGCCAAACTCGTTGATGGGCACCATTACCAAAGACGATTGCACGCTCATCATGGAGCGGTAGCCAGAGTCCACGCGCTCAACTTCGCGCGCGACCAAACCGTAGCAAACATAGTTCATACCTGCGCCGCCATAGGTTTCAGGAATGGTGGGGCCCAACAAGCCCAACGCACCCATTTCGCGAAAGATAGAAGCATCGGTTTTTTCGTGACGGAAGGCTTCCAACACGCGCGGGGCCAAGCGTTCTTGGCAATAAGCAGCTGCGGCCTCTTTGACTTGACGCTCGTCGTCGGTCAATTGCAGGTCGAGCATGAAGGGGTCGTCCCAGTGGAATTTGGTCGATGAAGTGGACATGAGGGCTCCTAGAAATTGAAAAATGGGATGACTTAAGAGGCTTGGCGCAAGAGTTCGCGGCCAATAATCAGTTGTTGAATTTGGGTGGTACCTTCGTACAGACGCAACAAGCGCACGTCACGGTAGAAACGCTCTACAGGATACTCGTTGATGTAGCCTGCACCGCCGTGAACCTGCACGCCGCGGTCCGCTACGCGACCCACCATTTCCGTGCAAAACAACTTGGCGCAGGACACGCGCATGGACACGTCGGGGTCAGACACATGCGCAGGCTTGCCGTCAAAGCGTTGGGCCACGTCTTGCACCAGGGACCAACCCGCCAACAACTCGGCTTGGCTGTCAGCCAACATGGCTTGGATCAATTGAAACTCACCAATCGCTTTGCCAAACTGTTTGCGGTCACGCGCATACGCGGTGGCCTCTTCGATGATGCGATGTGCCATGCCGCACGACACGGCAGAGATGTGCAAACGGCCACGGTCCAACACCTTCATCGCGGTTTTAAAGCCTTGACCAGGCACACCACCAATGATGTTGGCAGCAGGGACACGCACGTTTTCCAAAATCACATCGCAGGTTTTGGTGCCGCGTTGGCCCATTTTCTTGTCCGTCTTGCCCAGCTTGATGCCCGGCAAATCTGAGGGGACGATGAACGACGACACGCCACCGGCCCCCGGGCCCCCTGTGCGCGCCATCAAGGTGAATGCGCCTGCACGTGGTGCGTTGGTGATGTAACGCTTGGTGCCGTTGAGCACGTAGTGGTCGCCATCCAAATCAGCGCGGGTCTTCAGTGAGGCAGCATCCGAGCCTGCATCGGGCTCGGTCAAGGCGAACGACATGATGAGTTCGCCACTGGCTACCTTGGGCAAGATGTTGGCTTTTTGCTCAGGCGTGCCATCCATCAAGATGCCCTGCGAACCAATGCCCACGTTGGTGCCAAACACCGAACGGAAAGCCAATGAGGTTCGACCGATCTCGTAAGCGACCTGCACTTCTTGGCTCATCGACAAGCCGATGCCGCCAAACTCTTCGGGAATCGACAGGCCAAACAAGCCCATTTCTTTCATGTCTTCGACGATGTCGGCAGGCACCTCGTCATGCTCTTCGAGGTGGTTTTCTGCAGGCACCAAACGCTCTTGAATAAAGCGTTGCAGCGTGGGCAGCAAAAGGTCAAAAGATTCTTGGTCGAGAGCCATGAAGGGTTTCCTAAAAGGGTGAAAAGGGTCAGCAGTGCTGGAATGTGGGTTTGCGTTTTTCTAAGAAGGCGTGCATGCCTTCATGTGCATCCGCGCTGGCAAAGCGTGCGTACAAGGCGTGGCGCTCAAACTTGACACCTTCGGTGAGCGAGCCTTCCCATGCGCGGTTGACCGACTCTTTGATGGCGATGAGCGCAGGCAAAGAAAAGCCCGCAATGGTGTTGGCAAGCTTCAAGGTCTCGGCCATCAAAGCGTCGCTGGGCACCACACGGGACACCAAGCCGTAACGGTCAGCCTCTTCGGCACTGAGCATGCGGGCGGACAAACACATGTCCATCGCCTTGGCTTTGCCAATGGCGCGTGGCAAACGCTGCGTGCCGCCCGCACCGGGCAACACGGCCAGCTTGACTTCAGGCAAAGCGAACTTGGCCGACTCTGCCGCCACGATCAGATCACAGGCCAACGCCAGCTCGCAGCCACCGCCCATGGCAAAACCAGCCACCGCCGCAATCACAGGCTTGCGGACTTGGCGAATGGTTTCCCAGTTGCGCGTGATGAACGCGGAGCTGAACACATCCATGTAGCCCCAATCCGCCATCGCCGCGATGTCGGCACCTGCGGCAAACGCTTTGTCGCTGCCGGTGATGACGATGGCACCGATGCCGTCGTCCGCATCCAGCGCCAGCAAAGCTGCGCCCAAAGCGTCCATCAAGGTGTCATTCAATGCATTGAGTTGCTCGGGTCGGTTCAGGGTGAGTACCCCGACGCGACCTTGGCGCTCTGACAAAACGGTGGGTTGAGACATGTGCATCCTTCTTTCGCTCAGCGTTTCTCGTCGCGCAAAATTTCGCGCAATTTGAATTTCTGAATTTTTCCGGAGGGTGTGGCAGGCATGGCGTCACGGATCTCCAGTTTCTCGGGGATGTACTGCAACGCAATTTTTTGTGCCTTGAGGTAATCCACCAAGGCCGGCAAGTCCAAGCTTTGGCCGGGCTTCAAGACCACCACGGCACAGGCACGTTCGCCCAAGCGCTCATCGGGGTAGGCCACGATTGCAGCCATGGCGATCGCTGGATGGCGATACAACAAGGATTCGATTTCCACCACAGGGATGTTCTCGCCGCCACGGATGATGACGTCTTTGCTGCGGCCCGTGATGCGCACATAACCTTGCGCGTCCAAGCGGGCCAGGTCACCCGTGTCAAACCAGCCCTCGGCATCGGTGCCATTGAGGTGCGCGCGCTTCAAATAGCCACCAAAGTTGGAGCATGAGCGCACATACAACTTACCTGCTTCGCCTGCAGGCAACACCGCGCCGTCGTCATTCACAACTTTGAGCTCCACACCGGGCAACGGCAAACCGTCGGTGGTGAAGGCGCGTTCATCGGGATCGTTGAGTTCGATCAACGTCACAGCGCCGTTTTCGGTCATGCCCCAAGCAGACACAATCTTCGCGCCCAAGGCGCTGCGTGCTTGCTCCACCAAGGGGCCAGGGATGGGGGCACCGGCGCACAAGAAGGTGCGCAGTGTGGGCACTTTCTTGCCAGATTCTTCCACGTTTTTGGCCAAGTCCGTCAAGAACGGGGTCGAGGCCATGGTGAAGGTGGCACCTTCGTGGCGAATCAAATCAATGGCGCGCAAAGGCTCCCACACGTCCAGCAACACTGCGCTGGACTTGAGCATGATGGGCATCATCAAGCCATACATAAAACCTGTTTGGTGGGCCATGGGCGACGCCATCAACACCACGTCGTTGGCATCGAGGTGCAAACGTGCGGCATAAGGAATGATGTTGGCCATCACCGTGTTGGCGGTGTGCATCACGCCCTTGGGTTCACCCGTGGTGCCCGAGGTGTAAATGAGTTGGGTCACATCGTCTGGGCTGGGGCGGTGCTGCGTCAACACGGCTGTCGCGTTGCTTTCTTTTTCCCACGCGGGGCCGCTGAGCAAGGCTTCAAAACTGTTGGCACCTGCGCCATTGACCACCACCACGTGCTTCAAGTCAGGCAAGCTGGGCTTGATCTCGTTGACCATCTTCTCGTAATCAAAGCCGCGGAAAATTTGCGGAATGATGAGCACCTTGGCTTCGCCATGCTTGAGCATGAACGACAACTCGCGCTCGCGGAAGATGTGCATGAGCGGGTTCATCACCGCACCGATGCGCGAACACGCCAAATAGGTGATGGTGAACTGCCACCAGTTGGGCAACTGGCAGGCCACGATGTCGTTTTTAACCACGCCGAGCTTGGTCAAACCCATCGCCACGCGGTCAGCCATGTTGGATAACTCACGGTAGGTGAAACGTGTGACTTTGCCGCTCTCGGCCTGAACTGCCGTCAGCGCCAATTTGTCAGGGCAAGTGGCCACGCAAGCGTCCAAGTCATCGTTGATGGTGCGGTCATGCCAAAAGCCTTTGGCAATGCTGTGTGCACGACGTGATGGGATCAAAACAGCATCGAATTCCATAGTTGTCTCCTCAGTGGATATGGGTTTTTTATTTTTTGAATACCAAGCTTTTAGGCGGGAACGAACTTGCGTCCTGCACGCGTACGCGCAATGATGGTCTTCATGATTTGCGCAGTTCCGTCGCCAATCTGGAAGCCCAACACATCACGCAAGCGTTGCTCCATCAGGCCTCGGTCGTAACCACCGTGGCCGTAGCACAGCAAGCACTGGTGAATCACATCGTAGGCCAGCTTGGGGCCCCACCACTTGGCCATGCCCGCCTCTGCGGTATGGGGTAAACCCTTATCTTTCAACCACAAACCTTGCAAACACAACAGACGTGCGCCTTCGACTTCGGTGTCGAATTGCGCGAGCGGGTGGGTCACACCTTGGAAGGCCGACAGCGGCTGACCAAAGGCCTGACGTTGGGTGATGTATTCCCACGTTTCATCCAATGCCACACGGGCCACGGCCAACACCTGCAAGCCAATGAGTGAGCGCGAGAAATCAAAACCATGCATGACTTGCACAAAGCCTTTGTTTTCATCACCCAAACGGTGGTTCACCGGCACGCGCACGTTTTCAAAAAAGATAGAACCGCGACCGATGGCGCGTTGGCCATGGCAGTCAAAACGGTTGGTGGTCAGGCCCGGTGTGTCCATGGGCACCAACAAGGCAGTCACGCCATGCGCGCCGTCTTCTGGCGCACCGGTGCGACCGAACACCACGGTGATGTCCGCTTGGTCAGCGGCAGAGATCGAGGTTTTTTCGCCGTTGATGACGTAGAAGTCGCCATCGCGCTCAATGCGCAAACGCAAGTTGGCTGCATCGGAACCACCGCGTGGTTCGGTCAGCGCAATCGCGCAGATGGCTTCGCCTTGGGTGAGTTTTTTCAACCAAGGGGCTACCACTTCAGGGTTGCCGTACTTGGACAAAATTTGGCCGTTCAACGACGCCAACAGGTTCAGGTACGAAAAACTCAAATCGGCGCGGGCAATTTCTTCGTGAATCACACCAGCCGCCAAGCAACCCATGCCCAAACCGCCAAACTCTTCTGGCAGTTCAGGGCAAATGAATCCGAGTCCGCCCATTTCACGCAACAGCGCACGGTCAAACACGCGGGTTTTGTCGCGCTCTAAAAAGCCAGGCTTCACACGTTCGTCGGCAAAGCGACGCACGGTTTCGGCCAAGGCTTGCAGGTCTTCGTCAATGTAGGGATTGGGATTCATCACGGGGCTCCTTGGTCGGGCGAATTACTTGGCGTATTTACGGAACTCGGGCTTGCGCTTTTCTTTGAGCGCATTCACGCCTTCGCGTGACTCCTCGGTGTCGTAATACAACTTGAGGGCATACATGCCCAAGCCGGCAATGCCAGACTGGTGTGCAGTGTCTGCATTGAAGCTGCGCTTGGCGATGGCCAAAGCCGTGGGGCTGCGTTCGCAAATTTCTTCGCCCCACTTTTGCACTTCGGCGTCGAGCTGGTCGTGTGGCACGCACACGTTGGCCAAGCCCATGGCCACTGCTTCAGCACCGGTGTAGCGGCGGTTGAGGTACCAAATTTCGCGGGCTTTTTTCTCACCCACCACACGCGCCAAAAAGGCGGTGCCGTAGCCAGGGTCGACCGAACCCATCTTGGGGCCGACTTGGCCAAACACGGCTTTGTCTGAGCAAATGGTCAAGTCACAAATCGTGCACAACACGTTGCCGCCACCGATGGCAAAACCTTGCACACGGGCAATCACAGGCTTGGGCACATCGCGAATGGCGGTGTGCAGCTCTTCCATGGGCAAACCAATGGTGCCGCGGCCGTCGTAGTTGCCGTCATGGGCCGATTGGTCACCACCGGTACAAAACGCACGGTCGCCAGCGCCCGCCAACACGATGGCGCCCACGCTGCGGTCGTAGCCTGCTTTGTTCAGGGCTTTGATGATTTCGTCGCAGGTGGTGCCACGAAATGCGTTCATCTTGTCGGCACGGTTGATCGTGATCCAGGCCACGCCGTTGCGGTTTTCGTAAAGGATGTCTTCGAATTGCATGTGTGTCTCCAAATAAGTGGGAATGCGTGAAATTAACCGTGCATGGTCAAACCACCAGACACGCTGATGACTTGGCCGGTGATGAAGGAAGCGTCGTCGCTACCAAAGAAAGCAATGGCATTGGCCAAGTCGTCGGGCTGACCCAAACGACCCAACGGAATCGCGCTGCGGAAGGCTTCGATCAACTTCGCGGGATCGCGTGCGCCTTCGGCCACGCCTGCCAGCAAAGCGGTGTCGGTTGGGCCGGGGCACACCACGTTGACCGTGATGTTGTGGCGCGCGTGTTCGCGGGCCAAAGTTTTAGACAAAGCCACCAAGCCACCTTTGCAAGCGGAATACACCGCTTCGCCAGATGAGCCGCCGCGTGCGGCATCGGAGGCGATGTTCACAATGCGACCGGCATTGCGCTCGACCATGCCTGGCAACACGGCGTGCAACATGTGCAAGGCACCGGTCAAGTTGATGGCAATCAACTTGCTCCATTCATCGGGCACGGTTTTGACGAAGGGCTTGAACACGTCCCAGCCCGCGTTGTTGACCAACACATCAATCGGGCCGAGTTGCGCGATGGTGGCAGCCACGGCGGCATCGACCGCGGTGCGGTCCGTGATGTCGCACTTGAAAGCGGCAGCGGTGCCGCCCGAAGCCTTGATGCCATCGGCCACTTTTTGAGCCGCCTCGATGTTCATGTCGAACACCGCGACCTTCGCGCCTTCAGCGGCGAATCGACGGCAAGTGGCGCCACCGATGCCACCGGCACCTCCGGTGACGATGACGGTTTTGTCTTTCAATTTGGGCATGCTGCTCTCCATGGTTGGCAAGGTTGTTATGCTTTGCATCAACATCATGCAGTTTGAGATACCGCATATATGTCAATGTGTTTACGTATATTACGCCAAACACAAACGTCCTCGCAAGCATTTTTTCGAGCAAAACACCATGGTTTACCCTAAAGAAAACAGCGATCTCGCCCGGATGGAATTGGCCAATAGGTTGTTTTTCCGCCTTTACCAATGCGCCAACATGTTGCACAAAACAGGCACGCGCGCTGTTGAGAAAGAAGGCCTCACCACCCAGCAGTGGGCGGTCTTGGGCGCGCTCTCGCGCTCAGACGCAGAAGGTGGCCTGAGCGTGGGCGACTTGGCGCGTTACTTGAAGGTGAGCCGCCAAAACCTGTCCGGGCAAATTGGGCGCATGGAACGCGACGGCCACATCGAACTGCTGGCCGACACCCGCGACCGCCGCGCCAAACGCGTGACCATGACCCAGCACGGACGCAAGATTTGGGAACAAGATGCGCAACCCAAAATTCGCGCGTACTACGAAGCTGCGCTGACCGACTTCTCCACTGGCGACCTCACCCACACCCTGCACTACCTGCTGAAGCTGCTGGACAACATGGAAAAAATCGACCAATCGGTCGAACCTAGCAGTGAAGATGAGTGAGGCTCACGCCAGTTTGGTCTTCATCGACTGAAGCGCCCGCACGCGAAAGTCAGAAGGCGTGACCCCCATGTGCTTTCTAAAAAAGCGCGTGAAGTACGCCTCATCCACAAAGCCCACCAAATTGGCAATTTGCTTGATGCCATCGGTTGAGTAAACCAGCTCACGCTGCGCCTCATGCAAGATGCGCGCATTCACCACATCTTGGCTCGACACGTTCAACACCTCACGGCACAAACGCGTCAGGTGCCCCGCCGTCAACCCCATCTCGTTCGCATAGTCTTCAATCGGGCGACGCTCGCGAAAATGCGCATCCACCAAGGCCCGAAATTTTTCAATCTGCTGCGCCTTGCGTGAGTTGTGCGCCATGGGCGCAGGCTCCAACAGATTGCTCAACCTCGCCACCTGCACCAACAAGGCCATGAGCAGCGACATGCCTGCCGCCACCTGCCCCACTGCATGCACACGCCATTCGCGCTCAATGCCTAAAAACAAAGGCATCAAGGCTTCCGCATGGCGACTGGATTCATCCAAATGCAAAACGGCAGGCTTGCGCAACACCGAGACCAATTCAGGCATCACCACGGCAGCCATCGACTCGAGTGACTTTTGCGCCGCCGTCACCACAGGGCCGTCAATGTTCGAACTGAACTGAAAACCATGCACGTTTTGGGACGGTATAAGAATTAAAGCAGGGCTGCTGACTTTGTAGCGTGCATCGTTGATCAACACATCGCCCTCACCTTGGGTGAGGTACAAAATTTGAATGAACGCATCATGCTTGTGAGGGCGAATGTCGTAGTTGTACGGGGATGACCGGACGGGAATCCATTCAAACTGAAACGAGTTGGTCCAGCCGCTTTGTTGCCGGTCGCCGTACAAGTCGTAGCTGGGGATTGCGCTTTTCATCAGGGTTATTCCTAGGTCGGTATGCATGAATTGTCCTGGTGACTGCAGGATTCGTCAAATTTAAAAATAAGCCGCGCACACAAACTACAAGCACTTCAACAGGTGCTGACGATGAACGAACAAAAACATTGGCTGGGATTGCAAGAACATGTGTGCGTCGTCACAGGCGCAGCAAGCGGCATTGGCGCAGGCATTGCACAAGCACTGGCCGACGCAGGCGCAAAAGTCGCACTGCTGGACCGCAACCTCGAAGGCGCGCAAGCCGTGGCCGCCCAGCTGACCGCACAAGGCGCCACCGCCATCGCGATTGCGTGCGACACCACCCAAGAGTCCCAAGTTAAAGCAGCCGCCGAACGCGTGGCCAACGAGCTGGGCACTTGCTACGCCTTCATCAACAACGCGGGGCTGTTGCGCTCGGGCGGCTTGGACGAGGTGAGCCTGGACGACTGGAACCACGTGCTCAATGTCAACCTCACCGGCTACTTGCTGTGCGCACGCACTTTTGCCAAACCCATGCGCCAAGCGGGTGTGGGCGCTTTGGTACACATTGCATCCATCGCGAGCATGTTTCCACAAACCAGCAGCGGTGCCTACAGCGCAAGCAAAGCCGGCGTGCTGTTGATGTCCCGCCAAATGGCGGTGGAATGGGGCCCTCAAGGCGTGCGCAGCAACGCTGTTTGCCCCGGCATGATTCGCACCCCGCTGTCAGCCAAGTTTTACGAAGAGCCCGGCTTTGAAGCCAAACGCGCCGCCGTCACTGCCAGCCGCCGTGTGGGCGAACCACAAGACATTGCCGATGTCGCCGCCTTCTTGGCCAGCCCACGCGCCGCGTATGTGAACGCCGCCGAGTTGGTGGTGGACGGTGGCATGTCCTCGATGTTGATGGACATGGTGCCTCGCCCCGGTTTCAACAAAACCGTACAAAACTGATTTACTTTGGAGAACGCAATGTCTCAAAACTTTGAATGCGATGTGATCGTGGTGGGCTCTGGCGCAGCCGGTTTATCTGCCGCCATCACCGCCAAGAAACGTGGCCTGGATGTGGTGGTGCTTGAAAAAGAACCCGTCTTCGGCGGCACCACCGCACTGTCAGGTGGCGTGTTGTGGATACCGCTGAATCAGCACGGCCGCAAGCAAAACCCTGCCGACACCCGCGAGGCCGTGCGCACTTACATGATGCAAGAAACCGGCAGCTACTTTGATGCCGCAGCTGTGGATGCCTTCATCGACAACGGCCCCAAGATGGTGGAATTTTTCGAGCGCGACACCGAGATGAAATTCGTGCCCACCATGTATCCCGATTACCACCCCACCGTCGCTGGCGGTGTGGACATTGGCCGCTCCATCTTGGCAGCGCCCTTTGACATTCGCGGCTTGGGCAAAGACATGCCGCGCTTGAAGCCACCGCTCAAAACCATCACCTTCATCGGCATGATGTTCAACTCATCGAACGCCGATTTGAAACATTTCTTTCAAGCCACCAAGTCACTGACCTCGTTCATTTACGTGGCCAAGCGCTTGGTCACGCACATCAAAGAATTGGTGCTGTACCAACGCGGCATCAACGTCACCAGCGGCAACGCGCTGGCAGCGCGCTTGGCCAAATCGGCACTCGACCTGGGCATTCCGATCTTGACCAACAGCCCCGTCAAAGAAATCTTGATGAAGAACGACCACGCCACCGGCGTGCGTGCAGGCGGTGAAGGTGGTGAGCGACTCATCACCGCACGTCACGGCGTGGTGCTGGCGTGTGGCGGCTTTCCGCACGATGTCAAACGCATCGCCAAAGCCTACCCACACCTGCAACGTGGCGGCGAACATTTGTCCCCCACCCCCATCAGCAACACCGGCGATGGCTTGAACATGGCCGAAGCCGTGGGCGGCAAAGTGGAGATTCGCTTCAAAGACGCCGCAGCCTGGATGCCCGTGTCGTATGTGCCTTATGCCAATGGCGAGTTCGGCGTGTTCCCGCACCTGCTGGACCGCTACAAGCCCGGCATCATCGGCGTGCTGAAAAACGGCCAACGCTTCACCAACGAAAGCAACTCGTACCACGACGTAGGCGCTGATTTGATCCGCGCCTGCGACGGCCAAAAAGACACCGCCATGTGGTTGGTGTGTGACAAGACCACGCTCGGCAAATACGGCATCGGCTTTGTCAAACCTGCCCCCATGCCGATTGGCCGCTTCTTGCGCAACGGCTACCTCATTGAAGGCAAGACCTTGGCCGAGCTGGCCCACAACGCAGGCATTGACCCCGCAGGCTTGGCGCAAACTGTGCGCGACTACAACGTCGGCGCGGTCAACGGCCAAGACCCCGCATTTGGCCGTGGCACCACCACCTTCAACCGCTATTTGGCCGACCCCGAGAACAAACCCAACCCTTGTGTGGCACCGGTGCAAACCGGCCCGTTCTACGCGGTGAAAGTCATCATGGGCGACTTGGGCACCTTTGACGGCATTCAAACCAGCGTGGTAGGCGAAGTGCTCAAAGACGACGGCTCTGCCATTGGCGGCTTGTACGCCGTGGGCAACGACCGAGCCAGCATCATGGGTGGCAACTACCCCGCTGCAGGCATCACACACGGCCCCAACATGACCTTTGGTTTTGTCACCGGCAACCACATCGCAGACAAAGCAGGAGTGAAGGCATGAGCCACTTGAACAAACCCCTCATCGACCACCGCATCTACACCATTGCCTTGCGCAAGATGCCTGAATTTGTAGAAGTGTTCAACCGCTTGGCCATGCCACTTTTGCTGGAAACATTGGGGCACCCCGTAGGGTTCTACACCAGCTTGGTGGGACCACAAAACCAGTTCATTCACCTGTGGGCCTACGACGATCTGGCGGACTATGAACGCCGCTGCAAAGCACGCGACAGCCACCCCGACTTCCCTGCGTACTTGGCGGCATCAGGACATCTGATCACCGCACAAGAGACACGACTGATCAAAGCCATCGGGATGCCCGCTTGGCCATCACTCTGAGTGAGAAACCTTCAAATTTAAATCAACACATTGACTAAATAAGAGAAATTGAATTGGAATTCAAATCACACGAAATGACTTGATTATTCAGGGAAAACGATAGTGATTTAGTAAAAAAAACACCTTCCATTTCGAAACTGCTTCAAGATAATAAACGTAAATACATTGACGTATTTAAACCAAACTCACATGCACCACAACGCCACCTCATTGTCCAACCCGGTTGTCGCCATCACTGGCGCTGCCGACGGCATTGGCTGGGCCACCGCCCAGCTCTTTGCGGCGCGTGGCTGGCGTGTGGCGTTACTCGACATGAATGGCGACAAAGCGCGCGAACGCGCCCAAGCCTTAGGGCCGCACCACATGGGTGTCTTGTGCGACGTCACCGACGAAGCGCAGGCGTCCGCCGCCATGGCGCAAGTGGTGGCACAACAGGGCTGCCTCGATGCATTGGTCAACAACGCAGGCATCGGCGACCAAGCCGTGCCCACCTTGCAGCAAACAGCCGATGCGTTTGACCGCGTGTTGTCAGTGCATTTGCGCGGTGCATTTTTGATGACACAAGCGGCGCTGGCACACATGCAAACCCAAGGCCGCGATGCCAAAGGCAACCGTGGCGCCATCGTCAACATTGGCTCCATCGCCAGCACCAGCGGCATTCCTGGACGCAACGCCTACAGCGCCGCCAAAGCAGGCATTTTGGGCATGACCCGCGCACTCGCCACCGAGTGGGCGCGCAAGGGCATTCGCGTGAATGCCGTGGCACCTGGCTATGTCGCCACCGCCTTGGTGGCTGACTTGGCCGAAAAAGGGGCCATCAATGCAGCGGCCATCGTCCAGCGCACACCACTGGGACGCATGGCCGAGCCAGCCGAAATTGCCGAAACCATTTTCTTTTTGGCCTCCCCCGCCGCCAGCTACGTCACGGGTGCCACCTTGGCTGTGGACGGCGGCTGGAGCGTGTTGGGCGCGCCCGACATGGCGCTGGGCGACATCGAACACGCCTGAACAACGCATCACACAAAAACACAGGAGACTTTCACACCATGTTGACCATCAACCTTTTTAACGGCCTCGTCTACGGCGCATTGCTCATCGTGATGTGCTCGGGCCTGGCCTTGATCTACGGCCTGCGCCGCGTGGTCAACTTTGCCCACGGCTCGCTCTACATGCTGGGCGCCTACCTCGGCTACACCGTCGCCCTGCAAAGCAACTTCTGGGTCGCTTTGGTGGTGGCCCCCGCCTTGATGGCCGTCTTTGGGGTGCTGCTGGACCGCTATGGTTTTCGCCTGCTCCAAGACCGCGAACCTCTTACCGTTGTGCTGGTCACCTTCGGCTTGCTGCTCGTCATCGAAGACATGGTGCAGTCGGTCTGGGGCAAGAGCAACCTCTCTGTCGCTGCACCCGAGGCCTTGAACTTCTCTGTCGATTTGTTTGGCACCTCCGTGCCCGCTTACCGCATTGGCGTGATCGTGATGGGCGCGGCTGTGGCTCTGGGCCTGAGCCTGTGGCTGCGCTACTCCAAAGTGGGTTTGTTTGTGCGTGCCGCCAGCACCGACCCCGTGACCACCGCCATGCAAGGCGTCAACACCGACGCCTTGAGCGCTGGTGTGGTGGGCTTGGGCACCGCGTTGGCCGGTTTGGCCGGTGTGGTGGCTGCACCCTTCTTGTCGTTGTCGCCTTCCATGAGTTCAGACGTGTTGATTGACTCTTTTGTGGTGGTCGTGATTGGCGGCTTGGGCTCACTCGCAGGGGCTTTCATTGCCGCCTTGTTGCTGGGCATGGTGCAGGCCATTGGCGCGGTGTATTTGCCTGACGCATCGGTGCTGCTGCCCTTTGTGTTCATGGTCGCCATCTTGATTTGGAAGCCCGCAGGTTTTGCTGGCAGCCGCACTTAATTCCCGAGGACTTTGGATATGAGCCCCCTTCGCGCTATTGCTTATTCTGTCGCCGCCCTGCTCGCAGGCGTGGGCTTGGTGGCGGTGATCAGTTCAAACACCGTCCTGTCACTGCTGACCCAAGCCGTGGTGTACGCCGTCTTTGCCTTGGGCATTGGCGTGCTGCTCAAGCAAAACGGCTTGGTGAGTTTTGGTCACGCCTTGTATTTTGGTGTGGCCGGTTACGCCATCGGCATCACCTTGCAACAACAACTCATGCCCGTCGAATGGGCCATCTTGGCCACCTTGGTGGGCATAGGCATCGCCGCCTTTGTGGTGGGCCTGATCATCGTGCGTGTGCCCGGCATTGCGTTTGGCATGTTGACCCTGGCGATTGGCCAAATGTTCTTCTTGTCCGTCTCTCGCGCCCGCGGCATCACCGGTGGCGCAGACGGCATGCAAGTCGACTGGCCTGCCACTATTTTCGGCTTCAGCCAATCGGCCATCCTCAAACCCGCTGCGATGTTTTTGATTTGCTGGACGACCTTGGTCATCGTCATGCTGCTGCTGACCTTGTTGCTCAACACACGTTTTGGTGCCATCACCGAAGCCGTGCGCGACAACGAAGAACGTGCGCGCTTCATCGGCATCTCCACCGTCATTCCACGCGCTGCCATCTACGCCTTGTCTGCGGTGGTCACCGCCGTGGCGGGCTTGTTGTCGACCTTGAACACCGGCTTTGTCTCTCCCGAGAGCTTGCACTGGAGCTTGTCGGGCATGGCCTTGATGATGGTTGTCGTCGGCGGCTTCAAAGCCCTGTGGGGCCCCGCCTTGGGCGCGGTGGTGTATTTCATCTTCAAAGACGTGGTGGGCGACTACGCCACCCATTGGATGTCTATTTTTGGTGTGGCCTTGATCGCCGTCATCGTGTTCTCGCCCACGGGCATCGCGGGAGCTTTGCAAGCGCTCTGGCGCGGCAAGCCCGCCTCAGCGTCACGCGCCAAGGCCGGTGCGCATTAAGCGGCAACCAAAGCCGCAAATAGCACCGCAAACAGAACGCTAAATAGACCGACACACAGACACGGAACCCCTATGAGCAATTCCTCTCCTTATGTACTCCAGGCCGACGATGTGGCCATCCACTACGGCGGCGTCAAAGCCGTTGATGGTGTGTCCCTGACTTTAGAAAAAGGCCAAATTCGCGGCCTGATCGGCCCCAACGGCGCTGGCAAATCCACCGTCATCGACGCCATCACCGGTCGTCGCCGTTTGACGCGCGGCAAAGTCACCTTGCGTGGCACCGATGTGAGCGAGATGGGCGTGGTCGAACGCCGCATGCTCGGCTTGTCACGCAGTTTTCAGCGCACCAGCATTTTTGGTGGCATGCCCGTTCGCAAACAAGTCGAACTGGCCTCGCACAAGATGGGCGTGCAGGACTCGGCCGCCGATGCAGATGCTGTGCTCAAAGAACTCGAACTCGACCGCATGGCCCATGTCATGGCCGAAGACTTGGGCTACGGCGAACAACGCCGCCTCGACTTGGCCCTGGCCTTGGTGGGTCGCCCCAGCGTGCTGCTGCTGGACGAGCCCATGGCAGGTTTGTCGGTCAAAGAGTCTCACGATTTGGCACACCACTTAAAAGCCCTCACCTCGCGCTGGGACGTGTCCGTGCTGCTGGTGGAGCACGACATGGATGTGGTGTTTGGCATCTCTGATGTGGTGACTGTTTTTGAATTGGGCCGCGTCATCGCCAGTGGTGAGCCGGCCGCCGTGCGCGCTGACCCGCGTGTGCGTGAAGCTTATTTGGGGAGTGCAGCATGAGCGCCTTACTGAACCTGAAAAACGTGCATGCCTACTACGGCGCTGCACACATCTTGCACGGCCTGAACTTGCATGTGAACGCAGGCGAACGCGTGGCCTTGATTGGTCGCAACGGCGTGGGCAAGACCACGGTGGTCAACACCATCTTGGGATTGGCCAACCTCAAAAACGGGCACATCCACTTAGGCGCACAGGAGATCAGCAAGCCCCGCCCCTACATGGCCGCACAACACGGCATCGTGGTGGTGCCCCAAGGCCGCTGCATCATTGCCAACCTCACCGTGGAAGAAAACCTCTTGCTCGGCGCTGCGGTGGGCCGCAAAGGCCCTTGGTCTGTGCCCGAGATTTACAAGCTCTTCCCCATCTTGCAAGAGCGCGCCCACACACCGGGCACAGCGCTCTCAGGCGGTCAACAACAAATGCTGGCCGTGGGCCGTGCGTTGATGGCCAACCCCAGTTTGATCTTGTTGGACGAACCCACCGAGGGCTTGGCGCCCGTCATCGTGGACCAACTCGCCGACATCTTCAACCGCGTGGCGGACGAAGGCACCGCCTTGTTGTTGATCGAACAAAACATGAGCCTCGTCGCACGTGTGGCGCACCGTTACTTGGCCATGGCCAAGGGCTCGGTGGTAGCACAAGGCGTGGTGAGCAACTCGCCCGAAGGCCTCAAAGATTTAGAAAGTCATGTGATGGTCTAAGGCCATCGCATCCAGTTCCCAACGGCCGTCGGACCGATTCCGGCAATCCTTCATACCTAGGAGACAAGCATGCAATATAAAAAAATCTATCAACTGTTGGCAAGCGCAGCGCTGGTGACAGCCCTGCCGTTGAGCGCTTTGGCGCAAGGCAAAGAGCCGGTCAAGGTCGGTTTGGTGTCGTCCAAATCTGGCGTGTTCGCTGAGCAAGGCGAAGAAGTCATGCGCGCGGTGAAATTCGCGATTGAAGAAGCCAACAGCAAAGGTGGCGTGGATGGCCGCAAAGTGGAAGTCCAAGAAGGCGACGACGAAAGCACGCCAGACGCCGGTCGCCGCGTGGCTGAAAAAATGGCACGTGATGGCCACAACCTGTTGATCGGTGCGGTGCCCTCGTCCATCTCTTTGGCCATCGCCCAAAACTTGGACCGCTGGGATGCGGCTTACTTCATCCAAGCCAGCAAGTCTGACAAGCTGACCGGTGACACCTGCAAACCTCGCAGCTTCCGCACCAACCACTCTGACGCGATGGACATCGCCATGATCAATGAGTGGGCTAAGAAAATCAAAGGCAACACCTTTGCTGTGATCGCAGCCGACTATGTGTGGGGCCGCGACTCTGGCGAATCTTTCAAGAAAGCCATGGAAGCCCAAGGCAAGAAAGTGCCATTGACCTTGTACGTTCCTATGGGCACCAAGGACTTCTCGCCTTACATCGCCCAACTCAAAGCCGCCAACGTGGACGGTATTTGGGTGGCTGAAGTGGGCCGTGATGCCATGGCGTTCGTCAAGCAAGCTGGTGAGTTCAACCTGATCCCCAACACGCCCTTGATTGGTCACGCGTTGATTTCCAACTTCATCATCAACGCCACCGGTAAAAACCTCGAAGGCGTGCCCGGCAACTCAGGCTACGCCGCTGACTTGAACAACCCACGCAACAAAGAATTCGTGGCAGCATGGAAAGCCAAGTTCAACCGCATGCCCACCGATGCCGAAGGCCAGGCCTACAACGGCGCACAAGTCATGTTTGACGGCGTGCGTTTGGCCAAGAGCGTGAAGCCTGAAGATGTGAGCAAAGCCCTGCGCGGTGCAGAACTCAACACCATCTACGGCAAAGTCACCATGCGTGCAGCCGACAACCAGCTGATGCTGCCTAACTACGTAGGCCGCGTGAAGATGGTCGATGGTGCCCTGCGCCCCGTGATTGAAGACACATACCCAGCGTCTTTGACACCGCCACCTTCGCCTTTGTGCAAGATGTAATCGCTCGCGATTGCACGGCCCCCAAAGCCTCGATGCCTCGGTATCGGGGCTTTTTCTTTTGGAAACGGGGGTCGGTACACTCTAGGGTTTCGAATTTAGACCCCCTCAAGGATTTGCCATGAACACGACCCCTTCCGGCCTGCAATACATCGACAACGTGGTGGGCGACGGCGCCCAAGCCGCCGCTGGCCAGCACGTGAGCGTGCACTACACCGGCTGGCTCTACAAAGATGGCGAACAAGGCGCCAAATTTGACTCCAGCCGCGACCGCAATGACCCGTTTGACTTCCCTCTGGGCGCAGGCATGGTCATCAAGGGCTGGGACGAAGGCGTGCAAGGCATGAAGATCGGTGGCCAACGCACCCTCATCATTCCCCCAGAACTGGGCTACGGCGCACGCGGTGCGGGCGGTGTGATCCCACCGAACGCCACGTTGAAATTTGACGTCGAACTGCTCAGCCTCGAATAAACCAGCGCCATGGCAGCTCTTTGAACTGCCGTCACTCAGCGGGGCTTAGCCCCGCTTTGTTTTGTTCCGTTCCTTTTTTTACAAAACCCCTCTTGAAATAGGGTTGGATGCCCCCAGCTTCGCTGAATATCCATCCAACAAGCCCTACAAAGCATGTCAGAACCTACAGAAAATCAAGACACAGCGGCCGCACATTTGGCAGCCCACATGGCCGGCATGGCCCCCGCCCCTGAAGCCACATCTGCTGAACCCGCGGCTGCACTCGACCCCTTGGCCGCAGCCCAAGCCGAAATCGCGGCTTTGCAAGCCAAAGCCGCTGAACTGCAAGACCAATATGTACGTGGCCAAGCCGATGTACAAAACGCACGTCGTCGTGCGGACGACGAAGTCTCAAAAGCCCGCAAATTCGCGCTGGAAAGCTTTGCCGACAGCTTGCTGCCCGTGCTCGACAGCCTCGAAGCTGGCTTGGCCGTGCAAACCGCCACACCTGAGCAAATCCGCGAAGGTGCTGAAGCCACGCTGCGTCAACTCAAGAGCGCCTTGGAGCGCAACAAAGTGATCGCCATCGACCCTGCGGCCGGTGCCAAGTTTGACCCCGCCCAACACCAAGCCATCAGCGTGGTGCCCGCCGATCAAGAGGCCAACACCATCGTCGCCGTGCTGCAAAAGGGCTATTTGATTGCAGAGCGCGTGCTGCGCCCTGCCTTGGTGACCGTTGCGGCCCCTAAATAAACACTTGAAATTGGCAGAGTTAGCCTTAACTACTGCCCATCTGAATTTTTAAAAATCACTGGAGTAAGAACATGGGAAAAATCATCGGTATTGACTTGGGCACCACCAACTCGTGCGTGGCCATCATGGAAGGCAACACCACGAAAGTGATCGAGAACGCCGAAGGCGCTCGCACCACACCGTCGATCATTGCGTATCAAGAAGACGGCGAAATCTTGGTCGGCGCATCGGCCAAACGCCAAGCGGTGACCAACCCACGCAATACCTTGTACGCGGTCAAGCGTTTGATCGGTCGCAAGTTTGCGGAAAAAGAAGTTCAAAAAGACATCGACTTGATGCCCTACACCATTGCCAAAGCCGACAACGGCGACGCATGGGTGGAAGTGCGCGGCAACAAGTTGGCACCGCCTCAAATCAGCGCTGAAATTCTGCGCAAGATGAAGAAAACTGCCGAAGACTACCTCGGCGAAGAAGTGACCGAAGCCGTCATCACCGTGCCCGCTTACTTCAACGACGCACAACGCCAAGCCACCAAAGATGCAGGCCGCATCGCAGGTTTGGACGTCAAGCGCATCATCAACGAACCCACCGCTGCGGCTTTGGCGTTCGGTTTGGACAAAACAGAAAAAGGCGACCGAAAGATTGCTGTGTATGACTTGGGTGGCGGCACGTTTGACGTGTCCATCATCGAAATCGCGGACGTCGATGGCGAGAAGCAATTCGAAGTGTTGTCCACCAACGGCGACACCTTCTTGGGCGGTGAAGACTTCGACCAACGCATCATCGACTTCATCATCACCGAGTTCAAGAAAGAATCTGGCGTTGATTTGTCCAAAGACGTGTTGGCCTTGCAGCGCCTGAAAGAAGCCGCTGAAAAAGCCAAGATTGAGTTGTCGTCGTCCACTTCGACCGACATCAACTTGCCTTACATCACCGCTGACGCTTCGGGTCCTAAGCACTTGAACATCAAGCTCAACCGCGCCAAGTTGGAACAACTGGTGGAAGAGTTGGTCGAGCGCACCATCGCCCCTTGCCGCATGGCCATCAAAGACGCTGGCGTGTCGGTGAGCGACATCGACGACGTGATCTTGGTTGGCGGTATGAGCCGTATGCCCAAGGTGCAAGAGAAGGTCAAAGAGTTCTTCGGTCAAGAGCCACGTCGTGACGTGAACCCTGACGAAGCCGTGGCCGTGGGCGCTGCGATTCAAGGCCAAGTGTTGTCTGGCGACCGTACCGACGTGTTGTTGCTCGACGTGACACCGTTGTCTTTGGGCATCGAAACCCTGGGCGGCGTGATGACCAAGATGATCGCCAAGAACACGACCATCCCCACGAAGTTTGCACAAACCTTCTCGACTGCCGACGACAACCAACCCGCCGTGACCATCAAGGTCTACCAAGGCGAGCGCGAAATGGCCGCTGGCAACAAGAGCTTGGGTGAGTTCAACCTCGAGGGCATCGCACCTGCGGCCCGTGGCACACCTCAAATTGAAGTGTCGTTTGACATTGACGCCAACGGCATCTTGCACGTGGGCGCCAAGGACAAAGCCACTGGCAAAGAAAACAAGATCACGATCAAAGCCAACTCTGGCTTGTCAGAAGACGAGATTCAACAAATGGTGAAAGACGCCGAGTTGAATGCTGCCGAAGACAAGAAGAAGTTAGAGATCGTGCAGTCTCGCAACCAAGCCGACGCCGCTGTTCACAGCGTGAAGAAGAGCTTGGGTGAGCACGGCGACAAGCTCGACGCTGGCGAAAAAGAAGCCATCGAAGCCGCCATCAAAGAGGTCGAAGAAGCATTGAAGGGCGAAGACAAAGCCACTATCGATGCCAAAAGCGAAGCCTTGATGACTGCCTCACAAAAGCTGGGCGAAAAAGTCTACGCTGACATGCAAGCAGCCCAAGCGGCAGGCGGCGCAGCCGCTGGCCCTGAAGCCAAACCAGCCGACGACAACGTGGTCGACGCTGAAGTGAAAGAAGTCAAAAAAGGCTAAACCCTTTTCTGAACTTCTGAGCTGATCTCGCCGCGTTTCGCCTGAAAAGGTGAACACGCGGCGAAGTCTTGATAAAGCCCCACAAAAAAACGGCACTGCCAACCATGTCCAAACGCGATTTTTATGAAGTGCTCGGCGTCTCCAAAGGCGCGAGCGACGACGAGATCAAAAAGGCTTATCGCAAACTCGCGATGAAGTACCACCCCGACCGCAACCAAGGCGACAAAGCCAAGGAAGCGGAGGCGCAGTTCAAAGAGGTCAAAGAGGCCTACGAGATGCTGTCCGACCCCGAAAAACGTGCCGCCTACGACCAGTATGGCCATGCAGGTGTGGACCCCAATATGCGCGGCGGCCCAGGTGGTCCTGGCGGCTTTGGTGGCGCGGGTTTTGGTGAGGCCTTTGGCGATATCTTTGGTGACATTTTTGGCCAACAGCGTCGCGGCCCCGGTGGTCGTCAGGTTTACCGTGGCAACGACCTCAGCTACGCCATGGAAATCACGCTGGAAGAAGCAGCCAACGGCAAAGACGCGCAACTCAAAATTCCAGGCTGGGACGAATGTGAAACCTGCGATGGCACAGGCGCCAAACCCGGCACCTCGGTCAAAACCTGTACCACCTGCCACGGCAGCGGTCAGGTGCAAATGCGCCAAGGCTTTTTCAGCGTGCAGCAAACCTGTCCTCATTGCCGAGGTTCAGGCAAGATCATTCCTGACCCGTGCAATATGTGTCACGGCCAAGGCAAGATCAAGAAGCAAAAAACACTGGAAGTGAAAATCCCTGCGGGCATCGACGACGGCATGCGCATTCGCAGCACTGGCAACGGCGAGCCTGGTACCAACGGTGGCCCTCCCGGTGATTTATTCATCGAGATTCGCGTCAAGAAGCACGACATCTTCGAGCGTGATGGAGACGACCTGCACTGCTCGGTGCCGATCAGCATCACCACCGCGGCTTTGGGTGGCGAAATTCGCGTGCCCACACTGGCAGGCGAAGCGGCCATTGACATCCCAGAAGGCACACAAAGCGACAAGCAGTTCCGCTTGCGTGGCAAGGGCTTGAAGGGCATCCGCTCCAGCTTCCCTGGTGACTTGTATTGCCACATCTCTGTGGAAACACCGGTCAAGCTCACCGAGCACCAGCGCAAGCTGCTCAAAGAGTTGGACGAGTCGCTGAAAAAAGGCGGTGCCAAGCATTCACCCGCCGAGGGTGGCTGGGCGGACAAACTCAAGCGTTTTTTCAACTAATCCTCACAAGCGAAGTGTCTTCACTTAAAGAGGGGATACTTCGCCCATGAGCGTCAACATCACATTTTTGGGCGGAACCGGCACAGTCACCGGTTCCAAATATTTGGTTCAGCACGACGGCAAGCAACTGCTGATCGACTGCGGTTTGTTTCAGGGCTACAAGCAGCTGCGCTTGCGCAACTGGAACCCCCTACCCATCAAAGCCGCAGACATAGATGCCGTGCTTTTGACGCACGCGCATTTAGACCACAGTGGCTATTTACCATTGCTGCACCGCCAAGGCTTTCGCGGCCGTGTGCATGCAACGCCTGCCACCTGCGATTTGTGCGCCATTTTGTTGCCTGACAGCGGCCACATCCAAGAAGAAGATGCGGCGTTCTTGAACCGCCATGGCTACTCCAAACACACGCCTGCCCTGCCCCTGTACGGTAAGCACGATGCCATCGTCAGCCTGAACTTGCTGCACCCGGAAGTCATTGGCAAAACCTTTTCGCCCATCCCCGGCTGGAAAGCCACGTTTTCATCTGCGGGCCACATCTTGGGCGCCGCCAGCATCTTGTTAGAAGTGGCAGGCCGTCGCATTTTGTTCAGCGGTGATTTGGGGCGTCCCGACGACCTCGTCATGAACCCACCAGATCTGCCGCCAGAGGCCGACACCGTGTTGATTGAATCCACTTACGGCAACCGCACGCATCCAAAAGAAGATGTGCTGGCTGAGTTGGCGCCGGCCTTGAAGCGCGTGGCCTCACGCGGTGGCGTGGCTGTGGTGCCGGTGTTTGCCGTGGGTCGCGCGCAGGCGCTGCTCCATGCCATTGCTCTTCTCAAAGAGCGTGGCGACATACCGCGCAGCTTGCCCATCTTTTTGGACAGCCCCATGGCGGTACACACCACCGAGTTACTGCCGCGTCACCCGGATGCACTGCGCCTGGATACCCATGCGCTGCACAAAATGGCGCATATCGCCACGATGGTGGAAACGCCCGAGCAATCCAAGGCGCTGGCCAAACACCACGGTCCGATGGTGATCTTGTCCGCCAGCGGCATGGCCACGGGTGGGCGCGTGTTGCATCACTTGGCGCATTACCTGCCCGACCACCGCAACATGGTCATCCTCACCGGTTATCAAGCACCCGGCACACGTGGCGACACTTTGGCCAAGGGCAACAGCACCGTGCGCATCCACGCCCAAGACGTGGCCGTGAATGCCGAAGTGGTGCAACTTGAATCGTCGTCCGCCCATGCCGACGCCACACAGCTGATCAGCTGGCTCAAGCACATGAAGCACGCTCCCAGCCAGGTTTATGTGGTGCATGGGGAGCTAGACGCCGCAGATGCCATGCGTCAGCGCATTGAGCGCGAGCTGCGCTGGCGTGCCGTGGTGCCGGAGCACGGCAGCACGTGGCCAACCTGAACCCCGTGAATCACGCCCATCGATATGCGCACCATGTTTCTGAATTCCCCTGCCCGCCCTGCGCGCCCAGCCACCACTTTGGTGATCGTCGCTAGCCTTTGGTTGGCTGTTCTGGGCAACTTGGCCCTTTGGAAAAACTTACTGCTTTTACCCGACCTCACCGGCTGGCATGGCGTGGGGTTTGGCGTGGCTTTTGCCTTGATCATCGCGTGTGTGGTGACAAGCTTGCTGTCGCTGTTCGCTTGGCGCTTCACGCTGAAACCGGCCATCACGCTGCTTTTACTTTTGGCGGCCTTCGCCACGCATTACATGCTGATGTACGGCGTGGTCGTAGACACCCCCATGCTGGTGAATGTGCTTCAAACTGACACACGTGAAGCGCGCGATCAACTGAGCTGGCAGTTGCTAGGGACCGTGATGGGCTTAGCGATATTGCCAATCATCTGGCTGTGGCGACAACCCATGACAACGCAGCCGTTAACGCAACAACTACTGCGCAATGCCGGGTTGTTTACGAGCGCACTGGTTTTAGCCTTTGGCACCACGCAGCTGGTGTTTCAAGACTTCTCATCGCTCATGCGCAATTACACCGAGATGCGCTACCAAATTAACCCGCTCAACAGCATCTATGCGGTGCTCGACATGACCGTCATTCCCGCTGAGCGCCCTCGGGGACCAATGCAAAGTTTGGGCTTGGATGCGCGCATTGCCTCACGCGCCGGTCACACGCCTCAGCGTCCACCACTGCTGGTGTTTGTACTGGGTGAAACCGCACGCAGCCAAAGCTTCTCGCTCAACGGCTACGCCCGCAACACCAACCCACAACTGGCCAAAGAAAACGTCACCAGCTTCACCCACGTCAGCTCTTGCGGAACCAGTACAGCAGAGTCGCTGCCCTGCATGTTTTCGCACTTAGGACGCACCGATTTCGCCAACCGCAGCAACGAATTTGAAAACATGCTGGATGTGCTGCAACGCGCAGGCTACGCGGTGCTGTGGATGGACAACCAATCGGGCTGCAAAGGCCAGTGCACACGCGTGCCTTATGTGAACACCTCAGACCTGAAATTGCCCGACCACTGTGCGGGAGACGAATGCCGTGACACGGTGATGCTTGCACGCATTGAAGCCGAATTGGCCAAGCTGCCCGCAGAGCGCCGCACGCACGGTACGGTGGTGGTGATGCACCAAATGGGTAGCCATGGCCCAGCTTATTTCAAGCGCACACCTGCCGCGTTCAAACCCTTCACGCCAGAGTGCACCGACACCTCGCTCTCGCAATGCGACCGTGCCCAAGTGGTCAATGCCTACGACAACACGATTGTGTACACCGACCATTTTTTGTCCGGCGTCATTGCTTGGCTGAAAACGCAAGAAAAAACCAGCACCACGGCCATGCTTTATGTGTCAGACCATGGCGAATCTCTGGGCGAAAAGAACATGTATTTGCATGGCCTGCCCTACAGCGTGGCGCCCCCCGAACAAACGACCGTGCCACTGATCACGTGGTTGTCTCCAGGGTTTGAGCAGCTCAGCCGTGTGAGCACCCGTTGCTTGCAAGCCGAACGTCACAAGCCCCTGTCGCACGACAACTTGTTCCATTCGGTGTTGGGCTTGATGGCCGTGAAGACCGCCGTCTACCAACGCGAGCACGACCTGTTTGCCACCTGCGAAGGCCGCTGAAACGACCTGGCCGTTTTATAAGAAGCGGTCCAGCAACTTGCGGGTGTGACGATCGAGCGACGGCAAGTCGCGAATCAAGAATTGCACGCCATGGGCATCCGCCACGATGAGTCGGCTCGCGCTCAAGCGGCGAATGTCTTCCTCGCCTTTGAGCACCAGCTGCGCGGGGCCACGGTTGGTTTGCACACGCCAGATGCTGGGCGTGGAAAAACTGTTCACCCCGTCCAAACGCAAAATCTCGGGCATGAACTCGCGGCCTTGCAGGGCTTGCGCCACGATGTCACGCTCATTTGCGGGCAAATCGTTGAGGTTTTCAACCCAAGCCAACTCTTTGCCTTCAGCACTCAAAATGGAAATGCATTGGTCAGGCGTGGCAATCGGGAACGCACGCGCCACCACGGCACCCACATGTTGCGA
Source organism: Limnohabitans sp. INBF002 (assembly GCF_027924905.1). NCBI lineage: Bacteria > Pseudomonadati > Pseudomonadota > Betaproteobacteria > Burkholderiales > Comamonadaceae > Limnohabitans > Limnohabitans sp. INBF002. The sequence continues at coordinate 1,610,902 of NZ_AP027055.1, forward strand.
GCCGTCGGCCAAGGTGACCACCAATTTGCCAAAAGGGTCAAAGGCCAACGTGAAGCCCAAGTTCAAGGCGGCACTCATACAGACTCCTTCGTCGAAGCACGCGCCACGGCGTCTTCTGCATTTTTCGCTTGGGCTTCATACAAGCGGTAGTACGCGCCTTGACGCGCCATGAGCGTGTCGTGGTCGCCCTCTTCCACCACCACGCCCTGCTCCATCACCACCAAACGGTCGGCTTTGTTGAGCGTGGACAAACGGTGGGCAATGGCAATCGTGGTGCGGCCTTGCACGAGGTTGTCCAAGGCCTTTTGAATTTCTTGTTCGGTCTCCGTGTCCACCGACGCAGTGGCTTCGTCCAAGATGAGGATGCGTGGGTTGATGAGCAAGGCGCGCGCAATCGAGATGCGCTGACGCTCGCCACCCGACAGACCTTGACCTCGCTCGCCCACCAACGAGTCATAGCCTTGCGGCAAACGCAAGATGAACTCATGGGCATGGGCCGCACGCGCTGCCGACACAATTTCTTCACGTGTGGCATCGGGCTTACCGTAGGCAATGTTGTCGGCAATCGTGCCAAAGAACAAAAACGGTTCTTGCAACACCATGCCAATATGACTGCGAAAGTCCGACAAGGCAATGTTGCGAATGTCGATCCCGTCGAGCTTGATGGAGCCCTCACTCAAATCGTAGAAACGGCAAATCAGGTTGACCAAGGTGCTCTTGCCGGAACCACTTTGACCGACCAAGCCAATCATCTCGCCGGGGCGGATGTTGAGGTTCATGCCGCGAATCACCGCGCGGTTGCCATAACGGAAACCAGCATCTTGAATTTCAATGTTGCCTTGCAAAGGCGTAGGCAACTTTTGTGGGTGAGTCGTCTCAGGCACGCTAGACACGTGGTCCAAGATTTCAAAAATACGCTTGGCACCCGCCGCCGCTTTTTGGGTGTGCGAGACGATGCGGCTCATGGAATCAAGGCGTGTGTAGAAGCGGCCGATGTAGGCCAAGAAAGCGGCCAACACACCCACCGAAATTTGGTGGTGAGACACCAAGTAAATGCCAAAGCCCCACACCACCAGCAAACCCACTTCGGTCATCAGCGTGACCGTGGGCGAGAACAAAGACCAGACAAAGTTGATGCGGTCGTTCACAGCCAAGTTGTGTTTGTTGGCATCGCGAAAACGGTTGGCTTCGCGCGTCTCTTGGGCGAAGGCTTTGACGACGCGGATGCCAGGAATGGTGTCAGCCAACACGTTGGTCAACTCCGACCAGACGCGGTCGATCTTCTCGAAACCGGTGCGCAGCTTGTCACGCACGGTGTGAATCAACCAAACGATGAAAGGCAGCGGCAGCAAGGTGGCCGCTGCCAACTTGGGGTCGATGCTGATGAGGATGGAAGCCGTCATCACAATCATCAGCACGTCGGTGGCGAAATCTAGCAAATGCAGCGACAAAAACACGCAAATGCGGTCGGTCTCAGCACCAATGCGGTTCATCAAGTCGCCCGTGCGTCGTCCGCCAAAGTATTCGAGCGACAAGCGCATCAAATGTTCATAGGCCGTGGTGCGCAAGTCAGCGCCGATGCGTTCAGACACCAAGGCCAAGATGTAGGTTTTGAGCCAGCCCAAGCCCCAGGCCAGCAAAGCGGCGCCCAGCAAGCCGCCCAAATACATATAGACCAAATCATGGTCGATGTCTTTGCCGTTTTGGAACGGGATCAGCACATCGTCCATCAGCGGCATGGTCAGGTAAGGCGGCACCAAGGTGGCCGCGGTGGACGCCAGCGTCAACAAAAAGCCAGCCAGTAAACGCCAGCGGTAAGGATGCGCAAAGCGCCAGAGGCGGAACAAGCCCCAGGTAGACAGCGGCGCGTGCTGCTCGCGGCTGCACACAGGGCATTCATCGCCCACATGTTCGAGTTGCAATTTGCACTGAGGGCAACGCGCCTGAGCCGATGTCGCCAGCGATTTGCCATGGGTCAACACCTCAAGGCGTTCGGCAAACTTCTCTTGCAGGCGCATGGCCGTGACGTTGTGCGTCAGGGTGAATCGCCAGCTGGCGATGCGGTGCGTGGCATCGACCAAGCTCAAGGTGCCCACACCCGCATGGTCGGTGTGCTTCATCTTCATGCCTGCAGCCAATGTCCAACTGTCCCAAACAGGGCTTGAACCCGCCTGTTGAGAGCCAAAAAGCACCCTTTGGTCTGTCACAATTAGTAGCCCTAGCGAAAAATGCAATTGGGCATTCAAGTCAACCTCTAGCCAGGCTAGAACGTTTTCATGAGTAGACAGTTGTGCAAAAGCTGAAGTTTGCCAGCCCTCGGGCAAAACAACTTTGGCGGAAGCCGATAAAGAAGAATTCATTATTGGAATTTTGCTGCTTCAACCGATGTCAATCGATGGACGGCGATAAAAATAAAAGCAGGAGCCAAGACTTTGTTGTACCCCCGCACGTATACAAATGATTGTATCGCCGCAGCCTCGGAGGTCGCTGTGGTGACCTCGGCTCTCCCCCTGCTTCAGCCACACCAAACCTCCGCTCAAAACTTCCGCTAATTTATGGCCTTCAAAGACATTCAAATCCTGCGCATGAACTACTTGCGTGGGCCCAATATCTGGACTTACCGCCCCATCATCGAAGCGCTCATCGACTTGGGCGAGATGGAAGACCACCCCTCCAACAAAATTGACGGTTTCAATGACCGCATCAACGCTTGGTTGCCCGGCTTGGTCGAACACCATTGCGGTGTGGGCCACCGTGGCGGCTTCTTGACCCGTTTGGTCGGCGGCACATGGATGGGCCACATCATGGAGCACGTCTCCATCGAGTTGCAGCTCTTGGCCGGTGCGCGCGCTGAGTTTGGCAAGGCCCGTGAAATCAGCAAGCGCGGCATCTACAAGGTGGTGTTCCGTACCGAACACGAAGAACTGGGCCGCGAAAGCTTTTTGGCCGCTCGTGAACTCGTGATGGCCGCCGCCAACAACAAGCCTTTTGACATCGCAGCCACCGTCGAGCGTTTGAAGAAGATCGCCGACTTGCGTTGCTTAGGCCCCAGCACAGCCTGCATCGTCGATGCAGCGGTCGAACGCAAAACCCCCTTCATTCGGCTGACCGAAGGCAACTTGGTACAACTGGGCTATGGTGCCAAGCAGCGCCGCATCTGGACTGCTGAAACCGACCGCACCAGCGCCATCGCAGAAAGCATTTCTAGCGACAAAGACCTGACCAAGCGCTTGCTGACGCAATGCGGCATTCCTGTGCCTGAAGGCCAAATTGTCAAAACGGCAGACGAAGCGTGGGAAGCCGCGCAAGACATCGGCTTGCCCGTGGTGGTGAAGCCCTTGGACGGCAACCGCGGCTGGGGCGTGTCCCTCGACGTGAACACCGAAGCAGGCGTGCGCCAAGCTTGGGTGGCTGCTGAAAAAGAAGGCAGCGAAGTGTTGATTGAGCGCTATGTGCGGGGTGATGAGCACCGCGTCTTGGTGGTGGGCGACCGCGTGGTGGCCGCCACCCGTGGCGAAACGGCTTACATCACCGGTGACGGCACATCAACCGTGGAGCAATTGATTGACAGCCAAATCAACACCGACCCACGTCGCGGCATTGCCGAAGGCTTCCCACTCGACCTGATTCGCTTGCACACCCCACGCGGTGAAATGTCATTGCTCGAAATTCAACGCCAAGGTCTTGAGCCCAGCAGCGTGCCCGAAAAAGGCCGCATCGTGGTGGTGCAGCGCAACGGCAACCTCAACAACGACGTGACCGATTTGGTCCACCCCGAAGTCGCGGCCGTGGCCACCCTCGCCGCTCGCGTGATTGGCTTGGACATTGCCGGCATCGACATCGTGACGCAAGATATTTCACGCCCCCTGGAAGAAACCAAGGGTGCCATCATCGAGGTCAATGCAGGCCCAGGCTTGCTGATGCACGTCAAACCTGCAGTGGGTCAACCCCGCCCTGTGGGCAAGGCCATCGTCGAGCACCTGTTTGGCCCCAATGAATCTGGCCGCATCCCCGTGGTGGGCATTTCGGGTAGCCAGCAAACCACCGAGCTGTCTCAGCTCGTCGCTTGGTTGCTGCACCTCTCAGGCAAACGCACCGGCTTGGCTTGCAAAGATGGCCTGTACATGGACCAGCAGCATTTGGGCAAAAGCGATTCACGCGGCTTTGAAGCCTCGGAGCGCTTGCTCATCAACCGTGCGCTGGACGCTGCCGTGTTCGAAACCACGCCAGCTCACATCTTGGACGAAGGCTTGGCCTACGACCGCTGCTTGGTCGGTGTCGTGACCAACATGCCTGCAACGAATGACGTGCTGATTGAAAAACACGACATCCAAACCGCAGAACAAATGCGCACCGTGGTTCGCACACAAATCGACTTGGTGTTGCCCGAAGGCGCCGCCGTCCTCAACGCCGACGAAGAAGCTGTCACCACCTTGGCCGAGCTGAGTGATGGTGAAGTGGTGTACTACGCCAAACAGCAAGACAACGCCACCTTGATGGCCCATTTACAAGCGGGCGGTCGTGCGGTGTTCTGCAAAGACGGCCACGTCACCTTGGCGCGCGGCGACCAAGAAACGCAGCTGTTCCATCTCGACCTCGAGTTGATTGCACGCTTGCTCAAAGACGGTTTGCACATTTCGACACTGCTGGCCGCTGTGGCGACCGCTTGGTCGCTGGACATCGCGCCACTGCTGATTCGCGCTGGTTTGAAAAATTTTGGGCAACAAAACCAACATGTTGCCAAAGACGTTGCAAGGATGAATGGCTAATGGAAGTCTCTCGTATCCGCGCCCTACGCGGCCCCAACCTCTGGACCCGTCACACTGCTGTGGAAGCCATGGCCACGTGTGACGCGGGTGAAGTCGATCTGAGCCAACACCCAGACTTTGAAAACCGCCTGCGTAACTTGTTTCCAGGTGTGGGCAACTTGCAGCCGACCGACCACAAGGTCAAGCTCAGCATGGCGCATGCGTTGGAAGCCGCCACTTTGCATTTACAAATTGAAGCCGGCTGCCCTGTCACCTTCAGCCGCACCACGGCCACCACCGACCACGGTTTGTTTCAAGTCGCGGTGGAGTACACGGAAGAACAAGTGGGCATCATGGCCATCAAGTTGGCACACGAGCTGTGCCTCGCGGCCCTCAACAACACCAGCTTTGATGTGGACGCCGCCATTCACCAATTGCGCGAACTGGATGAAGACATTCGCCTGGGCCCATCGACAGCCTCCATTGTTAACGCTGCGATCGCACGTGGTATTCCCTTCCGTCGCTTGACCGAAGGTAGCTTGGTCCAACTGGGCTGGGGCAGCAAACAACGCCGCATTCAAGCGGCTGAGATTGACTCCACCAGTGCCATTGCCGAATCCATCGCGCAAGACAAAGAACTCACCAAAAAGCTGCTGCACGCAGCGGGTGTGCCCGTGCCTTTGGGCCGCCCAGCCATCAGCCCCGAAGATGCGTGGGCTGCGGCACAAGAAATCGGCTTACCCGTGGTGGTCAAGCCACGCGACGGCAACCAAGGCAAAGGCATTTCTGTCAACGTCACCACCGAAGAAGGCGTCAAAGCCGCTTACCTTGCGGCACGCGCTTGCCGTGAAGAGGTATTGGTTGAACGCTTCTTGCCTGGCAGCGACTACCGCTTGCTGGTCGTAGGCAACAAGCTCGTTGCCGCCGCCAGACGCGAACCGCCGCTGGTGATTGGCAACGGCAAAAACACCGTGCGTGAACTGGTTGACATCGTCAACGCCGATCCACGCCGTGGCGAAGGCCATGCCACCTCGCTGACCAAAATTCGCTTTGACGACATCGCCATTGCGCGCCTGAAAGAACAAGGCTTTGAGGCCAACTCCGTGCCCGCCAAAGGCGCACGCGTGATTCTGCGCAACAACGCCAACCTCTCCACAGGCGGCACTGCCACCGACGTGACAGATGACGTGCACCCCGAAGTTGCCTTGCGTGCCATTGCAGCCGCGCAAATGGTGGGCCTGGACATTTGTGGCGTCGACGTGGTGTGCGAATCTGTGTTGCGTCCCCTCGAAGAACAAAGCGGCGGCGTGGTCGAAGTCAACGCTGCCCCTGGCTTGCGCATGCACTTAAGCCCCTCGTTCGGCAAAGGCCGTGACGTGGGCGAAGCTGTCATGGCCACCATGTTCCCCGATGGTGGCGATGGTCGTATTCCTGTGATTGCTGTCACCGGCACCAACGGCAAAACCACCACCGTGCGTTTGACCTCTCACCTGCTGCGCGCCAATGGCTTGCGCGTGGGCATGACCAACACCGACGGTGTGTACGTGAATGGCCGCCAAACCGACAGCGGCGACTGCAGCGGCCCACGCAGCGGTCGCAACGTGTTGGCACACCCCGATGTGGATGCGGCGGTGCTCGAAACCGCACGCGGCGGCATGTTGCGTGAAGGCTTGGCCTTTGACCGCTGCCAAGTGGCCGTGGTCACCAACATCGGCATGGGTGACCACCTCGGTTTGAACTACATCTCCACCGTCGAAGACCTCGCTGTGTTGAAGCGCGTCATCGTGCAAAACGTGGCAGCGTCAGGCACCGCCGTATTGAATGCGACCGACCCCATCGTCGCCGCCATGGCCAACAACTGCCCCGGCCAAGTGACCTTCTTTGGCCTGGACTCGCACCACCCCGTCATTGCCACACACCGTGCGCAAGGCAAACGCGTGCTGTTTGTAGAAGACGACCAAATTGTGGCCATGCAAGGCCACCACTCGGTGCGTATTCCTTTGTCGGAAATTCCGGTCACACGCAGTGGCGCGATTGGCTTTCAAATTGAAAACGCCATGGCTTCCATCGGTGCGGCATGGGCGGTGGGTGTGCCTTGGCAAACCATCTGCAAAGGCTTGGCCACCTTTGTGAGCGACAGCAATGCGGTGCCCGGCCGTTTCAACGTGTTCGACTACAAAGGCGCCACAGTCATTGCCGATTACGGCCACAACCCAGACGCCATCAAAGCCTTAGTGCAAGCCGTGACCAACCTGCCAGCGCAGCGCCGCAGTGTGGTGATCAGCGGTGCGGGCGACCGCCGTGACGAAGACATCCGCGAACAAACGCGTCTGATCGGTGAAGCGTTTGACGATGTGGTGTTGTACCAAGACGCATGCCAACGTGGCCGTGTGGATGGCGAGGTGTTGAAGCTTTTGCGCCAAGGTTTGGACGGTGCAAAACGCACGACACACATCGATGAAATTCACGGCGAGTTTTTGGCGATTGACCGTGCGATGGAGCGTTTGCAAAAGGGCGACTTGTGCTTGATCTTGATTGACCAAGTGGATGAGGCTTTGGCGCACATCACACAGCGGGTGAACTCAGCGGCTTTGGCTGGCTAAGTTTTTACTGCTCCATGAAAAAGCCACTCGTTTGAGTGGCTTTTCTTTTTTCTGTCGCGGATGCTGACGGGGCTGAGCGGCGGCTGACTCATGCTGGAGCACCAGAAATCGTCAGCCGCCGCTCAGCCCCGTCAGCATCCGAGTGTGGGAAATCAAAAGATTGAAAGCCACTTCTCGGATACCGGCTGATCGCCTTGGCGAAGCGCGTGGAAGAACTTAGAACAAGCCTTTGTATTGATCGCGAAGTAAGTTCTTTTGCACTTTGCCCATGGTGTTGCGCGGCAACTCTGCGACCACAAAACACTTCTTCGGAATTTTGAAGTTCGCCAGTTGGGACTTGAGCGCTGCAACCACCGCGTCTGCATCCACCTTGGCACCGGGCTTGGCAATGACCACCGCCACGCCCACTTCGCCAAAGTCAGGGTGCGGCACACCAATCAAGGCGCTTTCAGCCACGCCGGGCATGTCGTTGATGTAGCCCTCAATCTCTGCGGGGTAGACGTTGTAGCCGCCGCTGATGATGAGGTCTTTGCTGCGGCCCACGATGACCACGTAGCCACGCTCGTCCACTTTGCCCACATCGCCTGTTTTGAAGTAACCGTCAGCAGTGAATTCTTCTTTGGTTTTTTCCGGCATGCGCCAGTAGCCGCCAAACACGTTGGGGCCTTTGACTTGGATGCCGCCAATTTCACCCACGGGCAAGGCGTGGCCTTGGTCGTCTTGCACGCGCAAGGAGACACCGGGAAGCGGGAAGCCCACGGTGCCACCACGGCGTTCGGTTTGGCCGGGGTAGCGCGCATCGGCTGCATAGGGGTTGGAGGTGAGCATGACGGTTTCGCTCATGCCGTAGCGCTCGAGAATGGTTTGACCTGTGCGCTCTTGCCATTCGTTGAACGTCTCCAGCAACAACGGCGCTGAACCTGCGATGAACAAACGCATGTTCGACGCTTGTGCTTTGGTCAGGCTTGGTTCTGCCAACATGCGCACATAGAGTGTGGGTACACCCATGAACACGGTGGCTTCTGACATTTTGGCGATGACGAGCTTCGGGTCAAACTTGGACAACCAAATCATCTTGCTGCCATTGAGCAAGGCGCCATGGATGGCCACAAACAAACCGTGCACATGGAAGATGGGCAAAGCGTGAATCAACACATCGCCCGGCTTCCAGCCCCAGTATTTTTTCAAGGTTTGGGCATTGCTGAGCATGTTGCCGTGCGAGAGCATGGCGCCTTTGCTGCGACCTGTTGTGCCACTGGTGTACAAAATGGCGGCCAAATCATCAGCCTTGTTTTGCACCACTTGGTGTTTGTCTGAGCAATGTGCGGCGCGCTCTAACAAGCTGCCTGTGCGGTTGTCGTCCAAGGTGAACACGTTTTGCGTGCCCGCCTTGAAGGCAATCTTGCTGACCCAGCCAAAGTTCTTGCTGCTGCACACCACCACGGCGGGCTCGGCGTTGCCAATGAAATATTCAATCTCTGCGCTTTGGTACGCCGTGTTCAAGGGCAAGAACACATAGCCCGCACGCAAAGTGGCGAGGTAGAGCATGACGGCTTCGACCGACTTCTCCACTTGCACCGCCACGCGCGCACCTTTAGGGATGTGTAGTGAATCCAGCAGATTGGCCATCATCGCGCTGGCGCGCTCAAGGTCTGACCAGCTGTAGAACAAGCCATCGTCTGTTTCGATGGCTGTTGCGTTTAAGTCTTTGGGGAACGCGGCACGCAAAGCCGCATAGAGGTTGTGATTCATCGTCTGTTTTCAGTTAGTCGAGTTTGGCGCCAGAAGCTTTCACCACAGTGGCCCAACGCTTGATTTCGTTGTGCACAAAGCTGCCAAATTGGGCGCTGGTCATGTTGGGGAAATCTGCACCGTTGTTGGCCCAAGCTACTTTGAGTTCATCACCTGTCGAGGCCTTTTTCACTTCCTCGAGAATGCGTGCTTGCACATCAGCAGGCGTGCCCTTGGGAGCCCACAAGCCATACCAAGTGGTGACGGTGTAGTCGGGCAAGCCCAGCTCAGCGGCGCAAGGCACATCGGGGAAGGCAGGGTTGCGTTTGTTTCCAGACACCATCAAAGCACGGACACGCCCCCCCTTGATGTGCTGTGCAGATGAACCCAAGCCATCAAACATCATGTCCACGTTGCCGCCAATCAAGTCTTGCAGCGCAGGCCCCGCACCGCGGTACGGGATGTGGGTGATGAACGTATTGGTTTGCAGCTTGAACAGCTCACCTGCCATGTGGTGCGAGGTGCCGCCGCCTGCCGAGCCGTAGTTGAATTTGCCAGGGTTCTTGCGCACTTCGGCCAAGAATGATTTGAAATCACCTGTGATTTTTTTGGGGTTGACCACCAACACTTGCGGCACCATGGCAATCATGGTCAGTGGCACAAAATCGCGTTCAAGGTCGTAATCGAGCTTGGCATACATTGACGGTGCGATCGAATGATGCACCGCCCCCATGAACAAGGTGTAGCCATCGGGCGCGGCTTTGGCAGCGACACCCGCGCCTAAGTTGCCACCCGCACCACCGCGGTTGTCGATGACCAAGGTTTTGCCTGATTGCTTAGAGAACTGCGCAGAAAACGGACGGGCAAATGCGTCAGTGCCACCGCCTGCGGGGAACGGAACAATCAGGGTCACGGGTTTGGTGGGCCATGTGGTCTGCGCTTGCGCGCCGAGACTGAATGCAGCACATGCAGCGGCGGTAAGCGCCATCCACTGTCGGCGGCTTGCGTTGGTTTTGAGATGGTTCATGTTTGTCTCCTTGAAGGTTTTAGTTCACTGACTCATTTGAAATACATGTCTTGCACATCGCCAGACGCGGGGGCAATGCCCTTTTCTAGCATTTGACGATGTTTGTCTAACCGCTTGAGATCGTAGAGGTAATTGACCATCAAGCCGTGCGATTGTTTGACGCCTTTGGCCGAAGGGTCGGCAAACCAGTTGATGCGCTCAATGCGCGCCCCGTTGCCCAAGTGAAAGCGTGCCACAGGGTCCAACACTTGCTCGCCATGTTTGGCTTGGCCCAAGTAATGCGCACCCGCACGCGTGAGGAACTGGCGCAACGGCGATTTGGCTGACAAAGCCGAGAGAACTTGAGGCTGCTC